>CAZQJD010000135.1:0-5331 GCA_964593575.1 uncultured Oscillibacter sp.
GGGCGGGAGCATAGCGGCCGGTGATGGAGCCGTCGTTGAACAGCAGGACCTTGGCATCGGGATCAAGACCGAATTCCTCGCCGCGATAGACGGGCATGTCAGTGACAACAGTGCCGGGAGAATTCTTGGCCAGCTCATAGGCCTCGCGCAGAGTGTTGACCTTGATCACGTTGTTAGCGTAGAAGGGGGCCTCAATGATGGAACGGGTGGTGGAGAAACCAACCTTACCGGGGCCGATATCGCTTCTGGAATAATAAGCCTTAGTGGACATGAATGACTCCTCCTAAATATATTTCTGTATCATGAGATCGCTGGGGATATGCAATCTTCTGTTTACCAGTATACAGCATCGTACGGAACAAATCAAGCAGGAAACGTTACTTGTTACGCAACAGTGAGAAAATCGGATAGTGCGGCAATGTTTTCTAATGTCAGCTGTTCACCGCGGACGGTTTCCGGAAGGCCGGCAGCAAGGATCGCCTGGCGGAGAGTCTCTTTGGAGAACCGTGGCAGGGCGGAGGCAAGGCTGTTCACCAGTGTTTTTCTCCGCAGCAGATAGGCGCCCTGCAGAACTTTCCGGAACAGGGCCTCGTCTTTTACCTGTACGGCTGGCACCGGATAACGCGCACAGCGCAACACGGTGGAAGTTACCTTGGGAACAGGGTAAAAGCATTCTCTGGGAACCTCCAGCACTGGCTCCAGTTCCATCTGATACTGCATCTGCATGGAGAATGCGCTGACCTCACTGGTGCCGGGACGGGCGCAGATCCGCTGGGCGGCTTCTTTCTGGATCAGCACGGTGATGGCTGTCAACTCGGGGATATCCAGCAGCTTTGTCAATACCGGTGTGGTGATGTTATAGGGGAGATTGGCGCATACCATGGGGGTCAGCCCTTGAAACTTTTCACGAATCAATGCACGCAGATCCAGCCGCAGAGCATCGCCGGAGATGATCTCCACATTGTCATGGACAGCCAGCGTTTCCTGCAATACCGGGAGCAGGTCGCGGTCCAGCTCAATGGAAACCACCTTTCCCGACCGGCGTGCCAGCTGTGTGGTCAATGCGCCGATGCCGGGGCCAATCTCCAGCACGCCGCAGGTTTCATCGGCCTTGGAAGCCTCGGCGATGGCGATGGGGACGTTGCCGTCGATAAGGAAATTCTGCCCCATGGATTTGGAGAATTTAAAGCCGTGGCGCAGAAGCAGCTGTTGTATGGTATCAAAATCACAAAGATTCAAAATATCCCGCCTTTCAGGATGCATTTTTCTCAGTATAACAGAAAAACCGCAGAAAGGAAAGGTAAGAAATCTGCACCTTGCAATGGTCGTGCAAAAGGTGTAAGATTCTATCAAAATGTGCGTATTTCCGGAAACATGCAGTTGTGCGCAAGGTAGGAAGGGAGGCGTGGCCTATATGCGGAGTGACCGGAATGAAACCAGTCTGGTTCTGCTGTTTGCCGTTACCTATTTTGCAAGCTATGTTACCCGCATCAATTACGGTGCGGTTATATCGGAAATGATTCGTGTCACCGGCTTTTCCAAGCAGCTGCTTTCCATGGCGGTGACAGGAAGTTTTATCACCTATGGTGCAGGACAGCTGATCAGTGGAATGTGCGGAGACCGGTTTTCACCGAAAAAACTGGTGGCGCTTGGACTTTCTGTTTCTTCTCTGATGAACATTCTGATTCCGCTGTGCACAGATCCGTATCAGATGACCGCTGTCTGGTGCGTCAACGGTCTGGCGCAGGCATTTATCTGGCCGCCGTTGGTGAAGATCATGTCATCCATGCTCTCGGAGGAAGCATATAGAACCGGTGTTGTTCGTGTCTTATGGGGGAGCTCGGTGGGAACCATTGCGGTGTATCTGGTATCTCCGGTGCTGATCTCTCTGTGCAGCTGGAAGGCTGTGTTTATTGCCTCGGCAATCTGCGGAGCAGCTGTGGTTCTTCTGTGGAACAGGCGAGCGGCAGATCCTGCGCCGGAAGCGGCAGCAAAGCCGCGTACGCGGAATGACTGCGCCTCCAGAGAGCTGCTGGCACCGTATATGCTGTGCATCATGTTCGCCATTGTCATGATGGGAATGCTGCGTGACGGTGTGACCACCTGGATGCCGTCCTACATATCCGAGACCTATCGCTTGGGCAGTGCTATCTCCATTCTCAGCGGCGTAGTACTTCCGGTATTCAGTATTCTGTCCTGCCAGGCGGCATTGAAGGTGCACGCAAAAATGCGCAGTCTTCTGCTGTGCGCCGCCCTTTTCTTCGGCATCGGCGGCCTATCTGCGGTAGCCATGGTACTGCTCAGCGGAAAACAGGCATTGATATCTGTTTTGTTTTCGGCGCTGCTTACCGGAAGTATGCACGGTGTGAATCTGATGCTGATCTCCATGATTCCGCCGTATTTTAAGAAGTACGGAAATGTGTCTCTGGTGTCCGGTGTGCTGAATTCCTGTACCTATGTGGGCAGTGCCATATCTACCTACGGCGTTGCCATCGTATCAGAAACGCATGGCTGGAGCATTACGCTGCTGCTCTGGATCGTGATGGCGATTTTGGGCGTGGCGGCATGTGCGGTCAGCCTTCGTCCGTGGAAGGAAAAGATGGAATAACATACAAACAAGTGAACATCCATAAGGAGGATTTTCCATGCAGACAAAACTGATCGATCTTCACTGTGATACGATGGATAAGGTTGTGCGCTCCAACGGCGCGACGGGTTTACGGAACGGTGATTGCGATATCAATCTCTGTAAGATGCAGAAGAGTGGAGCCATGGCACAGTTTTTTGCCATCTGGACCCGCACCCACAATGCGTTGCAGCGAGCAGGCTTGACGCTGTCGCCCTATGAATATGTGCAGTGGGTCTATGCATGCTATCAAAAGGAGCTGTCGGCCAATGCGGATATCATTGCACCCGCATATGCCTGCGGCGATATCCTGCGCCATCAGGAGAAGGGTTTGATGTCCTCCATCCTGAGCATGGAGGATGCTGTGGCGCTGGAAGGAAAGCTGGAGCGGGTGGATGCGTTCTATCAGATGGGTGTGCGCATGATGTCCTTGACCTGGAACTGGGAGAATTCTCTCGGTTATCCTCAGAGCAGTGATCCGGAGAAAATGCGGCTGGGATTAAAGCCGTTTGGAATTGATGCGATTCGCCGCATGGAAGAACTGGGTATCATCATTGATGTGTCCCACCTGTCTGACAGAGGCTTCTGGGATGTAGCAAAGCATACCAGAGTGCCGTTTGCAGCTTCTCATTCCTGCGCCCGCGCTTTGTGTGAAGAAGGCCGCAACCTGACAGACGAGATGCTCCGCGTCATTGGTGACCGGGGCGGTGTATGCGGTGTGAATTTTTACGCAGGTTTCCTGAAGAAGGGCAGCAAATATGCTTCTGCAGAGGATATCGTACGCCATGCCAAGTACATTGCCAATGTGGCAGGTGTTGACACCGTGGCTCTTGGTTCTGATTTTGACGGTATTAATACAGAAGTGGAGTTCCGCGACTATGCCGGTATGCCCCTGCTGATAGACGGGCTTTGCCGCGTGTTTACGGAGGATGAGGTGGAGAAGATCTGCTGGAAGAACACCCTGCGGGTGATCCATGACGTGATGAAATAACAAAAAGACAAACAACACTGCCTGCTGCATCAAGTTCATGCAGCAGGCAGTTTAGCTTAGTCTTCCAGAATATAGATGGTGGCGGCTCTGCGGCCAAAGATGATGCACTCGTCATAGTCATCATAGTATAGATCCACGCGGTTGCCGATAACGCCGGTATCCTCCGCCACAGCAATGCCGTAGATATATTTGCCGTCATTGGTGACGATATACAGCTTGCTGCCCAGAGGGATGACCCTGCGGTCCACAGCTACGGCACCCGGACGGGCGGGGGTGCCGCTGGCGGTGATGTAACCGGCCCCGCCGCGTCCGGCGGTGTAGGCTGTGGCGGTGACATCCTTGATGGCAGAGAATTTCATGGTGCCGCCGGAGGCAAAGGTAAGAATACCGCTGCCGTCCTCGTTTTTCTGAACTTCAGTGATGTGGTCGTCTTCATCTACCGTAGCTACAGCGGTGCCGTATTCGATGATCTCATCGACGGCAGGTTCCACATCCTCTGTCAGCAGGAGCCGGTCGATCTCCGCACCGTCAAGATATGCCACTTCATAGTCACAGATACGGATGCCCTCTGAGCCGGCTTGTATGACCCGCTCTTCTCCTGCAGGCAGGTCAGGTGAGGCATGGCGAATGGTTTCGTAAGGGATGTTCTCCATCGTTTGCTCATAGAAGTAAGTGATTCGCGGGGTGCTCTGGGGTTCTGTTTCCGGGACCGGTGCGGCTGCTGTTTCAATCGTATCCGTCAGGAAAAACAGCGCATTGGCTTTGCTGGAAGAGAGCCAGGCGGAAGCCGTCAGCAGAACCATGGCTGTCAGCATAAGACAGCAGCTTTTCCAAATCTGATTATAATTTTTGCGCATAAAACTCCTTTTTCAGTCGGGTTATCCTTTTGACAAAACTTTGCACAGTATATCGCATGAGGGGAGTATTGTCAAGTTTGCCGATTTTTAATCCCTTTGTGTTGATGGATAAAATCTCTGCAGATTTCACCAGTTATTGAAGTTCGGGCTGCCATTTGATAGAATGCGTTTGAACGGTGTGCAAGGGAGGTATTCTCATGGATATCACACAAACTTTTTATGATAGTCTGGCATCTCAATACGACAAGTTGTTTTTTGATTGGCAATCCACAACCCAAGAACAAGCCAACACTCTGAATGAGATCTTTGGGGATAATGGCTTTGATGATACGGCCCAGATTCTTGACTGTGCCTGTGGAATAGGGACGCAGGCAATAGGGCTTGCGGCACTCGGATATCATGTAACCGCTTCGGACATCAGCGATGGAGAACTTGCGGAAGCAAGAGAGCGAGCTGCAAAGAATCAGGTTGACATCCGTTTTGAACGTGCTGATTTTTGTGCTTTATCGGAAACTTTTTCTGAACAGTTTGACATTGTGATTTGCATGGATAATGCTTTGCCCCACATGCTCTCAAAAACTGCATTGGAATCTGCTGTTAGGAGTATCACAAATCAAATCGTTGCAGGAGGCATGTTTGTTGCCAGCATTAGAGATTATGATGCGCTGCTGAAGGATACCCCCCCGTACTCTCCGCCTTATGTTCATAAGACCGACAAAGGGCAGCGGGTTTCGTTCCAGACATGGGACTGGAATGAAGATCATTACAAACTCATCCAGTATATCATTGATGATGAGGAAACGCTGCAAATAAGTAAGTTTGACTGTGAATACAGAGCAACACGCAGAGAGGAACTG
>CAZQJD010000136.1:0-5146 GCA_964593575.1 uncultured Oscillibacter sp.
TGGGCCGGTCCCGCCGGCGGCGACTGGGATATGCTCATCGGCGCAGGCCGCGTCAAGAACTACATCAACTGCTACACCGCCAACTCCGGCTACACCAACGTGTCCCGCCGCTTCCGCGCCGCCATCGAGAAGGGCGAGCTGGTCTATGAAGACTACTCTCAGGACGTTCTGATGCTGCAGCTCCATGCCGCATCCCTGGGTCTGCCCTATCTGCCCGTCCGCCTGATGCAGGGTTCCGGTCTGATGAAGTACTGGGGCATCAGCGAGGAGCAGCGCAAGGCCGATCCCGCTCTGGACGATCTGAAGTGCGTTGAGGTGGAGAACCCCTTCAAGCCCGGCGAGAAGGTCGTGGCCGTCCCCGTTCCCCGTCTGGACACCGCCATCATCCATGTGCAGCAGGCCTCTCCCGACGGCACCTGCATCATCCTGGGCGACGAGTTCCACGATGTCGACATCGCTGTTGCCGCCCGCAAGGTCATCGTTACCTGCGACGAGCTGGTCAGCGACGAGTACATCCGCCGCGATCCCACTCTGACCCGTATCTTCGGTGAGTGCGTCAGCGCTGTTGTCCACGCTCCCTACGGTGCATGGCCCTCTCAGTGCTACGGCCTGTACGACAACGATCCCAACGCTCTGCGTGAGTATGACCGTGCTTCCAACTATGCCGACGCTGCCGACGCCGTCGCCAAGCTGACCAAGGCTGCCGCCAAGGCTGCCAAGGCCGCTGCCGCCGCTCCCGACAACGCCAAGCTGGCTGAGGCTGCCGAGAAGGCGGCTGCCGCTGCCAAGGCTGCCGAGGAAGGCACCGCCATCCCCCAGACCTTCCAGGATTATCTGGAGAAGTGGGTCTACTCTGTGAAGGATCACCAGGAACTGCTGAACAAGATCGGTGGCGCCCGTCTGATGAGCCTGAAGAACGCTCCCCATCTGGGCTATTCCAACACCCATCTGAAGAAGTAAGAGTCAGGGAGGTATTTAGAAATGGCTGATTATACCAAGTATACTAAGCAGGAAATGCAGGCTTACGCCATCGCCAAGAACATCAAGGAAAACCAGATCGTTATCGTCGGTACCGGTCTGCCCCTGATCGGTGCTTCTCTGGCCAAGGCTGTTGTGTGCCCCTCCTGCCATCCCATCGTTGAGAGCGGCCTGATGGACTGCGACCCCGTCGAGGTCCCCCGCTCCGTCGGCGACAACCGCTTCATGGCTCACTGCGCAGTGCAGTGGCCCAACGTCCGCTTCATCGGCTTCGAGGCCAATGAGTGGCTGCACAACGAGGATCGTCTGATCGCCTTCATCGGCGGCGCCCAGATCGACCCCTACGGCAACGTCAACTCCACCTGCATCTACGGCAAGGGCGACTACGTCAAGCCCCAGACCCGCTTCACCGGCTCCGGCGGCGCCAACGGCATCGCCACCTCCTGCAACACCGTCATCATGATGCAGCATCAGAAGCGCCGCTTCATGGAGAAGATCGACTACATCACCTCCTGCGGCTGGATGGACGGCCCCGGCGGCCGTGAGAAGGTCGGTCTGCCCGGCAACCGTGGTCCTCAGATGGTCGTTACCGATCTGGGCATCATGAAGTTCGACGAAGAGACCAAGCGTATGTACCTGGCTTACTACTATCCGTTCTCCACTCCCGAGATGGTTCAGGAGAACACCGGCTTTGAAGTGGACGTTTCCCGCGCCCAGCTGTTCGAGGGTCCCTCTCCCGAGATCATCAAGATCATCCGCGAAGAGATCGACCCCGGCCAGGCCTTCATCAAGGTTCCCAAGGACTAATTATCCCAGCGGCACAACGCCGTCCCTCTACATTTGAAAGGAGAATAAAACGATGGGCAATTATTCCATGCCTGGATATTTCCAGTCCATGCAGGTGCTGAAGGGCTCTCCCTTTGCACCCAACGCTGAGAACGTCGCCGAGCTGAAGGGCATTGAGGCCGAGCTGCATGAGCAGGTCGCCAAGATGCTGTCCGCCGGTGTCCCCGACGACAAGATCCATGCCAAGGGCCAGTACACCGCCATGGAGCGCGTGCTGTCTCTGGTGGACGAGGGCAGCTTCTGCCCCCTGAACACCCTGTACAACCCCGCCGACAACAAGGACGAGAAGATCGGCATCGTGGGCACCAGCCTGGTGAAGGGCCTGGGCCGCATCAACGGCAAGTGGGCTGTCATCATCGCTTCCGACAACAAGAAGATGGCTGGCGCATGGGTCGCCGGTCAGGCTGACAACCTGCTGCGCGGCAGCGACACCGCCAAGATGCTGGGCATCCCCCTGGTGTACATCCTCAACTGCTCCGGCGTTAAGCTGGACGAGCAGGAGAAGGTCTATCCCAACCGTCGCGGCGGCGGCACCCCCTTCTATCGCAACTCCGAGCTGAACCAGATGGGCGTGCCCGTCATCGTCGGCATCTACGGCACCAACCCCGCCGGCGGCGGCTATCACTCCATCAGCCCCACCATCCTGCTGGCCCACAAGGACGCCAACATGGCAGTCGGCGGCGCAGGCATCGTCGGCGGCATGGACTCCAAGCCCTACGTTGACGATGAAGGCGCTCAGGGCATGATCGACGCCACCCGCAAGATGAAGAACGATCCTCCCGGATCCGTCTCCATCCACTACAACGAGACCGGCTTCTTCCGCGAGGTCTACGCTGAGGAGCTGGGCGTTCTGGATGCCATCAAGAAGTACATGGACTACCTGCCCAGCTACAACCTGGAGTTCTTCCGTGTTGACACTCCCAAGGCTCCCGCACTGCAGGGCGAGGATCTGTACAACATCGTTCCCCGCAACACCCGTAAGTCCTACGATATGTACAACGTGCTGAAGGCTCTGGTCGACGGCGGCGAGTTCATGGAGTATAAGCCCAACTATGGTCCCGAAATGATCACGGGCCTTGCCAAGATCGACGGTCTGCTGGTGGGCGTGGTGGCCAACCGTCAGGGCGTTCTGGCTCTGCAGGGCTTCCCCAACTATCCCGAATACCGCGGCGCCGGCGCCATCGGCATGGGCGGCAAGCTGTATCGTCAGGGCCTGATCAAGATGAACGAGTTCGTTACCCTGTGTAACCGTGACCGCGTTCCCATGCTGTGGATCCAGGATACCACCGGTATCGACGTCGACAACGAGGCCGAGAAGGCTGAGCTGCTGGGCCTGGGCCAGAGCCTGATCTACTCCATCCAGTCCACCAGCCTGCCCATGCTGGAGATCACCCTGCGTAAGGGTACCGCCGCTGCTCACTACGTGCTGGGCGGCCCCCAGGGCAACGACAACAACGTGTTCTCTCTGGGCACTGCTGCCACCGAGATCAACGTTATGTACGGCAAGACCGCAGCCGGCGCTATGTACAGCCGCCGTCTGGTAAAGGAGCAGGATGAGGGCAAGGATCTGCAGGGCACCATCGACAAGATGAACAAGCTGATCCAGCACTACATCGACACCTCCGTTCCCTCCTACTGCGCCAAGAGCGGCATGGTGGACGAGGTCGTCGACATGCCCAAGCTGCGCAACTACATCGTTGCCTTCGCCAACGCTGCTTACCAGAATCCCAAGAGCATCTGCCCCTTCCATCAGATGCTGCTGCCCCGCGTGATCCGCGACTACAACAACCTGAACCTGAAGTAATATTTTCCGCTTTCGGGCACCGCCAGACCGGCGGTGCCCGGAAGAGCGTCCTCAGCCAATGAAAGGAACTACCCAAATGAAGGATATTTACACCCTCGGCATCGACATCGGCTCCACCGCCTCCAAGTGCGTGATTCTCAAGAACGGCACGGAGATCGCGGCAAAGTCCCTCATCAGTGTCGGTGCCGGTACCAGCGGTCCCCAGCGCGCCATCGAAGATGTGCTGGCGAGCGCCGGCATGACCCATGACGATATGGCTTATGTCCTGGCCACCGGCTACGGCCGCAACTCTCTGGATCACGTGGCCGACAAGCAGATGAGTGAGCTGAGCTGTCACGCTCAGGGCGCCTATTTCCTGTTCCCGGACGTTCGCACCGTCATCGACATTGGCGGTCAGGACGTCAAGATCCTCCGGGTGGAAAACGGCAATCTTATCAATTTCCAGATGAATGACAAGTGTGCAGCCGGTACCGGCCGCTTCCTGGACGTGATGGCTCGCGTTCTGGAGGTCAAGGTGGAGGAGCTGGGCGCCCTCAGTGCGCAGTCCACCAAGCATGTCGGCATCAGCTCCACCTGCACAGTCTTCGCCGAGAGTGAGGTCATCAGCCAGCTGGCTCAGGCCACTGACAAGCGTGACATCATCAAAGGCATCCACACCTCCGTGGCCGGCCGCGTGGCAGGCCTTGCCCACCGCGTGGGCATTCAGGACAAGGTGGTCATGACCGGCGGTGTGGCCCAGAATACCGGCATTGTCAGCGCTCTGCAGGAGCAGCTGGAGCACGAAGTCTTCACCTCTCCCCTGACCCAGTACGTAGGCGCTCTCGGCGCAGCTGTCTTCGCCTACAGACTGTACCAGAAGGAAAACAAGGCCTGATGGCCTTTTATCCCATGCAACATGAATAACAGGAGGAAACTACTATGGCTAAAGAAGTAAGCCCCGGCGTCCTTGCCCTGCGTAAGGTCGTCGACGATGTCCACGCAGATGCCCGTAAGGCAAAGGCAGAAGGCAAGCTGGTTGGTTGGTCCTCTTCCAAGTTCCCCTGCGAGCTGGCCGCAGCCTTCGATCTGGATGTTATGTATCCCGAGAATCAGGCTGCCGGTATCGCCGCCAACCGTGACGGCGAGATCATGTGTCAGGCCGCCGAGGATCTGGGCTATGACAACGATATCTGCGGCTATGCCCGCATCAGCCTGGCCTATGCCGCCGGCAAGCGCGCCGCCCGCAAGTTTGACCCCGAGACTCTGGAGTATATCATCGACCCCAAGAGCGGCAAGCCTCTGAAGGACGCTGACGGCAACGTGGTCATCGATCCCGAGACCGGCAAGCCCAAGAAGGATCCCAAGACCCAGCAGCCCTACACCGTTCTCGTTGACATTCACGAGATCGAGGCTCTGCCCGACGGTCCTCTGAAGGATAAGTATTGGGAATCCATCAAGCCCTATCGTCAGATGCGCATCCCCCAGCCCGACTTCGTGCTGTGCTGCAACAACATCTGCAACTGCATGACCAAGTGGTAT
>CAZQJD010000137.1:0-5120 GCA_964593575.1 uncultured Oscillibacter sp.
ACTGTCGCGGATACCAAACTTGCGATGGCCGTTTGCGTCCAACTGGACAGATTTCTTTGCCATGTTGTTTTCCCTCACTTATCACGTTTTCGTTTCGTCCCTCTTGGACATACTGACGCAAAAAGGACGTTTCTTCTAAAAAATATTAACAAGAACGTGGTGGAACACGTGAGTAATTTTTTATCCTTTTATAGTAATATTTTTGTTTTCACTGTTGAAAAACTGTCAGAGTTATATGATAATGGAGAAAAGAACCTTCCAAACGTTTGTACAGCATGTATAAAAACGGAGGCTTTTATTTTATGTTCTATCAGACAGAACTGGATTTTTTGCTCTCCATCCTGCGCAAGCTTCATCTGCAGGCGCTGCTCCTGATGCCGGATACCCAGCCGGAGCATCCGCCGGACTTCGGACTGCGTGCCTTTCTGGGCCGCAGTGACGAATACCGTCTCGCCTTTGAGCACTTTTCCCATTGGTGCCGTTCCAATACCATCTGCAAAACAACGGACAATTACGGCTGCTGCTACGTGTCCCTCCTGCTGCCGGACACGCCGACCCCCACAGCCCTGATGATCGGGCCGTACACATCAGAGCCTCTGGATCGCGGACAGCTTCTGGAGGCAGCAGAGCGCCTGGGGCTTCACCCCAGGGATTTTTCAAAGCTGGAAAAATACTACAGCAATGTTCCGGTGATAGCGGATGAGAGCGTTCTCTTCTCCATCCTCAACACCTTCGCGGAACGGATCTGGGGCAGCGGCAGCGCCTACGAGATCGTGGACATCAACCAGGAGCTCACCGGCTCCTTTGTTCCTCTCCCCAAGGCCGGCGGAGATTCTCCGGAAGAGCTGCTGATGAATATGCAGGTGATGGAGCAGCGCTATGCCTTTGAAAACGAACTGATCCGCGCCGTGTCTCAGGGCCTCATCCACCGCGCGGAACAAATGGTGTCCAATTTCTCACAGCTGAGCTTTGAGCAGCGCATGGGTGATCCCATCCGCAACATCAAGAACTACAGCATCATCTGCAACACCATCCTCCGCAAGGCTGCGGAGCAGGGCGGCGTCCACCCGGTATATCTGGACAGCATCTCCGGCGACTTTGCCCACCGCATCGAGGCCGTACGCTCTGTCCAGAAGGGACAGGATATGCTGGCCGAGATGATCCGTTCCTACTGCCGTCTGGTGAAAAAGCATGCCACCCGCCAATATTCCGCCACGATCCAGCGCACCATCGCCTATATCGACTCCGATCTCTCCGTGGATCTGCGGCTGCAGACTCTGGCACAGCTCCAGAACATCAACGCCAGCTATCTGTCTACTCTCTTCAAAAAAGAGACCGGCCAGACTGTCACCGATCATATCAACACCAAGCGGATGGAGCACGCGGCCTATCTTCTGCAGACCACACGCCTGCAGGTGCAGAGCATCGCCCAGCACTGCGGCATCTCCGACGCCAACTATTTCTCCAAGCTGTTCAAAAAGCACACCGGCATGACGCCGGGCGAATACCGCACACGACTGGAAAACAGCGTATGATGCAAAACGACACCGTGGCGAACCACGGTGTCGTTTTGCATCATACGCAAATATTTATTTCTCCACCAGAGTGTCACACTTGTCGCTCTGGAGATACTGGCGGGCATACCGCTTGGGTGACATCCCCGTATAGGCACTGAACGTGCGGATAAAGTGGGAATTGGTCTGGAAGCCCGCCCGCTCGCCGGCCTCCTGCACAGAGATCGGCTCACGCAGCAGTTCCCGGGCAAGAATAATCCGCCGCTGGATCACATATTCCATAACACTGAAGCCCGTTACGTTCTTGAACACATGGCACAGATGATATTTGCTGATGGAAAAGTTTTTGGCCAGATCGTCCAGCGAAAAAGTCTCCGTAAAATGGTTCTGGATATACTGCAGCACGGGCAGGACCTTTTCATAATCCGGATTCACCGAGCCCAGCTCCGTTGCAGACGCCTCCCACACACCGCAAAGCTGCAGCAGCAGCTCCTGCAGGCGAACATTGTAGCGCACATCATCGCCAAAGCCGTTGCCCGGCCCCTCCTCCAGCTGGTTGAACAGGCTCATCAGCCCGGTACGCTGCCGCTCATTGAGGACGGTGCAGGTCTTGGCACGGCGAAAGCTGCGTGCAAAATCCGTCTGGGGCGTGGACAGACTTTCCAGTGTAGACGGCAGGATGTGCATGATATAACGGCGATATGGAGTTTCCTGCTTTTCATGGACCGTCCTGTGCAGAACCGCGGAATCCAGCAGAAACAGCGTATTCTTCCGGATGGGATACATCTCCTGTCCGATGAAAAAGTCGCCGCCCTCCGACAGCGAGAGCAAAACCTCAACGCTCTCATGAAAATGCAGCTTGTCCATTCGCCATGTGGCATCCTGATTCAGACTGATGGAAAATTTCTCCCTGTTCATGGGTCCTCCTCTTTCGGCGATATCCGAAATTGCGTTTTTTTCGTCTTATCTTGTTATATTCTGCATCAAAAAGCAAGATTCGTCAAGATTTTCTTTTGTTGCTGGGAGAATTTTTTTCATTTTGCGCCAAAACGGATCTCCTGCCGTTGGGTATTTCTTTCGAAAAAGCAAACTCGTATTCCGGCATTTTTCACAAGAAATACCGTGAAAATTTTCTGTCAAAATCTCCATTTTTGATTTCGACAATATATGCAAAGAAAAAGGCAATTTGCGAACTTTCAATGTGAGAATTGTATGGTATACTTTCAACTGTATGAGTATGTTACGCTGAATCAACTGGCAATGATCCGGCGATTCACGGAACTTCAAGGAGGTGAGACTCTGTGTGGACAAGTAACTCTATGACAATGGGTGAAGCTCTGTTGGCATCTGCTATGGGATTCATGATCGTTTTCCTGGTCCTGATCTTCCTGGCGCTGGTCATTATCGTCTTTGCCAAGGCCCTGGGCGTAGCAGCCGGCAAGAAGGCAGCTCCTGCTCCCGCCCCCGCCGCTCCCGCTGTTCCCGAAAAGGATGACAGCGAGATCGTGGCCATCGTCACATCCGTCATTTGCGAGGAGCTGGGCGCCGATCCCAGCGAGCTGAGCATCGCCGGCATTCGCGAGGTGTGATCCCCGCCGCTTTTGCGGATCTGTACCCCAAAGAAAACACATACATCAAAATTTTAAGTATGAAAAATTCAGGAGGATTTGTGTCATGAAATACAATGTTACCGTCAACGGCAAGAAGTACGAAGTCGATGTGGAGCGCGTTTCTCCCTTCCATCAGATGACCCGCGATGAGATCGCCGGCGGTTATGTTGCCGCTCCCGCTCCCGTGGTGGCTCCCGTTGTGGCCGCTCCCGTGGCTGCTCCCGCCCCTGTCGCCGCACCTGCTCCCGCTCCTGTCGCCGCTCCCGTGGCTGCTCCCGCCGCCGGTGAGACTCCCGTTTCCGCTCCCATGCCCGGCACCGTGCTGGACGTCAAGGCTGGCGTTGGCACCGCTGTGACCGCCGGTCAGTGCATCATCATGCTGGAAGCCATGAAGATGGAAGTCGAGGTCGTCGCTGACGTGGCCGGTACCGTCAAGGCCATCAACGTCAAGAAGGGTGACGCCGTCACCACCGGCCAGGCTCTCGCCGTTATCGGCTAAGGAGGGACTGTACCTTGAATTTCCTGGAAATCTTAGGCCAGCTGCTGGCACAGTCCGGCTTCGCTGCCTTGGCTGACCAGTGGCAGAACGGCGTGATGATCCTCATCTCCTTCGTTCTGCTGTACCTGGCCATCGTCAAGAAGTTCGAGCCGCTGCTGCTGCTGCCCATCGCCTTCGGCATCTTTTTGTCCAACCTTCCCATGTCCGGCACCTTCTACTATTTCTACAGCGAAGTGGAAAACTGGTATGAAGCCGGCATTCTGGGCGTTATGTACATGGGCGTCAAGTCCAGCTTCTTCCCCTGCATCATGTTCCTGGCGGTCGGCGCCATGACGGACTTCGGTCCCCTGATCGCCAACCCCATCTCCCTGCTGATGGGTGCCGGCGCTCAGTTCGGCATTTATGTGGCCTTCATCGTGGCCAACATGATCACCATCGGCGGTGAGCATCTGTTCACCCCCCAGCAGGCCGCAGCCATCGGTGTTATCGGCGGCGCGGACGGCCCCACCGCTATTTACACCGCCAACCAGCTGGCACCTGAGCTGGTGGCTCCCATCGCCGTGGCGGCTTACAGTTACATGGCGCTGATCCCCCTGGTGCAGCCCCCCATCATGAAGCTCCTCACCACCGAGAAGGAACGCAAGATCAAGATGCAGCAGCTGCGTCCCGTCAGCAAGACCGAGAAGGTGGTCTTCCCCATCGTGGTCGCCACCGTCTGCGCCCTGCTGCTGCCTGACACCGCTCCCCTGATCGGTATGCTGATGCTGGGCAACCTGATGCGCGAGTGCGGCGTTGTGGATCGTCTTTCCGACGTTGCCCAGAACGCATTCTGCAACATCTGCACCATCATGCTGGGTCTGTCCGTCGGCGCCACCGCCCGCGGCGAGATCTTCCTGAAGCCCCAGACCCTGGCCATCATCGCTCTGGGCCTGTTCGCCTTCTCCTTTGCCACCGTGGGCGGCCTGCTCATCGGCAAGCTGCTGTGCATCGTCACCAAGGGCAAGATCAATCCCCTCATCGGCTCTGCCGGCGTGTCCGCCGTTCCCATGGCCGCACGCGTGTCCCAGACCGTGGGCTCCCAGTATGACCGCACCAACTTCCTGCTGATGCACGCCATGGGCCCCAACGTGGCCGGCGTCATCGGCTCCGCCGTGGCAGCAGGTTTCTTCCTGATCTTCTTCGGCTAAACCGTGATTACCATCCGGGAGGGGCAAAAAAGCCCCTCTCGGGTGTTGGTCGTTTATAACCCCGTCAACCAAAAGCACAAAATGTAAAACTTTACAGGAGGCTTTCACGTGAACAAAGTAATGAGTCTGCATGACGCCGTTGCAAAGTATGTCGAAAACGGCGACACCATCTGCTTCGGTGGCTTCACCACCAACCGCAAGCCTTACGCAGCTGTCAGCGAGATCCTGCGTCAGGGCCAGAAGGACTTCACCGTCTGGGCCGGTCCCGCCGGCGGCGACTGGGATATGCTCATCGGCGCAGGCCGCGTCA
>CAZQJD010000138.1:0-4975 GCA_964593575.1 uncultured Oscillibacter sp.
AATCGACGAGAGGCTTGGAGAATAAGCCTATATCAACCCAAAAGGTAAAAGGGGTCACCATAGACGTCGGTTTGGGTAGACGTCGGTTGCAGAAAAATGCCTGCATATGCTTGCAATTATTTTTAAACCATAGTATGATTGATCATATCAATCATACTATGGAGGCTGTGTTATGAAGGTGCATGATGGGAAATATGCCTGGATGATGAAAATCGGGGAAAAGGGTCAGTTCGTGATCCCGAAGGAAGCAAGGGAGCTGTTTGATCTCCAACCCGGAAATGAGATATTGGTGCTGGGTGATGAAAAAAGAGGCCTTGCGATTCTCCCCAAGGAACAGCAGAAAGAATACATTGCAAGGATTTTTTCTGAGATAGAAGAATAAGGCGGGGCATATGGCGAAAATCGTTTTCTTTTGTATCCCTGCCCATGGGCACACCAACCCGACTCTGGGTGTTGTGCGGGAATTGGTTTTCCGTGGTCATCAGGTCTGGTACTACTCCTACAACATGATGTGGGAGAAGATCGAGGCGGCAGGCGCCGTGTTCGTATCATGCGATGATTATGACATGGAGCAGATACTGTCGCCCAAGAATGCGATCCGGGTGGGAAAAGATCTGGCGTTCTCAACCAAAATTCTGGTGGATACCACATTGGCTCTTGATGACAAGGTCTGTGCGGACATGGAGCGGCTAAGACCCGATTGTATTGTTGCGGATTCCATGGCGGTGTGGGGCAAGGCTGTGGCTATGAAGCTGGGGATCCCCTTTGTATCTTCCACCACGACCTTTGCATTTAATCAGCACTCGGCCAGGATCATGAAGCAGAGTGCTGGGGAAATGCTTCGGATGATCGTCTCTATGCCGAAGATATCCCGGCAGATCAAGCGGCTGCAGGCGAAAGGCTATCCTGTGAAAAGCGTTCTCGATATCATTCAAAACGATGACAATACCCATACGGTGGTTTATACTTCTCCCGAATTCCAGCCTTGTTCCGAGACGTTCTCTGACAAGTATGCCTTTGTCGGGCCTTCCGTCCGGTCTGCCGCGGAGATGGTGGAAAAAATCAGGGACAAGCTGATCTACATCTCCATGGGAACGGTCAATAACGACATGATGCCGCTGTATAAACGATGTTTGTCCGCTCTGGCAGACACCGATTATCAGGTGATCATGTCTGTCGGTGATCTGGTATCAATGGAGGAATTTGGAACGCTGCCGGGAAATATATCCGTTTTCCCACATGTTGACCAGATGGCTGTTCTGCAGCAGGCGGATGTCTTTGTGTCCCACTGCGGAATGAACAGTGTCAGTGAAAGCCTGTATTTTGGCGTTCCGCTGGTGATGCTGCCGCAGACTTCCGAGCAGGGCGGTGTTGCGGAGCGGGTTTGTCAGCTTGGCGCAGGCATCAGGCTCCACAGATCCGATGCGGTGACCATCCTGAGAGCGATCCAGAAAGTCTTGGCAGACAGCACCTATCGGCAGAATGCGAACGCGATTGCTGCGGGATTCCGGCGTTGTCCCGGTGCACGTGGCGCTGCAGACAAAATTATACAGGTTTGTGAAGCGGCTCATCCTTTCGGATGAGCCGGCGTCGATTGCCAGTGGTTTTAAAAGCACACCTCCGCACTTGGGGTCAATTGGCTGCCGGCATGGGCACCAGGATCTGATCCAGCCGAAGGCCTTCCTTTACCCGGCGGGTCAGCGCCTGGCGGCAGCGGAGAAACCGCTCAAACATTTTCTGGGCATAGTCGGCATCTCCGTAGACCTTCCAGCAGCCGGACAGTTTGCAGTTGCGTCCGCCGTGGATGCGAAAGCCCTCCACGTCTGCCGCGGGATAGCCCAGAAACAGACCGATCTCGTGGGGAAATTCCTCTTGCTCCAGCCGGCGGCACAGGTGATCCAGCAGTGCATCCAGATCTATGCGCTGGCCCACAGGGTAACCCTCTTTTGCCAGTGAAGCCCGCACATCCGGTTGGGAAAGGCACTGCTCCAGCTGCCTGGGGCGAAAGACCAGCATCAGCAGTCGGCTGCCGCAGGGACGGAGAACTCGCAGGCAGACGCCCAGACGGTCAAGACTCTCTCTGTAGTACTGCAGAAATTCCATGGTATCCTGCGCCGGCGGCTCCCAACAGATCATGTCCGCAGCCTTGATACCTGCCAGCGACGGTGCGCAGTGCCATGCGAGGGTCAGTTCAAAGCGCTGGTGAGCGGCAGAAAAGCCAATCATCATGGATCTCTCCTTTGGTTAGTTAAGGCTAACTGTTTTGCTGACAGAAAGCAGGCTGCTGCCTGCCGAAAAAGTTAGTGTGTGCTAACTATGGGTGTAAAATACCATACCATCCGGCAGCTGTCAAGGGGGATTTTGAAAAGCACTGCTTTCTGATGGTATGGTTTCCTGTCGAAAACAGAATATGCAGTTATGAAAGCGTCGATTTGCCGGAAAAAGATTCCTGCTGACTATTGTGGCTATACTCCTCGCAGAACTGGCAGAAGAGCTTTGCCGCCTGTGAAAGCGGGCGCTCCGCTGCCCAGAACAGGGAGGTGTCTGCCCGATAGGCGGCATCCCGAACGGTAATGGAAACACAGTCGGCGTAAAAGGGCATGTTGAACCGAGCGGTGTGGCTGGCCTGCAGAAAGACACCCAGATTACGCTCCAGTGCGGGAGCCATGGCGTGGGGGGCGTTGCCCTCATAGATGATGGAAGGGGAGCTTCCGATCTCCCGGAAAAGCTGCTCCAGCATGATACGGCCCGGCTGACCGGGGGCGTAGGCGATCATGGGTTCTGAAGCCAGCTCCCGCATGGAGACCGTGTCCCGGTCTGCCAGAGGATGGGCGTGGTTGACGATGGCCACAATGGTCTGGCCGGAACGGATGTGGATATGCTCCAGTCCTGCCCGCTGAATGCTGTTGCTGGAACCGATGGCCAGATCGTAGCCCTTGATGAGGTCGATGCTCTTGCTTTCAGCGGGGGTGACATAGGTTCGGTGGAGGCGGATCTGCGGGTGCCGCTTCAAGAACTCGCTGATGAGGTGCGAGGCGAACACATAGGTGGTGTCGGCAATGGACAGATGCTTCTGCTGCTCCTCCCGCATTTGCTGCAGCAGTTCGCGGCTTTGATGGGTCAGGGTAAGGATCTGCCGCACATAGGGCAGATATGCTTCGCCGTAGCGGTTCAGCACCAGACTGCGGCCCACCCGATCAAAAAGCTCCACGCCCAAGTCCCGCTCCAGCCGTTTCAGAGAATTGCTCAGTGCCGGCGGCGAGATCATCAGCTTTTCGGCGGCGCGGGTGAGATTGCCGGTCTCGGCAATGGCCTGAAAGTATAGCAGGGGATAAATTTCCATGGCAAGCCCTCCGGATCGTTTATCTTGCTGCCAGTATAACACAAAACGTTAGTTTTTGGTTAACGATTTTTTCTTATTTGGAAATTGTTTTTCCTGCAGAGAGATTTTATACTGGAAAATAGAATAAACACCCACATTTCACCTGATATCCCACCTGTTATTTTTTAAGATTTGGAGGAATTGTACATGAACAATCTGCCTGAAGTCCTGAGAGTGAATCCCGATGGCGTCCGCCATCTCTGCACGGAGATCTTCTGCGCTGCCGGTTATCCCCGTGAGAATGCTGAGTTCATTGCCAACAGCCTGGTGTTCGCTGATATCCGCGGCGTTTCCTCCCACGGCGTTGCCCGTATCAAGAGCTACATGGAGCGCGCCCAGAAGGAGCACTGGAATGCCGATCCTCAGCTGACCTATGAGGGCAAGGGAGCTGTCTGCATCATCGACGGTGACGACGGCTTCGGCTCCATCGTCGGTACCCGCGCCATGAAGAAGGCCGTGGAACTGGCCAAGATCCACGGCATCGGCATGTGCGCCGTCCGCCGCAGCGCTCACTACGGCATGGCTTCCTACTATCCCATGCTGGCTGCCGAGGAAGGCATGATCGGCTTCTCCTGCACCAACGGCGTGTCCAATCTGGCACCCTTTGGCTCCAAGGAAGGTATGCTGGGCACCAATCCCTTCTCCATGGCCGTCCCCATGAAGGACAGCTTCCCCATGGTGCTGGACGTTGCCTGTTCCGTTACCGCCCGCGGCAATATCTCCAACTATAAGCGCGAAGGCAAAGAGATCCCTCAGGGCTGGGCCATTGACGCTGACGGCAATCCTACCACCGATCCTGCCAAGGCTCTGGTGGGAGCGGTGCTGCCCTTCGCCGGCCACAAGGGTTCCGGCATCGCCATCATGGTGGATGTCCTGTGCGGTGTGCTTAACGCCGGCGTCACCAGCAAGCATGTCCGTGAGGACAAGACCTGCGGCCCCAATGTCGGTCACACCATGATCGCTATTGACATCTCCGCTTTCGAGGATCCCGACGAGTTCGACACCCGCATCAAGGCCTTCGCCAAGGAGCTGAAGGAAGCCGAGAAGGCTCCCGGCTTCAGTGAGATCTTCCTGCCCGGCGAGCTGGAGGCCCAGCGCTCCGAGTACAATGTGGTCCACGGCATCAAGATGGGCCGCGGCGCCTTCACCGAGCTGTGCGAGACCTGCAAGGAGTACGGCATTGAGGAAGATCCCATGCAGTACATCGTTGGGGAGGGCTGATGCATGAAGATCGGTTTTATCGGTTACGGCGAAGCTGCCAGAGCCATCGCGGAAGGCCTGCAGGAAAACGGTCTGGCCCGCGAGGATGTGTACGGCTGGTCCCGGTCTCTTTCCAAGGCGGATCCTGCCACCATCAATGTCACCCGTGCGGAGTCCAAGGAAGAGATCTTCAAGCTCTGCAAAGTGGTGATCTGCATTACCCCCGCTTCCGCCTCTGTGGGCGTTGCTGAGGAATGCAAAGAATTCATGACCCCTGACCACATTTATGTGGACGTATCATCTTCTTCTCCCAAGGTGATGCAGGACGTCTGGGCTGTCATCAAGGACACCGGTGTTCAGTTTGCTGACGGCGCTCTGCTGGATACCGTGCCC
>CAZQJD010000139.1:0-4964 GCA_964593575.1 uncultured Oscillibacter sp.
AAGGTGGAGGACGGCTGCGTCAACTTCTGCACCTACTGCATCATCCCCTATGCCCGCGGGCCGGTGCGGTCAGAGCCGCTGGAGGACGCCGTGGCCCAGACGAAGCAGCTGGCGGAGGAAGGCTACCGGGAGATCGTCATCACCGGCATCGAGATCTCCTCGTGGGGCAAGGAGCTGAAAAACGGCCAGAGCCTCATTGACCTGCTGGAGGCTCTGTGTGACGCCGCGCCGCAGGTACGGTTCCGTCTGGGCTCGCTGGAGCCCCGCACCATTACCGAGGATTTCTGCCGCCGGGCATCGGCGCTGGAGAACCTGTGTCCCCAGCTCCACCTCTCCCTCCAGAGCGGCTGTGACGCTACGCTGAAGCGGATGAACCGCAAGTATGATACCGCCCGGTATCTGGAGTCTGTGGAGCTGCTGCGGAAGTGGTTTGACCGTCCTGCCATCACCACCGATCTTATCACCGGATTCCCGGAGGAGACGGAGGAGGAGTTTGCGGCTACGCTGGACTTTATCCGCCGCTGCGGCTTTGCCCAGATGCACATTTTTCCCTACTCCATCCGTCCCGGCACTCCGGCTGCGAAGATGACCCAGATCCACAAGAGCGTCAAGGAGGAGCGGGCACGCCGTGCCGCCGCCGTGGCGGCGCAGATGCAGCGGGAGTATCTGGAAGGCTGCGTGGGAGAGGAGTACCCGGTTCTGTTTGAGCAGCCCCGGAACGGTCTGTTCGCCGGTCACGCTCCCAACTACATGGAGGTGCGTGTGCAGGGTGAGGAGCTGCACAATCAGGTGCGCCGTGTCCGGATCACCGGCGTGGAGGGCGAGACCCTGCTGGGTGAGCTGAAATGAGGCTTATCGGAGCCCCGGAAACGGGGCTCCGGCTTTGGACAGATTGGATAGAGGTTTCATAAGAAAAAACGTGATATCTTGTTGACAAGTATCTGTTGACAAGAGGACAGGGTTTCGATAAAATTAGTGGTTGAAAAAGAGAGGAAAGAGAGGAAAAAACATGGATCTGTTGCTGACCGGCGGTAAGGTATACCAGAGCGGAGCATTTGTTTCCGCTGATGTTGCCGTTTCCGACGGACGTATTGTTTCCGTTTCCCCCAGTCTTCCCCGTGACGGTTATTCCGTTGTTGAAGTGAATGATTGTTGGATCGTTCCAGGTTTCGTTGATGTGCATGTTCATCTTCGGGAGCCTGGTTTTTCTTATAAAGAGACGGTGGAGACCGGCACGGCGGCGGCAGCTGCCGGCGGCTATACCACCGTATGCGCCATGCCCAACCTGAATCCCGTGCCCGACAGTGCGGAGCATCTGCGTCAGCAGCTGGACATCATCCAGCGGGACGCAAAGATCTGGGTCATCCCCTACGGCGCCATCACCGTGGGCGAGAAGGGCGAGCAGCTGGCAGATCTGGAGGCCATGGCTCCCGATGTGGCGGGTTTTTCCGATGACGGACGGGGCGTGCAGTCCGACGACATGGCACGCGCAGCCATGGAGCTGGCCAAAAAGCTGGAGCGCCCCTATGTGGCCCACTGCGAGGTCAATGACCTGCTGATCCCCGGCGGCTGCATCCACGCAGGCAAGTGGGCCGCAGAGCACGGCATCCCCGGCATCTCCTCCGAGAGTGAGTGGAAGATGGTGGAGCGCGATATCGGTCTGGTGCGGGAGATCGGCTGCCAGTACCATGTGTGCCATATCTCCACCAAGGAGAGCGTGGAGCTGATCCGTCAGGCCAAGGCAGAGGGTCTGCCCGTCACCTGCGAGACCGGCCCCCACTATCTGGTGCTGTGCGACGAGGATCTGCAGGACGAGGGCCGCTTCAAGATGAATCCGCCCCTGCGCTCCGCGGAGGACAGGGATGCGCTGATCGCCGGTCTGCTGGACGGCACCATCGACTGCATTGCCACCGACCATGCGCCCCACAGCGCAGAGGAGAAGAGCAGCGGCCTGCGCAGCAGCGCCTTCGGCATCGTGGGTCTGGAAACGGCCTTCCCGGTGCTGTATACCCGCCTCGTGGAAACCGGCATCGTGCCTCTGGAGGTGATCCTGGACCGTCTTTGCACCCGCCCCAGAGAGATATTCCGTCTGCCAAAGGTGGCGGTGGAGGCTGGCTCCGACGCCGACCTGACGGTGATCGACCCCAACCGCTCCTATGTGATCCGCGGCGAGGAATTCCAGTCCATGGGCAAGGCCATGCCCTTTGAGGGCTGGCAGGTGTCCGCGGCGGTGGCAGCCACCGTCTGCGGCGGCGAGCTGGTTTATGACGCGCGGAGCAAGGGAGGTAGCGCCAAATGAGAAAAGAGAGACTGTTTACGCTGGAGCGCACCCGTCAGCTGACGGCGGACGTCTATGAGATGCTCCTCTCCGGCGATATGAGCGATATCACCGCTCCCGGCCAGTTTGTGGATCTGGAGCTGCCCGGTCGCTTCCTGCGCCGTCCCATCTCCATCTGCAACTGGACGGACGACGGCCTGCTGCTGCTGGTGCGTGTGGCAGGCGACGGCACCCGTGAGCTGGTGCGCTCTGTGCCCGGCACGGAGTTTCCCGTCCTGTCCGGCCTTGGCAACGGCTTCGATGTGTTGGCCTGCGCGGGCAGAAAGCCCATCCTCATGGGCGGCGGCATCGGCACCGCGCCCCTGTACGGTCTTGCCCAGCGCTTGCTGGCGGAGGGGATCACCCCCACCGTCGCTCTGGGCTTCCGCAATGAAAAGGATTCTTTCTATATCGATGAGTTTGTGGCGCTGGGCTGCCCCGTCTTCGTTGCCACCGAGGACGGCTCTCTGGGCACAAAGGGCTTTGTCACCGATCTGGTGGCAAAGAGCGGCTGCGACTTCTGTTACGTCTGCGGCCCCACCCCCATGCTGAAGGCGGTGTACGCAGTGCCGGAGCTGTCGGCTGGTCAGTTCAGCTTTGAGGCCCGCATGGCCTGCGGCTTCGGCGCCTGTGTCGGCTGTACCATCCAGACCGCCAACGGCCCCAAGCGGGTCTGCAAGGACGGCCCCGTGTTCGCAAAGGAGGAGATCGTATGGTGAATCTGCAGGTAAAGCTGGCTGGTGTCAGCCTGAAAAACCCCATCATCCCCGCCTCCGGCACCTTCGGCTTCGGCCGGGAGTTTGCGGAGTTCTATGATCTCAACCAGCTGGGGTCCATCTCCTTCAAGGGCACCACCGGCGACGCCCGGTTCGGCAATCCCCAGCCCCGCATCGCGGAGACGCCCTCCGGCATGCTCAACGCCGTGGGTCTGCAGAACCCCGGTGTGGACGCGGTCATCGCCGAGGAGCTGCCCCACATGGCCCGGATCTATCATGGCCCGCTGATCGCCAATGTGGGCGGCTTCTCTCTGGAGGAGTATGCCGAGAACTGCCGCAAGCTGGACGCTTGTGAGCAGGTGTCCATTCTGGAAGTGAATATCTCCTGCCCCAACGTGCATGCCGGCGGCAAGAACTTCGGCTGCGATCCCGCCGCTGCCGCGGAGGTGACCCGTGCCGTCAAGGCCGTCACCACCAAGCCGGTGTTCATGAAGCTGACCCCCAACGTGACGGACATCGCCGAGATCGCCCGTGCCTGTGAGGAGGCCGGCGCCGACGGCCTGTGCCTCATCAATACCCTGCTGGGTATGCGCATCGACCTGAAGACAAAGCGTCCTCTGCTGGCAAACCGCACCGGCGGCCTGTCCGGCCCCGCCGTGTTCCCCGTGGCACTGCGGATGGTCTGGGATGCGTATGAAGCCGTCAGGATCCCCATCATCGGCTGCGGCGGCGTGACCCGCGCCGAGGATGCCGTGGAGATGATGCTGGCCGGCGCCGCTGCCGTGGAGGTGGGCGCCGCCAACCTGCGCAACCCCTACGCCTGCCCCGACATCATCAACCGTCTGCCTGAGGTCTGCGAGAAGATGGGCGTGACGGACATCGCTGCCCTCACCGGCGCAGCCCACTGAGTGAAATAACAGAAAGGACTGTACAAATATGAGCGCAAAAGACGTCATCATTGCACTGGATTTCCCCACCGGCGAGGCTTCGCTGAATTTTCTGGATCAGTTTCCTGCTGACAAGAAGCCCTTCGTGAAGATCGGCATGGAGCTGTTCTACGCCGAGGGCCCCGCCATCGTGAAGGCCATGAAGGAGCGCGGCCACAAGATATTCCTGGATCTGAAGCTCCACGACATCCCCAACACCGTCAAGAGCGCCATGCGCGTGCTCAGCCGTCTGGATGTGGACATGGTGAACCTCCATGCCGCCGGCGCAGGCGAGATGATGCGCGGCGCTCTGGAGGGTCTGACCCGTCCTGACGGCACCCGCCCCATCCTCATCGCCGTGACCCAGCTGACCTCCACCGATGCCGCCGCTCTGAAGAATGAGCTGCTCATCGACGTGCCCATGGCCGAGACCGTTCTCTCCTACGCCAAGAACGCTGCTGACTGCGGCCTGGACGGCGTGGTCTGCTCTCCGCTGGAGGCTGCTCTGGTGAAGGAGCGCTGCGGCGAGGACTTCATGACCATTACTCCCGGTATCCGCTTTGCGGACAGCGCCGTGGGCGATCAGAAGCGCATCATGACCCCGGAGAAGGCCGGTAAGTCCGGCTGCGACTACATCGTGGTGGGCCGTCCCATCACCCAGGCTGCCGATCCCGTGGCGGCCTATGAGCGCGCCTGCAGGGATTTTCTGGGCCAGTAAATCAAGAACCTACTTAAGGAGGAATACATATGAGCATTGAACGTACCATTGCACACGATCTGCTGAGCATCGGCGCAGTATTCTTGCGTCCCGACGATCCCTTTACGTGGGCGTCCGGCATCAAGAGCCCCATCTACTGCGATAACCGTCTGACCCTCACCGCTCCCGAGGTGCGCACCCATGTGGAGCCCGGCCTTGTGGATCTGATCTGCAAGCACTATCCCAGCGTGGAAGTCCTGATGGGCACCTCCACCGCCGGCATTGCCCACGCTGCCATCGTGGGCCAC
>CAZQJD010000140.1:0-4869 GCA_964593575.1 uncultured Oscillibacter sp.
GTGTAAACGAGATTCATCATCAATTCCTCCGTTTAATTAAATTCAATGAAAATGAATGGAACAACAGGATCATCAGCCCAGCTCTGCCTGGAGCCTGGCTTCCTTCTGGACGATCTGCCGGGCCATATCCTGCCGGGCGGCGTCCAGCTTGGCGGCCAGCGCGTCGTCACTGACGGCAAGGATCTGAGCGGCCAGTACGGCGGCGTTTTTGGCGCCGTTGATGGCCACAGTGGCCACGGGGATGCCGCTGGGCATCTGAACGGTGGCCAGCAGAGCGTCCAGACCGTCCATGGCGCCCCCCTTCATGGGGATGCCGATGACGGGCAGGGTGGAGTTGCCGGCGAAGGCACCGGCCAGATGGGCGGCCATGCCGGCGGCGCAGATCAGCACGCCGAAGCCGTTGGCGCGGGCGCTGCGGGCGAACTCCGCCGCCTCCGCGGGGGTGCGGTGTGCGCTGAGGATGTGTGCTTCGCAGGGGATGCCGAATTCCGCCAGCTGTGCGCAGGCGGCCTTCACAACGGGCCAGTCGGAATCGCTGCCCATGATGACTGCGACTTTCTTCATAAAAACCTCCGTGTTGTTAAGGCAACAGAATTGGAATCCGTGCCGGTTCGGTTGCCTTTTTTACAATTTCTTTCTCAGAACGGTGTGGGAGATGACGCCGTCCACAAAATATTCCGTGGAGCAGAAGACGGGCTTGCCGTCGATGTCGTAATCCACCTCGTCCATCCGCAGCAGGGGCGTGCCCTCCGGCACCTGGAGGATCTCCCCCAGCATGGCGCTGGCCGCCACAGGCCGCACCTCCGTCAGGTCCAGATAGGCGGAAACGCCGCAGACCTTCTGCAGGAAGTGGAAAATGGAGCCCTTGCAGTCCTGAATGGTGTAGTCCCGCTGCACCAGCGCCCGCTCCACCACGTCCTCGCAGTAGATGGCGGGCCTGCCGTCAGCGGTGCACAGGCGGGAGATGCGCAGGACGGGGGTGCCCGACCGCAGCCGCAGCTGGGCGGCGATCTTTTCATCCGCCACGCTGTCGGACACCTGCACAAAGGCGATGCCCGGCTCATATCCGCTCTGGCGGATCATGTCCAGAAACTCCACCTCGATGTCCATGCGGGTGGTGACGTCCAGCACATGGCGGTTGATGATGGTGCCCACGCCGTGACGCCGGGTGATGAAGCCCTCCCGCTCCAGGGAGGCGAGGATATCCCGCAGCTGGGTGCGGCTGATGCCCAATTTCTCGGAGAGCACGCTCTCCCGGGGCAGGCGGTCACAGGCGGCGTAAGGCCCGTCCACCATGTCAGCGATCAGCTGGGTGCGGATGGTCTGGTTCTGCACAGGATGCTCGCTCATGTACTCACCACTTTCCGTTAGTAGAAAAAACGATGGAGAAAATCAGTTTTCCTAATAGGTAATACCTTCTCTGCCACCTTCCAGTATATGAGAAATTCTGCCGTTGCGCAACTGGCAAATTCAACAGAATACGCATTTCTTTTTCTGACCGTACACCGCATATTTTCGGCGGTGTTTCCGCCGTTCGGGAAAAAGGGGGTTGACGGCGGGTATATGATAGAGGAAAAGACGCGAAAAGGAGCGGTTCGCTATGGCGCATATGGACGAAAAGCAGGCGGCTTACGCCGTGGAAGCCAAGGAAAAATGGGGCAAGAGCGCCCAGTGGCAGGCCTACGAGCAGCGGGAGGCCTCCATGACGGAGGAGAAATACGCCGCCCGTGACGAGGGCATGCGGGAGATCTTCCGCGCCTTTGCCGCGCTGGGCAGCGACGCCGACCCCGCCGGCGCGGAGGCACAGGCGCTGGTGGCCCGCTGGCATACATTCATCGAGGACAATTTCTATCCCTGCCCCCGGCGGGTGCTGGCGGGACTGGGTCAGCTCTACACCGGCGATGAGCGGTTCCGGGAGAGCCTGGACGAATACGGCGCAGGCACGGCGCGGCTGATGAGCGACGCCATCGCGGAGTATTGTAAATAAGCAAAACCGGCCGTTCCCCGCCTTGGGGGAACGGTCGGTTTTTGGTCATTGTCTGCAATACGCGGCGGCAGCCACGGCGGCGCAGGCGCCGTCGGCGCAGGCGGTGGTCAGCTGACGCACCTCCTTGCTGCGGCAGTCGCCGGCGGCAAAGATGCCGGGAACGGCGGTGACGCAGTCCTCGCCGCAGGGCAGGAAGCCGTCCTCCCCGGCAAGGCCGAGGGAGGTGGAAATGGTCTGCTCCGGCAGCTGACCCACGGCTTCAAAGAGACCGTCCACGGCAAGAACGGAGCTTTCGCCGGTGCGGGTATCCTCCACCCGGAGGCCGGTGAGGGCGTTGCTTTCGCTGAGCAGCTCCGTCACCCGTGCAAAGGTGAGAAGCGTTACGTTATTCAGCTTCTGCAGCTCCTCCACCAGCATGGGGTCGCCGCGGAATTCGCCCCGGCGGTGGATGACGGTGACGCTGCGGCACAGCTCGGACAGGAACCGTGCGTCCTGCAGGGCGGTATTGCCGCCGCCGCAGACCGCCACATCCCGGTTCTGATAAAACGCACCGTCGCACACAGCACAGAAGGAGACGCCTTTCAGCCCTTCCTCGCCGGTAAGGCCCAGCGTGCGGCGCTTCATGCCGGTGGCAAGGATGAGGGCGGTGCAGGTGTAGGTATCGTAATCGGTGGTGACGGTCTTCACCTCCCCGTCGGTAACGGAGAGGACCTCCTCCAGCTCGATGCGGGCGCCCAGACCCTCCGCCTGTGTGTACAGACGGTCGGCCAGCTCCGCGCCGGAGATGGCGGCAAAGCCGGGGTAGTTCTCCACCTTGGGGGCGGAGGCGATCTGACCGCCGAAGCCCTCCTTTTCCAGCAGCAGCACGGTGCGGCCTGCCCGGCGGGCGTAAATGGCGGCGGTGAGTCCGGCGGGGCCGCCGCCCACGATGATGATGTCAAAATGTTCGGCCATGGGAACACATCCTTTGTCGAAGAATGGCGATCTTGCGCTATTTTTATGATAGCAAAAAGGGGGGAGTTCCACAAGGGGGAATTCGTTTCTTCCCTTGCAGAAGGAGTTGCGTCCGCAGCTTGCGCTGCGGGGAGCGTTTTGCGGTGCGGGAATGCGCCCTCCCCTTTGGATACCCCTCCCGGAGGGGGTGCAAGGCTCTCCCGTATGCGCCGCATGAGCGCGTAACGCGCGGCGGGGTTGCAGAGTCGGTGCATCCGTTGCTGGGTACAGGCCGGTGATTTCCTCTGCAGCAAAATAGCAAAACCCTTTGCTGCAGATTTGCACCAAGCGGCTTTTCTTTTGACCGTGAACGGCCGTTTTCTTTTCGCCAAGACGAAAAGAAAATGGGGGTTCAAACGCTCCCCACGGCGCAGCCGTGGACGTAGCTCCTGCCGCGGCGGCAGCAAAAAAAGCATCCCCCGGAGCCATCCGGGGGATGCTGCGCTATTGCTTAGTGATTGGCGGCGAACTTCTTGATGGGGCC
Organism: uncultured Oscillibacter sp.; assembly: GCA_964593575.1. Lineage (GTDB taxonomy): Bacteria > Bacillota > Clostridia > Oscillospirales > Oscillospiraceae > Oscillibacter. The sequence continues at coordinate 3,465 of CAZQJD010000140.1, forward strand.
TGCGCCTACCAGCTTCTCCACCTCTGCGCCCTTGCGGACGATGAGGGTGGGAGCCTGCTGGATGCCGTAGGTGCTCACCAGATCCAGATGCTCCGCCACATCCATCACGGTGTAGCTGACGCCGTTCTTCTCCAGCTCGTTCTTGGCGATGCGGCAGTTGGGGCAGGTGGTGGTGGTGAACAGCAGCACCTCCTCCACGGCGTCACGGACGGCCTCCACGGTCTCGGCGGCGGCGGTGACGTAGCAGGAATCCGGCTCGCGGTCCTTCAGTGCGCGGCCGTCCAGCACGGAGGTGGCCACGTCGTACTCCTTGCGGTGCTCAAACTCCTGTGCCTTGCCGTCGTTCCAGTTCTGGACGGGACGGTAGTAGCCGGTGATGCGGCTCCAGATCTCGGTGGCGGCGCCGCAGTGGGGGCAGGTCTTCTGCTCGCCCACCAGATACCCGTGCTCGTGGCAGATGGAGTAGGTGGGAGACATGGTGTAGTAGGGCAGCTTGAAGTTCTCGGCGATCTTTTTCACCAGAGCAGCGGCAGCCTTCCAGTCGGGCAGCTTCTCGCCCAGGAAGGCGTGGAACACGGTGCCGGAGGTGTACAGGGTCTGCAGGTCGTCCTGAATGGCCAGCGCCTCGAAGATGTCGGAGGTGTAGCCAACGGGCAGGTGAGAGGAGTTGGTATAGTAGGGGGTCTCATCGGCGCTCTTGGCGGCGGTGATGATGTCGGGCCAGCGCTTCTTGTCGTGCTTGGCCAGACGGTAGGTGGTGGACTCGGCGGGAGTGGCCTCCAGGTTGTACAGGTCGCCGTACATCTCCTGATAGTCGCTGAGCCGCTCGCGCATGTGGTTGAGCACGTCCTGCGCGAACTTCTGGGTCTCGGTATGGGTCAGGTCCTTGCGCAGCCACTTGGCGTTGAGACCCACCTCGTTCATGCCGATGAGGCCGATGGTGGAGAAGTGGTTGGCGAAGGTGCCCAGATAATGCTTGGTGTAGGGATACAGGCCGGCGTCCATCAGACGGGTGATGACGGTGCGCTTGGTCTTCAGGCTGCGGGCGGCGATGTCCATCAGCTTGTCCAGACGCTGATAGAACTCCTCGGGAGTCTCGGCAAGGTAGGCGATGCGGGGCAGGTTGATGGTGACCACGCCCACGGAGCCGGTGGACTCGCCGGAGCCGAAGAAGCCGCCGGACTTCTTGCGCAGCTCGCGCAGGTCAAGGCGCAGGCGGCAGCACATGGAGCGCACGTCGGAGGGCTCCATATCGGAGTTGATGTAGTTGGAGAAGTAGGGCGTGCCGTACTTGGCGGTCATCTCGAACAGCAGCTTGTTGTTCTCGGTCTCGCTCCAGTCGAAGTCCTTGGTGATGGAGTAGGTGGGGATGGGATACTGGAAACCGCGGCCATTGGCATCGCCC
>CAZQJD010000141.1:0-4812 GCA_964593575.1 uncultured Oscillibacter sp.
TTCAACTGGACGAATCCATTCAGGCACGCTGTGCCATCCTCCCCGGCGACCCCGCGCGGCTGGATCGCATCGCCCTCCAGCTGGAAAACGTAAAAGAGATCGCCTATAACCGGGAGTACCGCAGCCTTACCGGCACCTACAAGGGCATGACGGTGCTGGCCATGTCCACGGGCATGGGCGGCTGTTCCACCGGCATCGCGATTGAGGAGCTGAAGGCCATCGGCATCACCGCCATGGTGCGCATCGGCTCCTGCGGCGCTCTGCAGAAGAACATTGCTCTGGGCGACCTGGTCTTTGCCTGCGGCGCCGTCCGGGATGACGGCGCATCCCGGGCCTATGTGGATATCCGCTACCCCGCCGTGCCGGATACCGCTCTGCTGAACCACTGTATCGCCGCCGCGAAAGACAACGCGTGGCCCAGCCATACCGGTGTTGTCCACAGCCACGAGAGCTTCTACATCGACACCAACGCCGAAGAGGAAGCCCACTGGTCCAAGTGCGGCGTGCTTGGCGCGGATATGGAGACCGCCGCACTGTTCACCATTGGCCGGCTCCGTGGCGTCCGCACTGCCTCTATTCTCAACAACGTGGTGCTCTACGGCCAGGATACCGCCGACGCCATCGGTGACTATGCCGGCGGCGAGGATATGACCGCCGTGGGCGAGCGCCGGGAGATCGCCGTAGCGCTGGAAGCCCTGTATCGTCTGGCACAGGAGGAAGCATGAAAAAAGCACTGTACGTTGACTGCTGCATCCGCGGCAGCGAATCCCGCACCGCAAAGCTGGCAGAGGCGTTTCTGTCCGCGTTGCCGGAGGAATACGCCGTCACCCATCTCAATCTGATGCAGGAGGGGCTGCAGCCCCTCACCGGCGACTTTTTCCATGGCCGTCAGGAGCTGCTCACCGCCGGTGACCGCAGCCATCCCCGGTTCCGCTACGCCTATCAGATCGCCGACGCGGATCTCATCGTCATGGCCGCCCCCTTCTGGGACATGAGCTTCCCTTCCCTGCTGAAAATTTACATTGAAAACACCGCCGTGGATGGTATCACCTTCCGTGGCGGCGAAAACGGTCTGGAGGGTATGTGCCGGGCAAGGCAGCTGGTATTTCTCACCACCCGGGGCGGCTTCTACGCCGACGCCCCCGATCTGGAGCAGGCCACGCCCTATCTGAAAGCCATTCAAAAATTCTACGGCATCCCCCAGTTTGCCTGTATCGCTGCCGACGGGCTGGATGTTGTGGGCTTTGACGGCGCGGGCGAACTGCGGAAGGCCTGCGGCGAAGCTGCCGCACTGGCCCGCACACTCTGACAGGAGGGATTTCCATGCGGCTTCTGGGAGCCATTTTTGACATGGACGGCGTCCTGCTGGACTCCAATTATATCTGGCGGGATCTGGGCGACCGCTATCTTCGCAGCCACGGCAAGGAGCCGGAGGCAAATCTGCGCAGTCTCCTGCAGCCGCTGACCATGGAGGATACGGCGGCATATTTCCGCAGCCACTATCAGATCCCCCGCACGGAAAAAGAAATTGCACAGGAGATGACGGACATGATCCGTCAGGAATATATGCTCCATGCCCCTGCCAAGGCCGGAGCAGACAAGCTGCTGTCGCTGCTGAAAATGAACGGCGTCACCATGTATGTGGCCACCGCCACAGACCGCCCTCTGGCGGAAGCCGCTCTCCTCCGTACCGATCTTGCCCGGTATTTTAAGGGCATCATGACCTGCGCCGAGGCCGGTGCCAGCAAGACCAGCCCCAAAATTTACGAAAAGTGCCTTACCCGCCTGCGCTGCGACAAGCCGCACTGTCTGGTGTTTGAGGACTCCCTTCACGCCATCCGCACCGCCAGCGGCGCCGGGTTCCGGGTGGCCGCCGTGTATGACGAAGGCTCCGCAGCCGTTCAGGATGAGATCCGCAGCCTGTCCGAATATTGGATCCGTTCCTATGAGGACTGGTATCAGCAGAGCGGCGAATTCCACTGACCAACGGAGTACCCGCCTATGAATATCCGTAACAAAATCGACCTGCATCTCCACATTGACGGTTCCGCAAGGCCGGAAACCGTATATGAGCTGGCACGAAAATATCATATTGAGCCGGAATGCCACCGGACACTGAACGAGATCCGGCAGTCCATGACCATCCCCGCCGGGGAATTCGATCCGGATTTCCTCACCTTCCAGCCGCCCCTGCGGGTGATGCAGACGGCAGAGGGACTTACCCGCATCACACGTGAACTGGTGGAGCGGCTGGAGGCCGACGGCCTCATTTACGCCGAGCTGCGGTTTGCCCCCCAGTATCATCTGGAGGGCGGCATGACCCAGGAGGACGCGGTTCTGGCGGCCATAGAAGGTCTGAAGCAGGGGCTGGCCTCCTGCAAGACGCTGAGGGCCGGACTGATCCTCTGCGCCATGAACCACTGTGACCCTGCGGCTAACCATGCTGAGAATGTGGAGACCGTACACCTTACCCGAAAGTATCTGGGAAAGGGCGTGTGCGGCGTGGATCTGGCAGGCTACGAGGAACGGATGCCGGAATACGCCGACCTGTTCGCTCTGGCCTGGAAACTGGGCATCCCCGCCACCACTCACAGCGAATTCACCGTAGGCGATGCGCTGGCATACGGCACCACCCGCATCGGCCACGGCTATCAGGCAGCGTTGCTTCCGGAGCTGACAGAGGCCGTCATCGAAAGGGGCGTCACGCTGGAAATGTGCCCGGACAGCAGCCTTTCCTATGACTACGGTCTCACCGGCGACAGCACCCATCCTTTGTATGTGCTTTACCGGAAGGGCGCGCGGGTGACGGTGAACACCGACAACCTGACGGTGCTGGACACCTCTCTGGACTTTGAGTACGGTCTGTGCCGGGAAATGGGCTTTTCCGACGAGGACATCGTGCGGATGAACAACTACGCCATCGAAGCATCCTTTGCAGACGAAGAAACAAAGCAAGCCCTTCTGGCAGTACAGCCTTGATCAAGCAGCAGCCCCCTTCCTGTGAAAGGGCGGCTGCTGTTTTTCTTGCATTTCCTCCGTTCCTGTGCTACAATACCTCCCGACAGGTTTCCACACCCTGTCCAAGCGTCTGCCTGCGCAGGCGTTGTTCGGTGGGCTTCCCCCGCCGTTCTCTAAACAAAAAATGGAGGTTTTTTCATGCCCAAAAACAGCTTCTCACGGTCTTTTTCCGTCCGCGACATGGCCATTGCCGGTCTCATCGCCGCTCTTTACGCCGTACTCGGCTATTTCGCCAACATCTTTGGAGTGGCCTTCGGCCCTGTGCAGGTGCGCTTCTCCGAAGCCCTGTGCGTGCTGCCCTTCTTCTTCCCCGCCGCCGTACCGGGGCTGTTTATCGGCTGTCTTATCACCAATCTGCTGAGCCCCTACGGTGCATTGGACATCATTTTCGGTTCACTGGCCACGCTGCTGGCGGCTCTCTGGACACGGCACACACGCCGCAAGTGGCTGACGCCACTTCCCCCGGTGATCTGTAATACTCTCATCATCCCTGCCGTCACTGCCCTGCAGACCACCGTTCCCTTCAGCACCGCCTTCTGGTCAACATTCATCTGGAATGCTTTCACCATCGGTCTGGGCGAACTTGCAGCCTGTTATATCCTGGGCGGTCTTTTGCTGGCCAGGCTCCCGAAGATCACCCCTCTGAAACGTTATTTCTCCTGATTTGCACTTCACTGCCCCTGTTTTTCGAAAACAGGGGCAATTTTACGCCAAAATCTCAGAAAAATGCAAAAATCTGCTTGACAAGTCCCCAATTTCCGATATAATAACATGGCTTGCATTATGCAGGCAAATCCTTGCCCTCATCTGAGAATGAGGGCCATATGTCCAAAAGGAGGTGCAAATATGGCTAAGGTTACCGCCAATTACGAGGTCGTCTACATCATCGACCCTGCACAGGGTGAGGAGGGCATTGCCGCTCTGGTGGCAAAGTTCCAGACTCTCGCTGAGCAGAACGGCACTGACGTCTCCGTTGAGGAGTGGGGCAGCCGCAAGCTGGCTTATCCCATCAACGACAAGGAAGACGGCTACTACGTGCTGATGAACTTCACCAGCGGCAACGCTTTCCCCCGCGAGCTGGATCGTCTGCTGCGTATCAACGACGGCATCATGCGTTCCCTGATCGTCTGCAAGGGCGAGTAAGGAGTAGCGAATGCTCAACAAGATCTTTCTGATGGGTCGTCTGACCCGTGACCCCGAGCTGCGCCGCACTCAGAGCGGCACCGCCGTGACTTCCTTCTCTCTGGCCGTGGATCGTGACTTCAAGTCCCAGAACGGCGAGCGGGAAACAGATTTCATCGACATCGTCGCATGGCGCAGCACCGCGGAATTCGTCAGCAAGTACTTTACCAAGGGCCGCATGGCCGTGGTGGAGGGCCGGCTGCAGCTCCGCGATTACACCGACCGCGACGGCAATAAGCGCCGCGCAGCCGAGGTCATCGCCGACAATGTGTATTTCGGCGACTCCAAACGGGACTCCGCCGATAACGGCGGCTACGCTCCCGCCCCTGCTTACGGTGCCCCTGCCGGCCGCGGCTACGCCGCTCCCGCAGGCGGTCATTCCGAATTCGCCGAGATCGGCGAGGAAGACGGCGAACTGCCGTTCTGATACTGATACTTTGAGCGCCTAACCGCGCTGCAATTTCGTAAAAAGGAGGAACCTTCCATGGCTTTCGATCGTGAAGCAAGACCCGCTCGCCCCATGAACCGCGGCAAGCGTCGTAAGGTCTGCCAGTTCTGCGTTGACAAGTGCGAGCAGATCGATTACAAGGACGCCGCCAAGCTGCGCCGCTT
>CAZQJD010000142.1:0-4788 GCA_964593575.1 uncultured Oscillibacter sp.
AAACATTACACCCTGGATGATTTCTGCCAATGGGTGCTCCCTTACCGCATCGCCGCCGAAGCCCTTCAGCTCCGCCACCAGTTCAGACAGATCCTTGCCCACCTCACCCAGATCCTTGGCGCGAACAGACTGCAGTGCGTTTTCCGAGAAGCTGGCGATGTTTTTCTGCGCCGCAGCACCATACTGCAGGATCATATTGGAATCCATAATGTTGATCTTCTGGGAGAATGCTTCCACCGCCGCCTTTTCTTCGGAAGACAGCAGATTATCGTCCATAGGAACAGGAGGCGCTTCCTTCTTCTCTTCCACAGGAGCAGGCGTGGGTGCGACAGTCTCCAGGGTCAGCTGAGGCACGGCAGCCGCAGCAGCAGTTTCAAATTCCAAAGTCAGCTCAGGGATCAAGTTCTTTTCATCTGCCATAGTATTTTCCTCCTCATGTATTGTCAGGGATCATTTCTTTTGTAATATGTGACCCAGAGATACCAGCAGGCCACAGCCAGAACGGTAAACAGCAGCGCCAGTATGCCTGTCCGGATCAGGTCGGATATGGGAACTCCCAGGACATCGCCCCACTTATATTTGAGCCATGTCTGCCTGATCGCATTGACGCTCTCACCTGTCACAAGCAGGCTCAGCGCCAAATACACCCACCGTGGAACACGGATGATTTTCTTCATCCCGGCCTCACAGTTCCAGCTGAATACCATTGTCTGCCGGCGGCGTGGTCTGCGCCTTCAGCTGATCACCAGCCAATCCCTCACGGACCATCATGGTCTCCAGCACCGTGATATCCGTGGAGATATCCAGCGCCTCACTGCCGTAGAGAGAGTCCAGCTGCTTTTCAAAGGCAGCGACAATGGTCTTCATCATCCCCTCCACCTTGGCAATGGTGGCATCCACATTCTCGCCGGAGATCCCAGCGCCGCTGGCCCGGTCATAGGCGTTCAGCAGCTTCAGAGTAGTGGGCAGGTAGTAATCCATGAATTTACGGATCTGAGGCAGCTTCTTCGGGTCCGTCTTTACTTCCTCAAAGATCTTTGCGGACACCTGCTCCAAGCGCACAATGTCGGCAGATATCTCCGCGTCCTCAATGGCGAGGTCCAGCCGCTTCATCTCCTGAATGGCCATTTCCCCGTCCTTGAGCATCTTGTCCAGCTCCGGATCTCCGGTGGACGCGACTTCCTTCTTCTCCTCCTTTTTCTCCGTCTTCTCCGTTTCCGCGGTTCCGCCCTTGCACAGCGCGGATACACCCGCCAGCGTGACGACAGAGGCCAGGATCAGGATAATAAAATGCATTGGTCGGTACAGTGGGAAAAACAGTGCGTATGCCAACCACAGCACAGCTACCGCATAAAACGGAGCCACAGGTTTGCGAGCAGTCATATGAGACCCTCCCATGCTAAGAATAGTATATTGATATTATACCTTCCTTTGGCCCGGCGGTCAATGTTTTCCTTTATCGCACCGCCGTGCCGTATATACCGCTGACGGGGTCCTGCCAGAGAGGCAATCCCGGTGGCCGGAACGTACACCATACAAAAGCAAATACCAGTCCCCACAACAGCGCCACACCCAAAAGCTGCGCCCAGCCGGAAGCAGGCAAACCGGTACGGAGCAGCCGGTGATCCAGCCAGAACATGGCCGTTGCTGCCAGAAAGAAAATAGCAATATTCACCCACGCCGCTTGTACCCCCAGCGCTCCTGTATACGTATAGTACAGCACAGGGATCAACAGCGCTCCCACAGAAATGGTCATTGCCCGCACCGCCGGAATGTTGGGGTGGATCTCCCCCAATTCCCAGACCTGTATCGCCGTAAACAGAAACGCCGGCATCACCAGCAGCTTCATATGCTCCCACACCGATTCGTTGACCGCGGAAAACACTGCCACAGCAGCGCTGCCGCCGCTCCATCCGTAAGCAAAGTGCAGCAGCGTTCCCGCTGCCGCCGTCCAGAGAAAGCCCAACAATTCCCACCAGAACAGTCGTTTCCGCATCCGCCGCCTCCAAGCATGATTTGCAAATAGTTTACGCACGAAGCCGGCAGATTAGCCATGGAATACAAAAAAAGGAAGAGGGCTGCACACCCTCTCCCCCGGTCCCTGGAATTTATCGGTTGTCTGTCCGGTCCTCACCCTCAGGGCTCTTTCCCTTCCGGCGGAACAGGTTCCAGACTCTGCCGTTCTTTCTGCGGCGGCGGATCAGACGCACCGCCACGACGATGATCACGAGCCAGATCACCAGCCACATCCAGCTGTAAGCCAGATCCACAAGGAAATCCTCTGTGTCGTCCACGAAGTTCTCCCATCCGGATCTCAGCGCGGTGATAAACCGGCTGCCGAAGCCCTTCACCGGCTCCTCCGTATTGGACAGGCGGTACACCTCACGCAGCTGGATGTTCACCGTGGCATAGTCCACCAGCGCGTCATAATGCTGCAGCGTACCGGAAAGATATTCGATCTGGGTCTCCGTATCGGAAATGGCGGTCTCAATGGTAATGAGATCCTCCATGTTCTGGGCCTGCTTCAGCAGTTCCTGCAGACGGGCCAGCTTGGTCTGCTGGGTCTTGAGACGGCCTGCAATGTCATAATACTCCTCACTGACATCCTCCGCAGTGCTGTTGCGCTGCAGAACATGGCACAGCTCTCCGGCCTGTGCCAGAAAATCCTCATACTGTGCCGCCGGTACGCGGATGGTATAGCTGGCGCTGCGGTAGCCGGAATTGTAGTTGCGCACATTGCTGCTGGAAAAATAGCCGCCGCACACCCTGGTCAGGGCGGCAAGGGCCTCCGCGGTCTCGTCAAAGGCTGTGGATTCCATCTCCAGATAGGCGGTGTAGATCAGCTTCTGCTCCACCTTCGGTGTCTCTGTCGTACCCGTGGTGGAAGTCATCACCTCGCCCTTGACATATTCCATGTCCAGTGCACTGTCATAGCTGGATTCGGCCTTATAATTCCCAGTGCCTGTACTAAGAGACGTGGATGGCGAAGCAGCGTTGGTGGTCGCGGCATCTTTTCCCCCGCTGCTGCCGCAGCCGGTCAGAAGCATCAGGATCAGCGCCACCGCGCACAGGATCGCGAATACTTTCTTTTTCATCACATACTCCTCCGTTTTCTTTTATTTCCGTGTTCTTTGTCTCTTTAGACGAAATCGCAGGAAAAAAGTTCCGCTAAATGCGGAATTTTCTAACTATTTTGAAATATTTTTTCTTATGCGTCGCGATTTCCGGCAGAAAAGCCAGATCGCCGTTCTTTTGCAGACATTTTTTGCAAATTTGCCCCTCCCACAGAGAAACAGTGGTTTATCCCGCTTGCCTTTTTTATCCGGATAGAGTAAACTGTTGTTCATTGAACTATGCGCTTTCCCCCTATCCTGAGAAAAAGAACGATATGGAGGTCGTAATATGACTTACACCGAAATTTTGGAACAGGCACGCACCTGTATGGGCCCCTACTGCAAGGCTTGCCCCATCTGCAACGGCATGGCCTGCAAGAACAGCATCCCTGGCCCCGGCGCCAAGGGCAGCGGCACCGGCGCGATCCGCAACTATCAGAAGTGGCAGGAGATCTGCGTCAACATGGACACCATCTGCGAAAACAAGGGCGTGGACACCACTGCCAGGCTGTTTGGCCGCGAGTTCGCCGTCCCCGTGTTCGCAGGCCCCGTGGGCGCCCTGCAGATGCACTACGGTGATAAGTACAACGACCTGCAGTATAACGATATTCTGGTTTCTGGCTGCGCTGCCGCCGGTATCGCCGCATTTACCGGCGACGGTGTGAATCCCGCCGTCATCGAGGCCACCGCCGAGGCTCTGAAAAAGAGCGGCGGCTGCGGCGTTCCCACCGTGAAGCCCTGGAACATCGAAGTCATCCGAGAGAAGATGGAACTGGTAAAGCAGGCCGATCCCTTTGCCATCGCCATGGACATCGACGCTGCCGGCCTCCCCTTCCTGAAGAACCTGACTCCTCCCGCCGGCAGCAAAACCGTCGCCGAACTGAAGGAGATCGCCAAAATCGCCGAGAAGCCCTTCATCCTCAAGGGCATCATGACCGCAGCCGGCGCAAAGAAAGCTCTGGAAGCCGGTGCCAGCGGCATCGTAGTCTCCAACCACGGCGGCCGTGTGCTGGACCAGTGCCCCGCCACCGCGGAGGTCCTGCCGGAGATCGTGGACGCTGTCGGCGGCAAGATGACCATTCTGGTGGACGGCGGCATCCGCAGCGGCATGGATGTGTTCAAGGCTCTGGCTTTGGGCGCTGACGGCGTCATCATCTGCCGTCCCTTCGTCACCATGGTCTACGGCGGCGGCGCCGAAGGTATCGCCGCCTATGTTTCCAAGGTCAAGGCCGAGCTGGAAGACGCCATGGCCATGTGCGGCGCTCACTCTCTGGCAGACATCGACCGCTCCATGGTCCGCTTCTGATACGGATGCTACATATGAAATAAAAAGGAGCGTGCAGCTTTCTGCACCGTTTCATAGGGACATTTTGTGAACCTACCCCTATAAGTTAATATTTGTTCCTGTGGAGGGAGGCTGTGTTTCGGCACAGCCTCCCTTTTCCTGTTTATGCGACCTCATCCGGGATATCTTCTGCCACAGCTTCGACCATACTCTGGGGCAGTTCATCCACCAGACCGATGTCTCGGTAGTAGATACGTACTTCCTGCGGCGCTGTGCGGGAGTATTTCTCCGCACGCTCTCCCACCTCCACCCGCTTGATGAAGATGCGCAGGATCTCATACTAATTCTTAATTAAAAGCTTTAATTATCCAATCGCGTCCAGTGATACTG
>CAZQJD010000143.1:0-4774 GCA_964593575.1 uncultured Oscillibacter sp.
GGATCCACACGTCACCGAACTGGCCGGAGCCGCCGGTCTGCTTCTTATGACGGCCCTGCTTCTGGACGGTCTTGCGGATCTTCTCACGATAGGCAACGCGGACAGGCTTCAGCTCAGTCTCCACGTTGAAGCGGCTCTTCAGCTTGCTGACCAGCACGTCCACCTGGATGTCGCCGGCGGCGGAGAGGACCATCTGATGGGTCTCGGCGTTGCTGACCACGGAGAAGCTGGGATCTTCCTCGTTGAGGCGGTTGAGGCCCTGAGCCACCTTATCCTCCTGGCCGCGGGTCTTGGGAGCGATGGCCACGGAGTAGCAGGGCTCGGCGAAGGGAATGCCCTTCAGAGCCACCACCTTGCGGCTGTCGCACAGGGTGTCGTTGGTCTTGACCTTGTCCATCTTGGCGATGGCGCCGATCTCACCGCAGCTGAGCTCCTTGACCTCCTCGGTCTTCTTGCCGCGGACCAGGTACAGACGGCCCAGCTTCTCGGAGTTGCCGGTGCGGCTGTTGACCATGGCCATATCGGAGGTGATGGTGCCGGACAGCACCTTCACGTAGGAGTACTTGCCGTACTGGTCGGAAACGGTCTTGAAGACGAAGGCGGTGGGCACGCCGCCGGGAGAAACCACGAACTCCTCGGTGGTGCCGTCGGCCTTGGTGGCCTTGTGATAGTTGCCCTCGGCGGGGTTGGGCAGCAGCTCCACGATGTTGTCCATCAGCATCAGGCTGCCCATGCAGTTGACGGCGCTGCCGCACAGAACGGGAACCAGGCTCAGGTCACGGACGCCCTGGCGCAGACCCTGGATCATCTCGGCGTAGGTGAAATCCTCACCGCCGAAGAACTTCTCCATGAACTCCTCGCTGGTCTCAGCCACGGACTCCTTCAGAGCCTCGTTGAACTCCTCGACGACGTCAGCCTTGTCGGCGGGCAGGTCGATCTCCACGCGCTTGAGGTTCTTCATCTCATAGGCGCGCTTGTTCAGCACGTCGATGAGACCGGTGACCTTCTTGTCGCCGTTCCAGATGGGCACCACGATGGGAGCGATCTTGTTGCCGAAGCGCTCACGCAGAGCCTCGAAGGTAGCGTTGTAGTCGCTGTTGTCCTCGTCGGTCTTGGAGATATAGATGAAGCGGGGCATATTGCGCTCTTCGCAGTACTTCCATGCCTTTTCCAGACCCACGGACACGCCGTCCTTGGCGGAGCAGACGATGACGGCAGCGTCAGCAGCACGCAGAGCCTCCATCACCTCGCCGGCGAAGTCGAAAGCGCCGGGAGTATCCAGCACGTTGATGCGGCAGCCCTTGTACTCCAGGGGAGCCACTGCGGTGGAAATGGAGATCTGACGCTTGATCTCTTCGGGGTCGAAGTCGCACAGGGTGTTGCCGTCAGCGGCGCGGCCCATGCGGTCGATAACGCCGGTCATATACAGCAGGCTCTCGGTGAGGGCGGTCTTGCCGCTGCCGCTGTGACCCAGCAGACAGACGTTGCGGATGTTCTGAACAGAATAGCTCATAATTGCTTACACTCCTTATGTTTCTAACCGGAAACCCCGTTTCGTCCATAGAAATCGATTTCCCGAAGCGTCCGGACGCTCAATATGGAGATTATACAACAAATATGCGGCCAATACAATAAGAATATTGTCAGGTTTTCCATTTTCGGCAGGTCGTTGAAATTTTGGGGGTGATTTTTTGGATTATGCGCAAAACTCGTCGCCAAGTACGCTCGGTTTTGCTTCCGTCTTCGCCGAAAACCGCACCCGCGCCCTTGCTCCTCGTCTTCCTCCGCAAACGCCGCGCTGGTTTGCGTCGAAATGAACGACCCCTCCGCCCCTTCGGGGCCAAACCCTCCCCGCGCCAGCAAGACGAAGCCAAAACACCGCTCGACATTGAAAAAACAAAAGACGAAGGCTGAACACAGTCTCCGTCTTTCGTATGATTCAGAACTTCCCCGCCCATGCGGTGAACAGCAGCGCCGGCGCCAGCCAGAGCAGCAGAAACACCAGGATCGTCAGCGGATCCATCAGGTCGAAGGCCCCCAAATTCACCAGATAGCCGGTGAGCAGCGTACCGGCGGCGCTGCCCAGCAGGGCGAACACCGAGCTTTCCTGCGCGCTCTTGCAGCAGCGCAGGCTGCCCACCACCACCTCCGCGTAGGGCAGCAGGCCCTCCCGCAGCAGCATGGCGCGGGGCCGGCCCCGGTGGCCCTCCAGCTCCGACAGCCCCAGCCGCTCCGCCAGCATGGGATAGGTGACCTTCACGCCGCGGCTGAACTTCCGCCGCAGCAGCATGGGTGTGATGTTGGGGTCCCGGGCCGCCAGCACCGGGGTGACGGCATTTCGCTTGAGGATCTTCAGCGCCCAGTCCACGTTTTCCGCTGGCTCATACTTGACGGCAAACACCGCCGTCAACTGGCGGTCCACCGCCAGAAAGATCCCCGTTTTCACGTTCAGGTTGCCCGGCAGACGCACGTCCATCTTCCGCATGAAGGAGGCGGTGCCCAGCAGCACGGTCTCGCCCCGGTAGTCGGCGGACCAGCCGCCCTCCTCGTAGAAGCTGAAATTCTCCATCTTCATATACCGGCCGCCCTCGCCCCGGAGGAGGTCGTCAAACAGGCGGCGCAGGCCGCTGCCGGACTCCTTCATCACCGACGCGGCGTAGGCCGCCGCCCGGCGCATCTCCTCGCCGTAAAGCTTGATGCCGTTGATCTTCATGGTTCCCGGCGGGAACAGATCCTCGTCGCTAAGCACCAGCGCCTTCTGCTTGCTGATGGCGTGGGCGCCGGCCCAGCCGGCCACGGCGCAGTTGGTCTTCTGCAGCTGCCGGGCAAGGCCCGACCAGGGCAGCGTCCACACGATGGGCAGCGCCAGCGAGCAGGAAGCCGTCAGAATGGCGGACCAGCTGACGAGAAAGCTCTCGTCCAGCCCCTTGCCCAGAGAGGCAAGTCCGGCAAACACCAGCGTCCCCATAAAGATCACCGGCACCAGCGCCGTCTGCCACAGCACCGGCCCCTCGTCCTTCATGAGATCGGTGTAGAAGCCCTCCACCCGGCCCAGCTCCTTGCAGGCGCCGGAGGGCGTGTCCGCCACGCCGTACAGCGGCTCGTCGCTGACGGAGGCGGCGCGGCAGGTCTCAAACACGGCGCGGCTGCGGCGCACCTCGCCCCACATGGCGGCGGTCAGCGCGGCGCACACCGGCGCGGCATAGGGCAGCACCTCGGGCCGCTGGGTGTAAACGGGCCATGTGAAGCAGTCCGCCAGAGTCACCAGCGCGGCGGCTGAGGCCAGCAGGTCGCAGGAGAACCGTCCCCGCAGCAAAAGCCGCGCCGTCCGGTAAAACACATCCCAGCACAGGCCGCACACCACAGCCAGCGTACAGCCCAGCGCCAGCGCCTGGATCAGCCTGTCGCCGCTCCAGTAGGGCACCGTGATGCCCTGACGCTCCACCGCCATCAGCCCGATGACCAGCGCCGACAAAACAGCGGCAAAGGGCAGCTGCACCCGCTGCCGCCGCCAGCGGCGGCGGGCGGCGATGGCCACTTCCTTCAGCGGCTCCTCCGGCCCAATGGGGTCCTCCTCCGGTTCTTCCTCCTCCGGCTCCGGCGGATCGAACAGCGGCTCAGTGTCCTCCGGACGCTTCCGGGAGAACAGCCCCCGGCGGCGCTTCTTCTCCGGCAGCAGGGCTTCCTCCTCCCGCACCTCATCGATGGCGCGGCTCACCAGCTCCTCCACAGAGGGTTCCCGCTCCGCCTTGGTCGCGTCCTTCCGCGGATCTTCCGCAGGCTCCTCCTCGCGGGGGATGTCATCGGGCTTGGGCTTCCGCCTTCCGGACGGCCGCTTTTCCGGCACCGGCTTGGGCTCCTCCTCAGGCGGCTCCTCTTCCGGCGTTTCCGCGGGCGGCTCCGGCAGCACACCGCCGCCGTACTCCGTCAGGATGTCCTCCAGCTGATAGCCCTCGTCCACCACGCCTTCCACCAGCCACTTGGCGTCCTTCAGCGCGTCGTCATATGCACTTTTCCTGTCTTTCTGAGCCATGGTCTTCTCTCCCGTACAGGCAGCCGGAGCGCTTCCGGCGTCTTGGTAAAATCGCCTCTTACCCTCTCTGGCGCACGGCCTCGTACAGCAGGATGGCTGCCGCGGCGCTGGCGTTGAGGGAATTGATGTGTCCCTTCATGGGGATGCTCACAAGGAAATCGCAGTTCTCCGCCACAAGGCGGGTCATGCCGTCGCCCTCGCTGCCGATGACGATGGCGGCGGGGCCTTTCAGGTCGGCGTCATAAAGGGTAGTGCTGCCGCCGGCGGCGGTGCCGAACACCCACACGCCCTGCTTCTTCAGCTCCTTCAGCAGCGCGGCGATGTTGGGCACCCGCGCCACAGGCATGTGGGACACCGCGCCTGCGGAGGTCTTGGCCACGATGGCGGTAAGGCCGGCGCTGCGGCGCTTGGGGATGACGATGCCGTGAGCGCCGGCGCACTCGGCGGTGCGGATGATGGCGCCCAGATTGTGGGGGTCGGAGATCTCGTCGCAGACCACCAGCAGGGGGTTCTCCCCCTTGTCCGCCGCGCTCTGCAGGATGTCCTCCACAGAGCAGTACTCCCGGACGGAGGCCAGAGCGATGACGCCCTGATGGGCGTGGGTGCGGCTCATGTTGTCCAGCTTGCGGCGGTCGGCGTCCACCACCACGATGCCGGCGGCACGAGCGGTGGAGGCGATGTGGCCCAGGGTCTTGTCCGTCTCACCCTTGGCAAGGTAGATCTTGTCGATCTGCACGCCGG
>CAZQJD010000144.1:0-4699 GCA_964593575.1 uncultured Oscillibacter sp.
GCGGTACAGCGACTCCGGGCAAAACCGTGCCAGCCACACCGCCGTCAGCACACCCAGCGGCACACCCAGCAGCAAGGCCCCGGCAGTGATATATACACTCCCCAGGATCATGGGCAGGATGCCGTAGCGATCACTGCCCGGCTTCCACACCTTTCCCAGCAGGAAATCTCCCAGCCCGATCTCACGCAGCACCGGTATACCGCCTGCCAGCAAGAACCCGCAGATTAACGCCACAGCCGCCACAGAAACGCAGGCCGTCAACAGAAACACCCGCTGCATCCACCGCTCATAAAACATTCTCGTCTTCATTTGCCCACCCCCTGTACACATCCCCGTTTATCCCCAAAGCTGTTCCCAACCGGTAATGGCGCCTGTGTAAATATCACAGAGCTGCTGCCGGCTCAGGTTCTCCAGCGTATTCTCCGGATGAACGATCACAGCGATGCCATCCAGCGCAATGGTATAGGTATGCACCCCCTCGCGCTCATCGTCAGTCAGGTCACGGGATGTCATCCCCAAATCGCATAGACCGTCGGCAGCATCCCGGATCCCGGTGGTGGAATCCGAGGTCTGCAGCACAATGCTTACACCGTGGTTTCGAAACATGTAAGCCTCCGCCAGCTTTTCCATGACAGGAAACACCGAGGAGCTTCCGGACACCGTGATCTCACCGGACGCTCGCCTGACAGGAAATGCGCCGCTGGTCCCGCCGCCCACATAGCCGGCCTCTTCCACCACCGCCTGCCCGCTGTCGCCGAGAATGAATGCCACAAAGTCCTGTGCAGCTGCGGGCGCCTCCGGATTCAGCACGATCTGAAAGGCCCGTCTGACAGGATAACTGCCATTTCGAACATTCTCTGCTGTGGCAGCTACGCCGTCAACCGTCAGTGTCTTTACCTCATCGTTCAACGCCCCCAATGACACATACCCGATGGCATTCCGATTCTCTGCCACGCTGGACAGCATAACGCCGGTGGAATTGGTGATCTCCGCCGTATCCACCGTTCTGTCTGTCGTACCTCCCGATTCATCCTCTACCTGCACACCCACCAGCTGCGTAAAGGCACTGCGGGTTCCGGAGCCGTCCTCCCGGGAGATCACGAATATCTCATCCTTCCGGCCAATACAGCCCATCAGCAGCCCCAGCATCACCACCATGACTGCAGCCCCCATTATCCGTGCATACACTCTTCCTCTCACAGCAGCGATCTCTCCTCTCCTGATCACTGTCAAGTGTATGCAGAATCGGTCATTTTACGCATATTCCACCAAAAAGGAAAAGCCAGAGACCGACAAAGCACAGTCTCTGACTTTTCAGCTTTATTATCGTTGCGGTTCAGTTGCCCACCATGATGTCCAGAATCTCATTGTCCGTCTCGCGCATTCCCATGCGGGCCAGACGCCCCACGGAATCAATGGTGTTTTCCACGCCCTTCTTGATGATGCCTTCACCGCTGCGGAACTGCTTGCCGTTGAGATACATGTTGTATCCGATGAGGCCGGCATCCACCGCGGAGGCGATCTTGGCCGCACAGGAAGGCTTTGCACCGTCACATATCATGCCGGAGCAGATGGCCAGTGCATTGGCAATGGTATGGGCAATGACTTTGAAATCTCCACCGTGGAGATACGCCACGCCGGTGGCGGCACCCACACCGGCGCTGACTGCGCCGCAGAAAGCAGACAGTCTGCCGATAGGCGTCTTCTGGTGAATGGTGATCAGGTCGGACAGTGCCACAGCCCGCAGCAGCTGCTCCTCAGAAGCGCCCAGCGCATTGGCGTACTCGATCACCGGCAGGGATGCGGTCATACCCTGATTGCCGCTGCCGGAAACGATGATGACGGGCATCTCGCAGCCGCTCATGCGGGCATCACTGCCCGCAGCCGCAGCCGCGGAAGCACGGGCAGCCAAATCGTCCTCTCCGTGGATCTGCCGGATGGTGCGGCCAATGGCAGCCCCCCATTTGCCGGTCATGCCCTCCTGAGAGATCGCGGTATTGTACTGAATTTGCCGTCCTACGATAGGACGCAGATCTTTGGGATCCACGCAGTCCACAAACTCCACGATCTCCTGTACGCTGAGCACACTGCGGTCCGTCTGATCCTCACCACCGGTGATCTCTCCGCAGCCGCGGAAAACGACCTCCCCATCCTTGACCAGCAGAGTCAGATTTGTGTGGAAATCCGTGATCTCACAGGACGCAGTATGTCCGCCTCCAGTCAGATCCACGCGGATGTAGAAAATCTTTCCGCCGCGGTTGGGCTGAACGGAAAATTCGCACTGCTCCAAAAACGCCTTCACCTGCTCAGCCTCTTCCCGAGTCACATGGGAAAGCACCTCCAGCCCCAGATCCGCCCGGCCTGCAGTAATGCCCACTGCGGCGGCTGCCTCCAGTCCCTTCAGTCCTCCGGTGTTAGGCACCACGACACTCTTGACATTTTTGATAATATTACCGCTGACCTCCAACACTACGTGCTCCGGTGTCGTCCCCAGCAGTTCCCGCGCCTTGGCCGCAGCCAGCGCAATAGAGATAGGCTCTGTACAGCCCATGGCAGGCAGCAGCTCTTCCTCCAGTATCTGGAGATATTCCTGATAATGCGGCGTTTTTTTCATACATATCCTCCGGTTTTTACCGTATTTCGTTTTCCTGCTACGATTGTAACAGACGTTTGAAAAAGTGCAAGCATTTTTGCCCTTTCCTGTCTATCTCTGAATAATTTCCTGTAAAATTTTATATTTTTCTCTTACATTTTTTTGAAAAATCATGTAAAATGAAATTACATTACAATGCCTTGCTGTGCAGATTCGGACATTCGAAGAAGGAGGACTCGGAAGATGTATCAAATCGGCGACCTGGTGGTATACGGCTCTATAGGCGTATGCCGAGTGGATGGCTTCTCCCATCCGGACGGCGGCAGCTCTAAGCTGTTCTACAGTCTCTCCCCTCTCTACCAGTCCGGTGTGATCCATACTCCGGTGGACTCTGAAAAAGTCCCTCTCCGCCCTGTTATGACAGCGGAGGCTGCAGAAGCCCTGCTCTCCCAACTCCCCACCATCCGCGTAGAAATCTACAAGGAGCGCACCATCCAGCAGCTGGCGCAAAAGTATCAATCTGTGCTGCAGACCGGCGATCCTCTGCGGCTGCTGTCCCTGAGCCTGTCCGTCCAGCAAAAGCGCAAGCAGGCAGAAGCGCAGAACCGGCGCCTCGGCATGGTGGATGAGCGTTATGGCCGTCAGGCGGAACGCCTTCTGTTTGGTGAGCTTGCTGTTGCGCTGAATATGTCCATGGATGATATCCCCCAGCTTATCACCACCCGCCTCGCGGGTTACGTGTGAATCAAATTTGAAAACATCTCAGAAAGAGAAGGATCGGGAGCTGCGCTTCCGATCCTTTTGCTGACTATAGACTTCGAGATCAGACCTGTGCCAGGCAGGCAGTCTCCTTCTCGGCATTCATGCCGTCCAAGCGGCTCTCGAGCACACTCGGATTCCGCAGATACCGAAGGAATGCTGCAAAGAAGCGGGAATACTCCACACCGGTAGCGATGCGCTCATCCATGACTACGGAAATGGGCATCTGCTTTCCGTTATCACCGTTTCCCTTGCGGGCAGGGCGCCCCATGCAGATAAACACGCTGGTGGTACCAAACTCGTAGCAATGGTGATGGATGCTGGGAGTGTTGATGGACGCCAGGTTGGTAATGAACAGACTGGTATGGAATGGAGAAAGATCAATGATCTTTCTGGGCAGCAGCCCCCACTGGTCCAGACCGTATGCCAGTGCGAACACCAGCCGGGCCAGTCCCGGAATGGAGAAGGCAAAATTGGCAAACTTGTCGGTGCCGTTATCATGCTCCGCCGCCTGATTCTCAGCGATCATATTCTTCACCTTCTCGCTGATGGTGAAGACGGTGTCCTCCGGCTGCAGGAACACCTTCAGCGTGGTCTCGTCCGGCGTGCCGTCAGCGCGGGTCTTCAGGATCACAAAGCTAAAGCAGAAATGGTTGCGGTCATAGATCTTGCGGTTCATCACAAACCGGTTCAGGTTGGGATTCGCCAGAACTGCCTTATAATATGCCGCTGCCATGATGCTCATACGGGTAACAATCTTCTCTTCTTTTCGCTTCTCACGGATATACGCACGCAGGATATCGTCATCCACCTGTTCGCTGGACCAGTTCTGGGCGTCGTATCGCTTGGGCATAATGTGCGGGATGGCTTGTACAATGGCGGAAAGATCCTTTGCTCTTGTTCCGTCAGGTCTCATAGGTTTGTTTCTCCTCTCCGGCAGCCGGAATCACATTCACGGCCGCACGCGCAGACGCGCCCGGCATCTGCTGATGAATTTTTGAACAGTTTATGAACGAAGTATACTATACGCCTCGCAAAAAAGCAACGAAATCCTTCACAAACTGACAAGTCATACTAAAACTTGGTAAAAAAGGCTTCGTATGACTTAACCTGTCTGTCAGGCATCATAGTGACCCACTCACGGAGCTTCTCACTCCGTTCCATCACCGGGAAACCTGTCAAATGATCCCATTTTCTCTGTTTAATTCTATTCAATCACTGTTTTGCTCTCTGTCGATTCCGCTCCCAGGACAGTCTTTTTTGCTAAAAGGTATCTCGGGATAGGCCAATGTCGTAACCGTCAAATGTAGCCGCGCATAAAAAGTTCCACCTCAGTGCATTTGCACC
>CAZQJD010000145.1:0-4698 GCA_964593575.1 uncultured Oscillibacter sp.
GGCCTTCCAGCGCACGCATCAGCGTGGCGTCGTCGGCGAGTTCCAGATGTCCGCCCACGGGAATACCGTAAGCCAGTCGGGTGACCCGCACCTCGAAGGGCTTCAGGATCCGGGCGATGTACATGGCGGTGGCCTCGCCCTCGGTGTCGGGGTTGGTGGCCATGATGACCTCGCTGACATCGCCCCTGGCCACCCGCTCAATGAGGGACTTGATGGCAATGTCGTCCGGCCCCACGTGATTCATGGGAGAGATGACGCCGTGAAGCACATGATAGTGGCCGTTGAATTCCCGTGCCCGCTCCATGGCCACCACATCCCGGGGATCAGCCACCACACAGATGACGCTGCCGTCCCGCTTGGGAGAGGCGCAGATGGGGCACAGTCCGCCGGCGGTAAAGTTCTGGCAGACGGGGCAGCAGGTAACGCTGCGCTTGGCGTCTACAATGGCGTCGGCAAATTCCTTCGCCTCGCTTTCCGGCAGGCCCAGCACATGAAAGGCCAGCCGCTGGGCGGATTTGCCGCCGATGCCCGGCAGCCGGGCGAATTGCTCCACCAGCTTTTCCAGCGGCGCGGGGAAGTATTCCATGGTGACTCCTCCTGTGGTCAGTTTCGGGGCAGGTCAATGGCGAACAAGGCTGCCGCGCCGCCGGTATGGATAAAGATGATGTCGCCCTCGGTGCCGAACCAGCCCTGCTCCAGCCCCTGCAGCATACCGCTCCAGGCCTTGCCGGTGTAGACGGGGTCCAGCAGTATGCCCTCGGCGCGTGCCAGCTCCTCCATATAGGGAACGTCAGCGGGATTGGGGATGGCGTAGCCTGCGCCGATGTTCCAGCGCAGAGCGAAATCTGCTTCCCGGACAGGGGCGGAGACACCCAGGATGGCGGAAGCCTCCTCCACCAGCTGGGGGACGATCTCGGAGAAGGGATCGCCGCAGATCCCGATGCCGGTGACCTGCGTGCCGGGCAGATACAGCCGGGCGCCCAACAGCAGGCCGGCGGTGGTGCCGCCGGAGCCGGTGGCGGAAACGATGTAGGCAGGGGAGATATCCTGTGCCTTCACCTGCTCCGCCAGCTCCCGGACACAGTTGGCGTAGCCCAGTGTACCTATGGCGTTGGAGCCGCCGCAGGGAATGGAGAAGCAGCGGTGACCCTCTGCCTCCAGATGGTGGGACTCCCGTTCCATCTCGGCGTAGATGTCATCGTAGCTATCGGTATCTATCAGGCGCACCTCCGCGCCGTAGATGTCGTTGAGCACCAGATTGCCCAGATGCTCCGTGACGCCCCGCTTTTTCAGCAGCAGGATGGCCTTCATGCCCAGCCGGGCGGCGCAGGCTGCGGTGAGCATGGCGTGGTTGGACTGTGCGCCGCCGGTGGTGAACACGGTGTCGCAGCCTTCGTTCTTGGCCTGTGCCAGCAGGAATTCCAGCTTGCGCACTTTATTGCCGCCCAGTGCAACGCCGCACAGGTCATCGCGCTTGATGTAAATGTTTCTGCCATATTTGGCGCTGATGCTCTTCAGCAGATACAGGGGTGTGGGATAGAGGCCCAGAGACAGTCTGGGAACGGATGCAAACATGGTCATGGTCAACCCCTCAGTTCCCGGATGCGGGCAGGGATGTCCGCGGCCTTGTAGACGGAGCTTCCGGCCACCAGTACATTGGCACCGGCTTCCACCGCCGCACGGGCGGTGAAGGGGTCGATGCCGCCGTCCACCTCCAGCTCACAGGCGGGGTTCTTCTCGTCGATGAGCCGGCGCAATGCAGCTACCTTGGGCATCATGTCCGCCATGAAGCTCTGGCCGCCGAAGCCCGGCTCCACCGTCATCACCAGGATCAGCTCCACCTTGTCGATGAAGGGGAGGACTGCTTCGGCGGGGGTCTTGGGCTTTACGACCACGCCGGCCTTCTTGCCCATGCTGTGGATAAGATCCAGAGCGGCATGGATGTTTTCCGCGGTGTCGGCCTCCACATGAACGGTCACCAGATCGGCGCCGGCCTCGCAGAACTGCCGGACAAAGCGGACAGGCTCCACGATCATCAGATGCACGTCCAGGAACATGTCCGTGGCCTTGCGGATGGAGGCTACCACGGGAACACCAATGCTGATGTTGGGGACGAACTGGCCGTCCATGACATCCACATGGACGTAGTCGGCCTCCGCGATTTTTTCGATGTCTCTGGCCAGATTGGCAAAATCGGCGGAAAGGATAGAGGGGGCGATTTTGATCATGGCAAAAACCTCACTTTGCATCAGAATGCATCCGAATCGTTATCGGACAGGGAAACGATAGGCGGTGGCAGTCGGTGCGCCTGCGGCATAGACTGCTGTGAGCGGACCTGTGCGCCCGAGCATCGTCCCTCGCAGCCGGAGCCGCCCCGGGGCGCTGCCGCTTTTTCGAATACAGAGCCGGAGGGACTTTCCCTCCGGCTCCTTATGTATACTGAGCCACATATTATTTTATCAAACTGTCCATATAAATGCAATGCGGAAAAACAGATGGCGAACTGTTGCAAAAGACACTGCGTGGATGGACATATCATGATATTCTAATATTGAAAATACAAGGAACAGGTTCGAGACCTGCGGCCTTAAGGAAAGCTGGTGAAAGGATGAACAACAGAATCGACTATGAAGGAAGGTCGGTGCTGCTGAAGGCGCTGGCCAATCCTGTCCGGCTGCGAATCGTGCATGGCCTGCTGCAAAGCGGCTGCCACAATGTCACCTGCATGGAAAAGGGGACAGGTGTTTCTCAGTCCTGCATTTCCCAGCACCTGCAGAAGCTGCGGGCGGCGGGCGTGGTGTCGGCAGTCCGTCAGGGCAATGAAGTGTATTACCGCGTGTCCTCTGCGGAGGTGGCTTCTATGATCGCGACGCTGTTGGGCGAGGAGGCGAAGGACTATGCTGTATGATGTGGCCGTCATCGGCGGCGGGCCCGCGGGGCTCAGCGCGGCGGTGAATCTCCGGGCGCGGGGCAAAACGGTGCTGGTGATCAGCAATCCGCCGGAGGACAATCCCCTGTGGAAGGCGGAGCGGGTGGATAACCACCTGGGTCTGCCGGCGCTGACCGGGCAGGAGATGATGGGCACCTTCCGCTCCCACGCGGAGGCTGCCGGCGCGGAATTTATGGAGGGCAAGGTCCTCAATGCCGCCCGGTACGGCGAAACCTGGTATCTGGGCGTAGGCATGGAAATGGTGGAAGCCACGGCGGTCATTTTGGCTGCCGGTGTGGCCCGTGGGCGGAAATTCCCCGGCGAGGAGGAGTTTCTGGGCCGGGGCGTCAGCTACTGTGCCACCTGTGACGGCATGCTCTACCGGGAAAGACCGGTGGCGGTGCTGGGCTATTCCGATTCTGCCCGCCGGGAAGCGGATTTCCTCAGGGATATCGGCTGCCGGGTGACGTATTTCCACCGCCCCCGTACATATGAGATCCGGGGTGAACAGACAGTGACCGCTGTTGTCTGTGACGGAGAAGAGGTGGCAGTGGACGGCGTATTCGTGCTGCGGCCCACCGTGGCTCCCACAGAGCTGTTTCCCGGCCTGGCGGTGGACAAGGGCTATGTGCTGGTGGACAGACAGATGCAGACCAACCTCCCCGGCCTGTTTGCCGCCGGCGACTGTACCGGCACACCGCTGCAGGTCTCCAAGGCGGTGGGCGAGGGCCTCGTGGCTGGTCAGTCCGCTGCCAAATGGCTGGACGCGCATAAATAAACCCAATATTCTAAGAATATTCAAAAATCAACCTGTAAAGGAGAATTGGTTATGGTGAAGCATTTTAAGACAGTGGAATTTGACGCGGCGGTGGATGCTGCTCCTCTGGCGCTGGTGGACTTCTGGGCAGACTGGTGCGGCCCATGCCGTATGCTGGCTCCCCTGGTGGATCAGCTGGCTGATGAATATGATGGCAAGGTGCTGGTGGGCAAGGTCAATGTGGACCAGGAGCCCGAGCTGGCCCGCCGCTTCGGCGTCATGAGCATCCCCACGGTGGTGGTGCTGAGGAACGGTCAGGAAGTGGACCGCCTTGTGGGCGTCCGTCCTGCCCCGGCCTTTAAGGCTGCGCTGGACAAGTACCTGTGATCTGACAAATGGGACACCCGAACCGTTACAAATGCGGTTCGGGTGTTGCTTTTCCATCAGCCTGCGGCCAGAATACCGTTGAAGGCGAGTTCCCAATCCTTGTCCCGGATCTTCAGCCAGCCGCCGAAGGTGTCCGGAGAAGCCAGCAGACGGCTGCCCAGCACGGCGAAACGGATGGTCTGCTGCTGTTCAGGCAGAACAATGTAGATGTCGTAGGTTTTTTCGTCCTTTCCCACCTGCGCGGATTCGGAGAAGGTGCGCAGATAGCTTCCCCGCAGAATGAGGGACTGCAGGGCGGTGCCCTGTCCGCGGGTGAGTGTATGGGTCTCCAGCAGCTGGGTGCCGGTGCGATCCCGTACCTCCACGGTGACCTCCGCCGTGTCGCGCATCTGTTCCGCACCGGACAGCTCGTCGCCGCTGACATGGATAAAATCCACAGTGAGGAAAATCAGCGCTGCGATGAAAGCTGCCAGAAGGATGGTAAGCTTGTGTCGGATATTCATGGAAACGCTCCTTTCCAGAGTATACAGACAAAGTATATCAGAAGGGAAAGGGAGGCGCAACACCGTATGCACGGTGTAAAATAGATGTAGGAGAAATAAAAAGATACAAGGAACAGCTCAAC
>CAZQJD010000146.1:0-4695 GCA_964593575.1 uncultured Oscillibacter sp.
CGTTTTCGACACACAGAACGTATAATGCACTTAAGGCAACAGAGCTCGAATCTGTGCCGGTTTTTCCGGGCGGATTTTCGCCCATACTGCGTCATCAACCTTGGGAATACGGCAAGTATTCCCTGCGGCTGCTTCCTTGTCTAAACAAAAATCCGCTCCGGTAAAGCTGCTGCGCACATTTCAGCCAGCAGGCTCCGAGGGATTTTTGGTGCGGCGGACGCGGCCTTGCTGACGCAAGGCGAGGACAACCAGGCAAAAAGCACCGGATCGGGCGGCTGAAACGCGGCACGGATCCAAGTCCTGTTGCATTAACCACACAACAGCGAGGAGGCTGCTTATGGCCAGAGTATCCACCAAAGAGAACAAGAACATCTATCACCAGACCAGAGAGAGCCTGAAGCTCACCCGCGAGGCAGCCTCGGAGCTGCTGGCGAGCATCGCCCCGGAGCGGATCGAGAAGATCGAAAACGAGCGTTCTCTGCCTCATCCGGACGAGATACTGGTGATGGCGGAGAAATATAAGCAGCCCAACCTGTGCAACTACTACTGCGCCAACCAGTGCCCCATCGGACAGCAGTATGTCCCGGAGGTGAAGATCAAGGATCTCTCCCAGATCGTGCTGGAAATGCTGGCCTCTTTGAACTCCATGAGCAAGCAGAGGGAACGGCTCATCGAGATCACTGTGGACGGTAAGATCTCCGGCGATGAGCTGGAGGACTTCATCTACATCCAGAAGGAGCTGGAGCGCATCTCCATCGCCGTGGAGACCCTGCAGCTCTGGTCCGAACGGATGCTGGCCACAGGCGCCATCGATCCGGAGCTGTACAACGCCCACAAGAACAAATAACCACAGGGCTGTGTATTTTTCCATGAAAGGAAAAATATACAGCCCTATTTTGCTGCAAATATCATTTACAACCCACTATTTACCATATACAATTATTTATAACAGGAAGCGGCATTCCCAATCTGAGGTGATTCCTATGAACACAAGAGAAAGGATCCTGACCATCCGTCTTTTGGAAAAAGCAGCGAAGCATCCCATGTATGCCCGGGCACTGGGCCTCGAAGGTGTCCCGGCAGAGGCACATGCGGGTGAGACTGCCCGCCCCGAAATCGCGGAATACCGCCACACATCATCCACAACCACAGGGATATAGAAAGGAGAGCCTGTATGGAAATTGTCATTGGCATTGCTGCCCTCATCGTCCTGCTCATCATCTTCATCTGTATCGGCTATGTCAAGGCGCCACCCGATACCGCGTTCATGATCTCCGGTTTCCGGAAGCCCCGCATTCTCATCGGCAAGGCCGGTATCCGCATTCCCTTCCTGGAGCGGCTGGATAAGCTGTCCCTGAAGATGTTCTCCGTAGACGTAAAGACCACAGACTTCGTTCCCAACGCCGAGTACATCAACGTAAAGGTAGATGCCACCGTAAAGATCCGCATCGGTCAGAGTGAAGAGATGATGGCGCTGGCCTCCAAGTTCTTTCTGAACGAGAGCGAGGACATGATCATCCGCCGCGTGCAGGACACGCTGGAAGGCAATATGCGTGAAATCGTGGGCCAGATGCGTCTGGAGGAAATGGTCACCGACCGCAAGGCCTTCGGTGAGCGCGTGCAGGACAACGCCATCCCCGACCTGCAGAAGATGGGTCTGGAGATGATCTCCTTCAACGTCCAGTCCTTCTCCGACCAGAACAATGTCATTGAGGATCTGGGCATCGACAACATCTCCCAGATCAAGAAGGGCGCTGCCGTGGCCAAGGCGCAGGCCGACCGCGACATCGCCATCGCCCAGGCACAGGCCGCCAAGGAGGCCAACGACGCCAAGGTGCAGTCCGAGATGGAGATCGCGGAAAAGCAGACCTCTCTGGCTATCCGTCAGGCCGAGCTGAAGCAGCGGTCCGATGTGAAGAAGGCCGAGGCCGACGCAGCCTACTCCATTCAGGAGCAGGAGCAGCGCAGAACCATCGAGGTGGCATCCGCCAACGCCGATATCGCCCGCGCCGAGCGCACCGCCGAGCTGCGCGCCAAGGAAGTGGACGTCACCAAGCAGACGCTGGACGCGGAGATCCGCGCCAAGGCAGACGCCCAGCGCTACGCCGCCGAGCAGGAAGCGGAAGCAGAGCTGTTCCGCCGCACCAAGGAGGCTGAGGCCAAGAAGATCGAGCGGCAGCGCGAGGCGGAAGGTATCCGCGCCGTGGGTGAGGCAGAAGCCGAGGCCATCCGTCTGAAGGCTCTGGCAGAGGCCGAAGGTATCGACAAGAAGGCCGAGGCCATGAAGAAGTACGGCGAGGCCGCCGTCATTGAAATGATCATGGCCGCACTGCCCGAGATCGCCAAGAATGTGGCGGAGCCTCTCAGCAAGGTGGATAAGATCACCATGTACGGCGAGGGTAACAGCGCCAAGCTGCTCTCCGACATCGTCAACGGTACTACCCAGGTCACCGAGGGCATCAGCGCCGGCATGGGCATCGACATTAAGAGCCTGATCATGGGTGCCCTGGGCGGCAAGCTGGCCGCCGCAGACACACCGGTGGTGGTCGTCCCTCCCCAGCCCGCCGAGCAGGAAAGAGACACTGCAAACGTGTAAGCATCGCAGGGGCCTCACAGTGATGTGAGGCCCCTCTTGAAAAAGCACAGGAGGAAACACTATGGGATTTGGAATGGGTTTCGGCATGTTCGGCGTCATGTTTACCATTATGTTCGTGGTGGTCATCGGCATGTTCGTCGTCACCGCCGTGCAGGGAATCAGCCAGTGGAATAAGAACAACAACTCACCGCGGCTGACCGTGACCGCCACTGTGGTGGCCAAGCGCACCAATATTTCCCGCGACCGCCACCACGGTGCCAACGACCATCACCATTACCACACCTCCACCACCTACTATGTGACCTTTGAGGTGGAGAGCGGCGACCGCATGGAGCTGGAAATGGACGGCTCAGAATACGGTCTGCTGGTGGAGGGTGACCGGGGCAGCCTGACCTTCCAGGGCACCCGGTACCAGGGCTTTGCGCGCACGTAGCAAGGAGGGGCCGACATGGCGAATGATAGCATCTGCGTATTTTGCGGGGAAGCTCTGAGCTTCTTCCATTCCTACACCATGCGCTGCGCCGGCAGCAGGTACCCATGCTGTAAGAGCTGCGCCAATGAGCTGCAGGATGCAAGCGAGGAAGA
Source organism: uncultured Oscillibacter sp. (assembly GCA_964593575.1). Classification (GTDB taxonomy): domain Bacteria; phylum Bacillota; class Clostridia; order Oscillospirales; family Oscillospiraceae; genus Oscillibacter. Next base: position 3,182 of record CAZQJD010000146.1, read on the forward strand.
GCTGTGCCGCCGTGCACTGCGCCTGGGGCTTGCGGAACCGCCCGAAAGACTGGAAGAACGGCTGGCTCTGCTGACCGAAGCGGAGGATCACCGCCCCGCCTGTCTGCGCTGCGGCGCAAAGCTGAAATTCGGACGCGTGCAGCAGCTGGACAACACGCCCATCAGGGACGGCATGTTTACCGAAACCTTCGATGTGCAGCCGGCATACTGCGAGTCCTGCGGAAAAATCGAATTTTATCATCCCGATTACGTCGCCCGCAACAAATATTTGGCGTTTCTCATCGAGAAAGACACCGAAGCCTGACCGCTTCAGTAAGGAGGGATCACATGAAGCTCTATATCCGGCAAAAGGTATTCTCCTGGGGCGACAAGTTCACCGTCAAGGATGAATTTGGTAATGATAAGTACATGGTGGAAGGTGAAATCTTCACTTGGGGCAAAAAGCTCCACGTCTATGACATGGCCGGCAACGAGACCGCCTTCATCAAACAGGAGGTATGGAGCTTTCTGCCCTGCTACCATGTCTTCTGCGGCGACACGCAGGTGGCGGAGATCCGGAAGGAGTTCTCCTTCCTCTTCCCCAGATACAGCATTCAAGGTCTTGGCTGGGAGATCGCGGGAGATTTTACGTCCCACGAATATGAGATCACCCAAAGCGGACAGCCCATCGTTTACATCAGCAAGGAATGGATGACCTGGGGCGACAGCTATCTGCTGGACATACAGGATCCTGCCGACGAGATCGTGGCGCTGGCCGTGGTGCTGACCATCGACTGCGTCGCCGAATCCAACTCCGGCGCCAGCATCACCATCTCCAGCAACTGAATCGAGTAGTCCTGCAAACAAAAGTCAAGCCCTAAAATGAAAAAAGTCCCGCAAAATTTGCGAGACCTGAAAAGGGCATAACAAAACAGGCTGGAGAAGGATTTCAACGCCAGCGAGGATGAAGTTGTCAGTTGGTTTAGTTTTGCGCGGTATGGATGAGATAAACGCTTTGCACATCGAAGGACTGCCAAAGGTCGAAAAACTCAATGCGCTCGTGGGCGGATACATCAATCTGGAATATAGACTTCCTAACGGAAAACGCGTAAAGTTTCTGGCTGACGGAGCCACCTATCTGGGGAATCAACTGGAATGTGAATTTGGTGGAAACAGGTGTTTTGGAATTGCTGCCAACATGGATTTCATTATGGTGTCCACCTATGAGGAAAACGGCGCAAATCCAGAGCTTGTCGTTTACAAAAAGAGACAACTACGGGGTACTCCTAATAGGGGTATCTTGTGGGCGTGACCTCGGAATTAGGCGGACAGTGCGTCAGCACTGTCTGCCTTTTCTGTTGTTTCCGAGAAGAATGGGTCGTTTGCTTCGTTCAGATCGAAATCTCTGAACCGGATGCGGACTACCTGCGGTGCGTGCTTGGAATACTTTACTTCCTTTTCGTGGACAATGATCTTGGCCACAAAGACCCGCAGAAGCTCCGGCGTCAGTTCAGTCATGTCCGTATACTTTCTGG
>CAZQJD010000147.1:0-4659 GCA_964593575.1 uncultured Oscillibacter sp.
GTGCAGATCCAACGAATATACGCCGGAGCTGTTCCGCAGGCATTGGCTGGACACCGGCTACCATGCATATCGCTATGCCGGCGTACATGACCAGACCTATGAGCCTTCCCCCTATGTCCATGTGGAGGGCGACCCGGAGCTGGAAATGCCCCCTGTCAACACGGCGCTGATGTCCATCTTCGGTGACAAGGCCAACACCCGTCTGGACGAGGCGGTGGAATTCACCGTCTTTGAAAAGGACTGGGAGGCGGTGGAGGTCACCGCGCCCGACGGCGCTGTCACAGCGTTGGCCATTGAGAATGAGGCTGCGGTCTTCACACCGTCTCAGGCCGGCTTCCACACCGCGGTCTGCCGCAAGGGAGACGCGGTGAGTCAGGCGGTGCGCTTCTGCGTGACGGACAGCGCCGTTACCGCCGATGCGGAAACGGTGAAAAAGGGCGGCGCTCTGGAGCTGACCTTCCGCACCGCCGCGCCGGAAACGCCCCTCCTGTACATCATCAACCGGGTGGAGGCCTGCACTGAGCGGCAGCGCGGCTACTTCACGGCGGAGGAGATGGCCGCCGGCAAGGCGACGGTCACCGTGAATGTGGTCCCCGGCGATTACTATGTATACACCGTGGCCCGGAATGAATATGGATTCTATGCATCCACCCGCTGCTATTTCCGGGTAGAGGAGGCGGCCAATGCGGTTTGATGGCATTCGCATCCAGCTTTCCGGCTCCCCCAAGCCGCCGGACGGCCCCGGATATTACGAGGAAGCTTTGAAAGCGCTGGGCGCCACGCCCCAGTGGAGCCACTGCCCGGAGCCGGATCTCACCTGTGACGGACTGATCCTCTGCGGCGGCGACGATGTGGCCCCCGCCCTGTACGGGCAGGAGAGAAACGGCGCCGGAGACCCTGAGCCCGCCCGTGACGCGGCGGAGCAGGTGCTGTTCCGTGCCTTCTATGAAGCGGGCAAGCCCATTTTCGGCATCTGCCGTGGTGTTCAGATGATCAATGTGTGCCTCGGCGGCACCATGATCCAGGACCTCGGCCCCGAGCTCAACGCCTTCCATAAAAGCGTGGTGCTGGACAAGGTACACGCTCTGCGCACGGCGGAGGGCAGCATCCTCCGCGAGCTTTACGGCGAGGTCTTCACCTCCAACAGCTATCACCATCAGGCTGTGGATAAGCTGGGCACGGGCCTGAAGCCCACTGCCTGGGCGGAGGCCGGCTTTGTGGAGGCTGTGGAGCATGAGACCCTTCCCATCTTCGGCGTCCAGTTCCATCCCGAGCGCATGACCGGCGAGCTTCTCCGGCCTGACGCGGTGGACGGCGGCGCCCTGTTCGCCCGGTTCCTGCAGCTGTGCGGGAAATAACGTTGGCATTCTCCGCAAGGAAATGCGGTTCGCATATCCCCCGTAAATAAGTCAAATTTTTTAAGGAGGAAACAAAATGAAAAGAACCCTGGCACTGATCCTGGCCCTCATTATGATGATGGCCCTCGTCGCCTGCGGCGGCGACAAGACGACCACCAGCACCACCACACCTGACACTTCCGAGCCCAAGAGCGGCACCGCCACCACCGACATGAATAAGGACGCCGGCAAGGTGGAGATCAAGGAAGACGTCAAGTACAAGGAAAAGATCGTTATTGCTTACAGCGGCAAGACCACCACGACCGACCCTCAGGTGGTCTCCAACCTCCACCACGACACCATTTTCAAGCTGACCCATAACTCCCTGATCTGCTACGACTGGGAGAATAAGGAAATGGTTCCCGAGCTGGCCACCGAGTGGTCCGTCTCTGCTGACGGCCTCACCTGGACCTTCAAGCTCCGTGACGACGTGGAGTTCCACAACGGCGAGAAGCTGGAGGCTGACGACGTGGTCTTCACCTTCGAGCGCGGCAAGGCCACCGGCGTCTCCGGCGCCACCACCTATGTTCAGATCGACACCATCAAGGCTGTTGATCCCCTGACCGTGGAGATGACCCTGACCCAGGCCAACGCTGACTGGCTGTACATGCTGCAGTACACCAACTGCTCCATCCTGAACCGCGAAGCCATCGAGAAGGACGAGCTGAACGGCGCCCAGATCGGCACCGGCGGCTGGATGGTCGAGAGCTGGGAAAACGGCGCGGATACCAATTTCGTTCGTTATGACAACTCCTGGGTTTGGATCGACAATCCCCTGACTCCCACCAAGAAGATCACTGTGGCCACCATGACCGAGTCCAGCGCCCGCGCTGTCGCCACCCAGACCGGCGAGGTCGACTTCAACATGGCCGTTGACCTGATCGAGATCCCCGTTCTGGAGAAGGACGCCAACCTGAAGACCGCTACCATCGACGTTGACACCATCTACTTCCTGGGCTACAACAACGAGGTCGGCATCTGCTCCGATGTGAACATGCGCAAGGCCATCGGCTACGCTGTGGATCCTCAGGAGATCCTGGACGCCTACTTCGAGGGCTACGGCAATCTGTGCGAGTCCCTGTGGGGCCCCAACCAGTACGGCCTGTACACTGACTATTCCGATCCTCTGGAGACCAACATCGACAAGGCCAAGGAATATCTGGCCAAGACCAGCTACAGCGGCGAGACTCTGAAGTTCGTCACTCTGACCCAGTGGTCCGACATGGGCGCTCTGGTCCAGGCCCAGCTGCTGAAGGCCGGCATCAAGTGCGAGATCGCCACCGTGGACTCTCAGGGCCTGAATGCAACCTGCAAGGCCAAGGAGTATGACTTCTTCCTGTACAACAAGTCCTGCGGTCCCCACGGCGACCAGTTCCGCACCCTGCTGACCTACGGCCACAACACCAACCGCGCCCACTTCAACAGCGCCCGCGTCATGGAGCTGCTGGACCTGGCTGTTGTTGAGTCCGACGATACCGCCCGTAAGGCCATGTATCAGGAGATCCAGCAGATCACCCACGATGAGCTGCCCTATCGCCCCCTGTTCTACGGTACCAACGGTTACGCCTGGGGCAAGAACGTTTCCGGCGTTCTCTGGTGCGGCGACAACAAGCATGACTTCACCCAGATCTACTGCGTTGAGGAATGATCCTCAACAGTCACATTTCCTGACCGTTTGATCCTTTGATCCGGAGGAGCGTGCCGGGCCCCGGCACGCTCCTTTCATAGAACTCTTCAAGGAGGGGTTTATTTTCTATGCATAGATACGTAATCAAGCGACTCCTTTTGCTGATCCCCGTCATCATCGGCGTGTCCCTGTTCATCTTCGTGTCCATGGATCTGGCCACCGGCGACGTCACCGACTCTCTGGGCGGCGAGGACATGACCGAAGAGCAGCTCCACGCCCTGCGTGAGCGTCTTGGCCTCAACGACCCCCTGCTGGTGCGCTATGCCAAGTATATGTGGGGTCTGCTCCGCGGCGATCTGGGCAACTCCATGATCACCGGTACCCCCGTTATGCAGATGTATCGTCAGAAGCTGCCGGCCACATTGAAGCTGGCAACGGCCACCACCATCGTAGCGGTCGCGCTGTCCATTCCTCTGGGTATTTTCGCAGCCAAGCGCCACGGCACTGTGGCGGACAACATCGCCATGATCGGCGGTCTGCTGGGCCTGTCCATCCCCAACTTCTGGCTGGGCCTGATGCTCATCATCGTCTTCTCTCTGTATCTGGGCTGGCTGCCCTCTCAGGGTGACCAGGGCATTTTGAGCCTGATACTGCCGGCCATCACCGTGGGCACCGGCCACATGGCCACCATCACCCGTACCACCCGCTCCTCCATGCTGGACGTCATCCGTTCCGACTATCTGCGCACCGCACGTGCCAAGGGCGTGCCTGAGAAGCAGGTCATCAACAAGCACGCGCTGCGCAACGCCCTGATCCCCATCATCACCGTGGTGGGCGCTCAGTACGCGGCCTCTCTGGGCGGCGCCACCCTGACGGAGAACGTGTTCTCCTGGCCGGGTCTGGGCCGTCTGCTCATCGACTCCCTGAACTCCCGTGACACCCAGGTGGTCACCGGCGTTGTCATTATGAAGACCATCATGATCAGCGTGATCCTGCTGCTGGTGGACATCCTGTACGCTTATGTGGATCCCCGCATCAAGTCCCAGTACGCGAGAGGAGGCAAGAAGAAGCGTGGCTAAGAATACTGAGAAAAAGAAGAAGGGCCGCAGCCAGGGCTACGAGATCTGGCGCCGCTTCATGAAGAATAAGGGTGCGGTCATTGGCATGGTCGTCGTCATCCTTCTGGCCCTCATTGCCATTTTCGCCGATGTCATTATTGACTATGATACCCAGGTGGTGGGCTACAACATCCGTGAGCGTCTCCAGTGGCCCAACGCCAATCATTTCTTCGGTACCGACGAAATGGGCCGCGATCTGTTCTGGCGCATCATGTATGGCACCAAGTATTCCTTCTCCATCGGCGTGGCCTGCGCTGTTCTGGCGGCTTGTATCGGCATCCCGCTGGGCGCCGCTGCCGGCTATTTCGGCGGTACCGTGGATGACCTCATCATGCGCCTCATGGACATGATCACCGCCATTCCCGGCCTGCTGCTGGGCATCGTCATCGTGTCCGCTCTGGGCACCAACATCGTAAACCTCATCATCGCCGTCGGCGTGGGCGGCGTGGCCAGCGTGGCCCGCATTACCCGCGCATCGGTCATGACTGTCAAGAACCAGGAGTACATCGAGTCCGCC
>CAZQJD010000148.1:0-4634 GCA_964593575.1 uncultured Oscillibacter sp.
CTCGCACAGGCGGGATACTACAGTATCCTCGCCCGATACGAGTCGTTGCACTCAAGCGATTGAACCGCCGTGTACGGAACCGTACGCACGGTGGTGTGAGAGGACGGGGCTTATGCCCCTCCTACTCGATTTTGATTGTCAGACAATGCGCAGACCGCCTACATAGTAGCGGGCATAGTAGCCGGTGGTGAGATCGCTGATGACCACCTTGGCCTTGGAAGAAGACGCGTGGATGAACTTTCCGTCGCCAATGTATACGCCGCAGTGAGAGCAGGCCTTGCCGTCAGAGCGGGTGGGATCGCAGAAGAATACCAGATCGCCGGGCTGCATATCACTGACGGAACGGATCTGCACGCCCTTGCCGCTGAGCCACTGGCTGGTAGCGGAGTGGGGCAGAGAGATGCCGAACTGCTCGCACAGATACATGGTGAAGCCGGAGCAGTCAAAGGTATTGGGGCCGGAGCCACCATAGACGTAGCGGACACCCAGAAACTCCATGGCCAGATCCACCATTGCCTGTCCGTTGGCACTGGGTGTGGCGGCGATCAGGGCATACTTTGCGGAAGCGTCCAGATCTACCAGATCGCCGCGGATATAGCCGGTGCTGCCGTCAGTGCAGGTCACGCTGTACCAGCCGTTGGAAAGACCACTGATCGTCAGTGCAGTGTTTTTGGAAAGGGCAGCAACGATCTCGCTATCTGTGGTGGCTGCAGAACGGACATAAACGCTGTCCCCGTTGACCCGGCCATAGGCGGTAAAGACACCGTTCTCGTCCAGCTTCAGATAATCGGCGCTGACAAAGCCGGTCTTACCCTTGCAGGAAATACGATACCAGCCATCGGCTGCCTTGCCCAGAACAGCTACCGTGGTGTTCTTATCCATCACCGTCAGGATAGAGGTGGAGGCGGATGCTCCGGCGCGCATTCTGACAGAAGAACCTGTGATCGTGCCTATGCTCACAGGCAGTTCGGTGGGAGTGGGAGCGGCATCAGCGGGGGTGTCGTTTTTTTCTGTCAGTTCAAGATATCGGGCGCTGACACAGCCTGTCATGCCCTTGTAGGAAATGTTATACCATTCGTCATTGGCCTTGCCGAGGACGGTGACGGTGGTGCCCTTATCCATCACTGTCAGGATGGAGGCGGAAGTGGATGCTCCCGAACGCATTCTGACGGAGGAGCCGGTAATGGTGCCTTCGTCAGCGGGCAGTTGGGCGGCGAGGGAGGATATTGCCAGCACAACCGATGTAAGACCGGCCAGCAAAAACACACGGGCTGCCTTGCCTGCGAAATGTGTCATGAGTAGGCTTCCTTTCTGTTCTCTTGGGTGAAAAGTGGTTTTACTTGCCAGCCAGAGCGCGCTCCAGCCAGACATGAGCGATGTCCATGGCGGCATAAAGATTGTCTTTTTCGCTCTTCTTCACAATGCGGTCGCGGGATTTCAGCGTGGGATCGGTCAGCTGCAGCTGGACGGAAACCTTGCTGGCTACATTGAGATCCTGCACCTTCTTGGTGTCCTGGATCTGCATCATAACGATATATTTTTCAGCCATCGTGCCGTAGTAGATCAGATTGTCGATGCGGCGAAGGGGATGGCCCCGATAGACCAGACCTTCGGTCTTTGCGTTTTCGTTTGCCATAAGAGACTCCTTTTCCTGTATTTTGTAACCAAATTGTAATTATTCTAACATATCTGGTTATGACTGTCAATGTTGGCAGGGGAGGTTTGTGGGTGGGAATTCTTGCCAAAAGAGTGTGGAGCGCCCGGAAAAAGTCCCTGTCGAGCGAACGGCCCGACAGGGATATATCTGATGTGTCTTACTCGCCGAAATCCTCGGCGACTTTCCTCAGCATGCTTCGGATGGGGAGCTGGTAGGGGCAGCGGGTCTCACATACGCCGCATTCGACACAGGCACTGGCCTTGATGGGGGTAGCGTCGTAACGGGAGCGTGCCCAATCCTCCAGACCGTAGCGGCGGAGGTAGCCCTGCAGCAGGAACAAGGCGGAGATACCGATGCCCGCAGTGCAGGGGGCGCAGTAGTTGCAGCGGCGGCAGAACTGATTGCCCAGTTCCTTGCGGATCTGATCAGCTGCAGCCAGCTCATCGGCGGTAAGAGGAGAGGTGTTGCTGGCTGCGGCAGCGTTCTGAGCGACCTCTTCGATGCTGTACATGCCGGGGATCACCACGGTGACATTGGGATTGGAACAGATGTAGCGCAGAGCCAGAGGGCCGTTTTCAATGGCGCCGCCGGCAAGAGGCTTCATAACAATAAAGCCGATGTTCTTTTCCTTTGCCTGTGCCATCAGGTCTTCCGCCTGATTTTCCACAATGTTGTAGGGGAACATGATGGTCTCCACCCAGTCCAGCTCCAGTGCCATGCGGAAGGTGTCCAGAGAATGGGTGGTCAGGCCGATGTGGCCGATCTTACCGGCAGACTTGGCTTCCTGCAGAGCGGCCAGCGCACCGTCAGCGGAGCAGACCTGCTCCAGCTGCTCAGGGGGACAGTTGTGGATCTGATAGAGGTCGATATAATCCGTGCGCAGATTGCTCAGGCTGATGTCAATATCCTTGGCCATGCCGGACTTGTCACGAGCCATGGACTTGGTGGCCAGAACGAATTCGTCCCGGTGGCCTTCAATGGCCTGACCGATCAGCTCTTCGCTGACTGTGTAACCACGGGCGGTGTCGATGTAGTTGATACCGGCGGCGCGAATCGCTTCCAGCAGTTCTCTGGATGCTGCGGCATCAATGCGCTGGATGGGGATACCGCCGAAGCCGAGGCGGGAGATGTTCAGGCCGCTGCGGCCGAGGGTGACATATTCCATTTGAGATACCTCCTGTAGAATATCGTTGTATTGCCGCAGTACACTGCAGCGGAAAACACCTGTAAAAAAGCCGGGAGGGTGTACCTCCCGGCTGTATGCAGTTGGGGTCAGAGACCCAGATATCTGCGCAGCAGGATCTGCAGCAGCTCGTCCCGGTCGATCTTGCGGATCAGTGTCCGGGCGTTATTGTGGTTGGTGATATAGGTGGGATCTTCAGAGAGAATGTAACCCACGATCTGGTTGATGGGGTTATAGCCCTTTTCCTCCAACGCCTGATAGACTGTGGAGAGGATTTGATGGATCTCCAGATCCTTATCCGTCGGGATTTTGAATTTTCTGGTGAAGTCGTCCACCTGGGCACCACCTTTCTGAGTTCTCAAGCTTGTAGGATCAGTATACTCGATTTTGAGAATCGTGTAAAGTCCTTCAAAGATATTTTTTCCAGAGGAGGATCAGCGCAGGACAGCACCCAGCTGGCTTTCCAGCAGAGCCAGAATTGCCTTCACTTCGCTGTCAGCCTCCTCGGCAGTGAGGTTGCGGTCATCGGCGCGGAAGGCCAGACTGAAGGCCACGGACTTCTTGTCGGGGGCGATGCCGGTGCCGGTGTAAATGTCGAACAGCTCCACCGTCTTCAGCAGCTTGCCGGCGGCACGGCGGATGCAGTCCTCCAGAGCGCCAACGGTGACAGTCTTGTCGCAGACCACGGCAATGTCACGGGTGACGGCGGGGAATTTGGGCAGAGGCTGATAGATGGGCTGTGCGCCCTGGCAGGCAACCAGTGCGTCGAAGGACAGCTCGGCGGCGTACAGCTCGGCGTCCACGCCGTAGTTGGCGGCAACATGGGGATGGATCTGACCCATGACGCCCAGCAGCGTGTCACCGCACCAGACCCTGGCGCAGCGGCCGGGATGGTAGGAGGGATTTCCGCTTTCCGCCTCGTAGCGGACGCCGGTAATGCGCAGGCCGTTGAAAACCGTCTCCACGGCGCCCTTCAGAGCGAAGAAGTCCATGTCGGGGCCGTAAGCGCCCAGAGACAGCACCTTGGGCTCATGGGCGAGACCGGAGCCATCATTCTTGGCGAAATAGGTGCGGCCCAGCTCGTAGAGCTTGGCGGACTTGTTGCGGAAATTGTAGTTGCGGGTCAGGATCTCCAGCATGGAGGGCAGGATGGTGGTGCGCATGATGGAGGTATCCTCGCCCAGAGGATTGAGGATCTTCAGAGAGCTGCGCAGGGGAGAATCCGCAGGCAGGTCGATCTTATCGTAATAGGTGGGGCTGATGAAGGAGTAGGTGATGATCTCGTGATAACCGGCACCGCGGCACAGGGCGCCGATGCTGTTTTCCACCTTCTGGATGGGGGAGAAGCCGCGGCGCTCATTCATGCCGGAGGACAGGGTGTCGGGGATGTTGTTGTAGCCGTAGAAACGTGCTACTTCCTCTGCAATGTCGGAGTAGTGCTCCACGTCGCTGCGCCAGGAGGGGACGGTGATGATATCGCCGTCCAGTGCGAAGCCCAGCTCCGTCAGGATGCGGCGCATCTCTGCCTCAGACACATCGGTGCCCAGCAGGGCGTTGACCTTCTCAGGCTCCAGCTTCACGGTGACAGGCTGGGATTCCCTGGCGATGACATCCAGCACACCGTCCACGACTTCGCCGGCACCCAGCAGCTCCACCAGCTCGCAGGCACGCTGAACGGCCTTCATGGTGTTCATGGGGTCCAGACCCTTTTCGTAACGGGCAGAAGCCTCGGTACGCATATTCAGGGCGGTGGCGGTACGGCGGACAGAAGCGCCGTTGAAGTTGGCGGACTCG
>CAZQJD010000149.1:0-4600 GCA_964593575.1 uncultured Oscillibacter sp.
AAACTTGGTTGCCACCCGCAGGGTACGGCCGGGGTCATCCACGAAATCCTTATGACCTGCCACGCACATACGGCACTTGCCAAGTCCGGTGTCCATCAGTTCATACACATCCGCACCGGACTCCTCCAGAATGTCCTTGCCCACGATGCCGATGTCCGCCGCGCCGTGCTCCACGTAGATGGCCACGTCGCTGGGCTTCACCAGGAAGTAGCGGATCCCCGCCTCCCGGTTCTCCACCACCAGCTTCCGGCTGTCGGCATAGCTTTCGGGACAGCCGTAGCCCACCTCCGCCAGCAGACTGTATACCTTGTCGCCCAGCCGGCCCTTGGGCAGCGCCACATTCAGCATCACAGGCTCACCGGTCTGCTCAGATGTCTGGGGCACGCTGTTCAGCCGCTCCAGCTCATCCAGATACAGGGCAAACCCGATGGCCCTTGCGCCGGGATTGAACTTCTCCACCAGAGGATCGTACCGTCCGCCCTTCAGCACGGCGCGAGGCAGACCCGCCAGATACCCCTGAAATACCAAGCCGTTATAATATGTAATATCATTGGCCAGAGAGAGGTCCAGCCGCAGGCACTCCGCCCGTCCGCTGCTCTCCAGCGCGGTACACAAAATCCGCAGCTCCTCCACGGCCTCACCCATGGCGGCGTTGAATGCCATGGCATCTGCCGCAGCCAGCACCACGCGCCAGTCACCGCTAAGCGCAGTCAGGCGGCACAGGGCGTCCGTTCCCTGCCGGGACAATCCGGCAGACTCCGCCGTCTTCTGCAGGTCGTGGGCATTTTTCGTCCGCAGATAGCCGATGAGCTTCGTGCGGATGCCCTCCGGTGCGCCTACGGCGTCCAGCAGTCCGGTGACAAAGCCCATGTGGCTCAGCTCCAGAGCGTACTCCCCTACGTACCGCAGGGTATCCACCGCCAGAGAGACCACCTGCTCCGTGGCTGCCGCATCCACCGCGCCGATGCACTCCAGCCCCATCTGGCTGATCTCCTGAAAGGTATGGCTCTCCTGATTTGGGCGGTAGACATTCTCTGCATAGTAATAGCGTGAGCACTCCCCCGGCTTTACCTGTGCATTCTTGGCAATAGACAGCGTCACATCCGGCTTCAGCGCCAGCAGCCGCCCGTCCAGATCGGTAAAGGTCAGCACCTGCTCCGCCTTGAGGAAGCTGCGGTTTTCCTGATACAGTCCGTACTCCTCAAACCGTCCCATCCGGTACTGCCGGAAGCCCGCCTTTTCATATAGGATCCGCAGCTGCAGCTCCACACGCTCCTGCGGTCTCAGTACATTCAGATCCAACTCCATGCACGTTTCCTCCTCCGGGCAGACTCCACCCATACTGATGCGGATAGTATACTTTATTTTGCTATCATAGTAAAGCACTAATTCGGTAATAAAATAAATTCTGCCATTTGCACAAAGGGTATGCCGACACCATCTCCGTCCTTGTGGCTTTCGCAGCGAAGACCTTCCGTTGACCGACGGCACAGCGGCGTGGTACAATCGCAAAAACGACAAAGCACAGTCAAATGGAGGCCGCTCCCATGAAAAACATCTGCATTCTGCGGGCCAGTCCCCGCAAGCAGGGCAACACCAACGCGCTGACAGATCTGGTCTCCGCACGCTGGCGGGAAGCTGGCTGCTCCGTCACGGAGTTTGACCTGTACAACATGGATATCCGCCCCTGCACCGCCTGCAGAGCTTGTCAGCAGAACTGGAGCGCAGTGACCTGCGCACAGAAGGATGACATGCAGCAGATCTTCCCCGCCGTTCTGGAAAGCGATCTCATCCTGCTGGCAACGCCCATCTATTCGTGGTACTGTACACCGCCCATGAAAGCGGCGCTGGACCGTCTGGTATACGCCATGAACATGTATTACGGCGAGGAAAAAGGCCCCTCACTGTGGGAAGGCAAGTCCGTGGCCATGGTCGTCACCTGCGGTTATCGTCCCGGGAAAGGCGCAGACCTGCTGGAGGAAGGCATCCGGCGATACTGCAGGCATTCCGGGCTGCAGTATGCGGGCATGCTCTGTGAGCGCCATCCGGGATACCAAACCGTATTCATGGACGATGAAAAACACCGCCATGCGCTGGCCTTCGCCGAGGGCTTTCTTTCACCGGCAAGATAATCTCACGGCAGGGGACTGTTCCCCTGCCGTGCTCATTTATACGCCCAGCGGGCGGAATGCAATGTCCTTTTCCAGAATGACAACGCCGGCCTCCGCCGGTTCCTCCACAGGAACAAACCCATGGTGCTCCAGAAATCCCAGCGTCATCTCATCGGTCTTGCGAACAGCAAGGCGCAGAGCTTCGCGTCCCAGCGCCCGGTAGCGGAACACCGCCTGTCCCAGCAGCTGGATCCCGCAGCTGCGGCAGCGCAGTTCCGGCTTCACCCACAGGACGTCGATCCAGCCGATGCTCCGCTCCGCGTCCTTCTCCGGCAGCAGCGCCAGAATGCCCGCCGTTTCCTCTTTCCGAATGCCCAGCAGCACGTCCGCCGCGCCATACGTCGGGCAGATATCGTTTTTCGGCAGCGCAAGAGCTTCCCGGAACCACGTCTCACGCTCCGCCGCTGAGGGCACCCTGTACCACAGTCCCGGCTCCAGCCCGGTATCGCGCTGATGGTAGGGGCGGCCCAGCAGCTTTTCCATCCAGACGTCCAGATGAGATCCGTCATCAAAATCAACCACACGCAGTGCGCTGTTTTCCCACTCCAGAACAGAAACGCCGGTGTTCTTTCCTGTGGAGACACTGCCCTTCTCCGCTTCCCGCAGATGCTCCACCACATACTTAATGGCGGCGCCGTGGCTCACCACCACTACCGTCTGCCCGTCACAGGCCGCGGCAATGGTCTGCAGTGCCGCCAGCATCCGGTCACGCACCTGAACCGGGGTTTCGCCGCCCCGAGCCCGAGCTTTTTCCTCGTCGCTGCTGGAGTAACGTGCTTCCTTTGCCTCCGCCCGATAGATATCACCCATAGCCTTTGCCTGCCAGGAACCCACATGGATCTCCCGAAGTTCCGGCACACGGTTCAGCGGCAGCCCCTTCATGCGACAGATGACCGCAGCGGTACACGCCGCCCGGTACAGATCACTGCTGTATACCGCATCCACATGGATATCCCGGAACCGCTCTCCCAGCGCCCGGATCTGCTGCTTGCCCGTCTCTGTCACAAGAGTATCGTACTGTCCCTGAAACACACGGTACAAATTGCCTTCCGCCTCCGCGTGGCGTATGAGATAGATCCTTGTCATAGCACAATTCCTCCTGTACGGGCCTTGGTCACTGCACATTGCGATAACAAGCTGATTATACTAAAGGAATCATCTGTTTTCAACAGATTCCAGATTTCTCCGGGAATGAACGGCAGCTTTTCCGCCATGCTATGGATATGCCGTAAAGGAGTGACTGTAATGAGAAACGATACCGTATTCTGGTTCGGTATGGGTGCCGGCATGATGGCCGGCATGGCACTGGGAATGATGATGCCCACAGGACGCACACCGATGAAAACGCAGGTGGGAAAGCGCATCCAGAAAGTTGGGGTCGCCGTAGACCATACTGTGGACAATCTGATTTCCAACCTGCGCTGAAGCTGCGCAGGTCTGAAAAGAAGGGGCTGTAAAAAAACAGTCTCGTAACGACCAGGAGCACACCGTGCGGTGAGCTCCTGGCTTTTTTAAAGCCCTTCCTTTTTCAAACTCCCAATTACCTTTTGTGTTCCCGGAGTACAGGTTAGGGCCGGCTAATGTAGATTTATTCATTGGGGGACATAAAATTTCAGTTCAAACATCTCCGTCAGACTCTGGAAGTCAAACAGTTTCATTCTCGGAGCGGCAGCCTTCACCCGATTGACGATTTATTCTATATTTTTAACTGCTTCAAAAACCGCTTCCGGAGCCGCTGTTCCAGCAAATATACTGATATAATAATCCTCCAGACTGATACAGACTGAACCGCTTTCCTCAAACAATGACACTGTCACTTCATCAGTAGAGGAATAGATATTATGCTCGGTTTCTGGCTCATAATTCATAACACAAACAGTGAAGATGTCTCCTGTTGTATCGAGATTTGGTGCGATAGCGCCGCCATCCTCTGCAAACTGTTGTTCGGGGAGTGTTCCAGAGATGTATTCAACTCTCAGCATATGATACTGTGTTCCATCTTTCATTACTGTATTGTATATACTTCCACGTCCATAGTGAAATCCATCGGGCAAGTGCTTGGGAAGATGCTTTGACAATTCATTGTTCACCACTTCGTTTTCTGTAAGACTAACAACTTCTGCTGTCGCAACATTTTCATTTTTTTCGGATGCCGGATATACTGCGACGCTGTAATAACCACCTCCACCAGCACCTTCACCACCTAAACCACCACTACCCGGAGTTCGAAGATTCTGATGCAATAAACCAGTAAAGCCGACAACCACAAGGCACAAACAAGCAGCCATAGCACCCCATTTGAGCCAGACAGGCTTCTTGGCCTTGCGGTATTCTCTTGCCTCTTTGACATACTTCTCATTGATATCGCCGAGGACTTCATACAATTTCTCATTAGTCATAGTTCAAAGCCCCTTTCTAAAAGGTAGTTG
>CAZQJD010000150.1:0-4440 GCA_964593575.1 uncultured Oscillibacter sp.
CGCTTCGCGCTATAAAAAAGCTTTTAAAGCTTTTTAACAAGTTTTAGTATGACAGGCTTTTTCCGGCCTGTCAGATTTTTTCATTTCCCCCTTGACAAAGCAGGTCTATAATTGTAGACTAAGCCTACGGAGTCTACAATTGTAAACCAACATCCCACGCAAGGAGGTATCCTTATGGAAGAGCTGAAGCTGTGTGAAAGCGACTATCGCTTTATGAACATCATCTGGGAGAACGAGCCCCTCTCCTCCGGCCATCTGGTGGCGCTGTGCGCTCAGGAGCTGGCCTGGAAAAAATCCACCACCTACACCATCCTCAAGCGGCTGTGTGACCGTGGCTTCGCCCGGAACGAAGGCTCCACCGTCACCTCACTGGTACCCCGCGACAAGGTACGTGCCTACGAGAGCGAGCGGTTTGTGGAGCGCACCTTCGGCGGATCCCTGCCGGTGTTTCTGGCCTCCTTTTTGGGCAGCAAGACCATCTCCGATGAGGAGGCAGCAGAGCTGAAGCGGCTCATTGACCAGCATAAGGAGGGCTGACCATGAACGCGATCCTCTCCACTGTATTTGATATGAGTCTCACCGCCTCATGGGTGATTTTAGCAGTGCTGGTGATCCGGTTTCTCCTGCGGAAAGCGCCGCGGAAGTATTCCTACGCTCTGTGGAGCGTGGCGGCCTTCCGGCTGTGCTGTCCGGCGAGCTTTTCCTCGGCGCTGAGCCTGTTCAACCTGCCGCTGCCCGCACTGGCTATCCGCCAGTCGGAAACGGCAACCCAGATCACCCAAAGTCCGGTGCAGGTGATCCCCACCGCGCCGGTGACGCCCATTGACCCCACCGTGCCCATCCTGCCGCAGCTGCCGGCGGCCGCGCCAACCGCTCCCGCCGTCACCGCACCTGCCGTAACCCCCACAGTGAACACCGCAGAGCTGTGGCTCACCGCTGTCGCCGTCCTCTGGTGCGTCGGCATGGCAGCGCTGCTGGTCTATGCCGTCGCGTCCTATATGCGGCTGCACCGGCAGCTGTCCACCGCCATTCGTCTGGAGGGGAATGTCTATCAGGCGGAGAACATCCGCTCTCCCTTCATTCTGGGATTCCTGCGGCCGAAGATCTATATTCCCTACGGACTGGACGCAGACGCTCTCGGCTATGTGCTGGCACACGAGCGGACGCACCTCCGCCGCCTTGACCATATCGTCAAGCCGCTGGCCTTTCTGCTGCTGACTGTCCACTGGTTCAATCCGCTGGTGTGGCTGGCCTTCTTCCTGATGAGCCGTGACATGGAGATGAGCTGTGACGAGGCGGTGCTGGCCCATGCGGGCAGCATCCGTAAGGCCTACAGCACCACCCTGCTGTCCTTCGCCGCCAACCGCCGTTTCCCCGCTCCCAGTCCGCTGGCCTTCGGCGAGACCGGGGTGAAGCGCCGCATCCGCAACGTGCTGAACTGGAAGAAGCCCGCCGCGTGGGTGACGGTGATGGCTGTTCTGGTCTGCGCCGTTGTTCTCATCGCCTGTGCCGCAGACCCGAAAACACCCGCTGACAGCAGCACACCCGATGACACGCCCTCCCAAAGCACGACACCGGACGCGCCCTCTGTGCCCGATCCCCTGTCCGCTCCTGCGGAGGGCGGCTATCTCTCAGCGGAGTGCCTCTATCTCGCCCCCTACAGCAGCCGATCCCACACCGGCGACAGCGGCTGCCGCTACAAAATCGCCGACTGGACCATGGTCATCACCCACCGGTCCAGCGGGGAAGTGCTGGCCCTGTCCCCTGACGAATGGGGCTGGAAGGCATTCCCATGGACAGAAGCGGAGTGGGACGCCCTGTTCATGGCTTCCCCCGTCAGCACTCCACCGGAGATCAGCGGCTATATAGAGCGGCTGTACCAGCCCCTCAGTGACCAATACTGCCTGCTGCAGATGGACGGCGCCCTCTGGCTGATGGAGACCTCCGCCAAAACCGGGGAAGTGTGGAGCATTTACGCGCTGCAGCCGGAGGCGCAAAACGGCAGCGTCCAGTGGGAGTACACCCCCTATCTCAGCAGCCGCTATCCTGCCTTTGCCTTCATCATGGAGCTGCCCGCCAACTGGCGCGCCAGCGCCTACTGCCAGAACGCAAGGCTGTCCGCCAGAACCGATACCTCCGGCAGCGCATTGCAGCAGCAGTCTGTGGAGCTTTCCGACGGTGATATCCTCTACTGGCACCCCACCTCCCCCCTCTCCGACGGCGACGAGATCCACCTGACCAGCCAGACCCCCGACAATCAGCTGCTGGAGGCTACCCTCTGCATTGATCTGGCCACTTTCAAGAGCATTTACACCGCCACCCTCACCGGCACGGATTTTGTGCTGTACCGCGAGGAGAACAGCTGGTACGCCACCCTCGCACTGGCGGAGCAGGCTGAGGAGCCGGAGTCTCCCGCCGCTCCCGATACCAGCGAGGCGGCACAACTGCAGCTCATCGCCGACAGCGTGGAGGATTGGGCCGTACATTTCGACTACGCCGATGACCGGGTGGGCTACGCCGTCACCGACCTGGACGGCAACGGACGGCTGGAGGTCATCGCCGCCCAGCAGGGCGGCACGGGAAACTACACCTATGCCAGCTATTACGAAGTCAACGATACCTGTACCGCATTGGAAAAGCTGCGCTATGATGTCCCGGAGGGAGATTCCCAGCCGGATATTATGGAGGATGGAACCATTATGGTGTTCTACAACCCGGACACTGGCTCCTACACCTGGATCTTTCAGGACTTTCTCAGGGCCACCGCCACAGAATACTACCACATTGTCTATGGGCTAACCTCAATGAACGGAGAGATCACCACCGAGGCACTGGCCACAGAAGAAAAACTGTACACCGACAGCGGATACACCGCACGCTATACCGACAGCAGCGGAAGGCCGCTGACGAGGACAGATTTTCAGCTGATTGAGATGAACGCCTACCGCAGCCATACCCGGTACTACGGTATCCTCCAGTGGCTTCGCTTTGACAGGGGCAATTCCATTCTGGAGCTGGATAGCACCACCCTTCTCCATCAGTTGACAGAATCCATGCAGAGTTTCCAGCTCGCAAAATATCCCTGACCTCTCTCGTAAAACCGGAAATTCCCCTTTACAAGCCGCCGAAAAATGCCGTATACTGCTGATACCGACATCATCCCGACAGGAGGACACGCTCCATGCTGTATCTGCAGAAGCAAATCGACAACGCCTACGAGTACGCCAAGCAATGGCTGGGACAGGGTGCGCCCGCCAGCTACATCCCGGAGCTGTCCAAGGCCAACCCCAATCATCTTTCCGTGTGCATCACCGATCTGGCAGGCCACACCCTGTCCTCCGGCGACAGCGATGTCCGTTTTACCATTCAGAGCATCGCCAAGGTCATCATCCTCATCACCGCCATCGCCCACCGGGGCTATGACGCGGTGTTCAGCAAGGTGGGGATGGAGCCTACCGGCGACCCCTTCAATTCCATCATCCGGCTGGAGACCATGCAGAACCGCCGCCCCCTGAATCCCATGATCAACGCCGGCGCCATCTCCGTCACCGCCTGCATCCCCGGCGGCTCGCCGGATGAGCGCTTCGGATACATTCTGGAAAACGCCCGGCTTCTCACCGGCGATCCCACGCTGGACTATGACCGGAAGGTCTACCAGTCCGAGAGCCGCACCGGCGACACCAACCGCGCCATGGCCTACATGATGCGCTCCAGCGGCGTCATCGAGGGTAACGTGGAAGATCATCTGGACACCTATTTCAAGGCCTGCTCCATTCTGGCCTCCTGCAAACAGATCAGCCGCGTCGCCGCCGTGCTGGCCAACAACGGTGCCTGCCCTGACACCGGACGGCAGCTGGTGGCTCCCCTGTCCGTGAAGGTGGTACGCTCGCTGATGTGTACCTGCGGCATGTACGACGAGTCCGGCCGCTATGCCATCCATGTGGGCGTGCCCAGCAAGAGCGGCGTGGGCGGCGGTATTCTGGGCGTGGTGCCCGGCCGCATGGGCATCGGCGTGTTCTGTCCCGCGCTGGACGAAAAGGGCAACAGTCTCTGCGGCATCAAGGCCATGGAATACCTCTCCGAAAAGCTGGAACTGAGCATCTTCTGACAGTTTGACGGCGTCTGCCTGTGCGGACGCCGTCTTTTTTACCGAAAATTTTTTGTGGTTTTCTCCATTGTTTGGCGCAGTAAATTGTTGCACAAACACAGTTTTTGGATTATGATTAAGGTTGGAAAACTACCCGTCCTTCGGGACGCGGCTGAAATTAACTTGGAGGTATCGAGCATGATCAAAACCGCACAGGAGCTCATGGACCTGATCCGCGAACAGGATATCAAGATGATCGACTTCAAGATCGTCGACATCAATGGCCAATTCCGCCACGTTACCATCCCCGCCCACAGCTTTTCTGAGGATACGCTGGTAAACGGCATCGGCTT
>CAZQJD010000151.1:0-4351 GCA_964593575.1 uncultured Oscillibacter sp.
ACAAGCGCGAGGAAGACCTGGATAAGGGCTTTACCCTGGATGATCTGGCTGAGTTCTGTAATCTGGCCGAGGGCAAGATCGACCTGCTCACCGTCCGCGAGACCGACATGGTTGAGTCCCATCCCACCGGCTACACCTTTAACAAGGGGCAGCACAGATGTATCGGTATGTGCAAGTATCTGAAGAAGGCCGGCGTAAAGCTGCCTCTGGCTGTTTCCGGTGGTTTCCAGGATCCCCAGGAGATGGAGGATCTGCTGAAGGCCGGCGTCTGTGACCTGGTCAGCATCGGCCGCGGCCTGTTCACCGATAAGGACTACTATGAGAAGGTTCTGGAAGAGCGCGGCGAGGACATCCGTCCCTGCGTCCGCTGCAACCGCTGCCACGGCAGAAAACGCGCTCCCTGGACTTCCGTCTGTACTGTCAACCCCCAGTTCGGCAGTGAGATCAAGGACCGTTACTATGTCCAGCCCGTCAAGAAGCTGAAGAAGGTTGCCATTATCGGCGGCGGCCCCGCCGGTATGCAGGCTGCCATTACTGCCGCTGAGCGCGGTCATTCCGTCACCCTGTATGAAAAGAGTGGTGAGCTGGGCGGCCAGCTGCTCCATGCCAAGTACTTCTCCTTCAAGTGGGCCTTTGAGGATCTGCGCCAGTGGTTCGTCCGCGAGCTGGGTAAGAAGGGCGTTGAGGTCAAGCTCAACTGCGAGCCCACTCCCGAAGAGATCGTTGCCGGCGGCTATGACGCCGTTCTGGCTGCCACCGGCTCCAAGGCCACTCTGCCCAACATCGAGGGTATGTACAACGCCGATGGCACTCCCGCTCTGCGCACCTGCCACGACGCGATCGGCCACGAGGCTGACTTCCCCAAGAACCTCATCATGGTCGGCTGCTCTGAGACCGGCGTTGAGACTGCCATCTATCTGGCTCAGGCTGGCCACAACATCACCTGTCTGACCCGTCAGAACGTTCTGGCCAAGGACGCTTCCCCGCTGCACAGCATCGTCATCGCCTGGACCAGACCCAGCCACCCCAAGACCGGCGAGAGCTACATGGCTCCTTACTGGGAGCGCTATGAGGATACCCTGAAGGGCATTACCAAGGCCACCACCAAGAAGGTCACTCCCACTTCCGTCACCTATGTGGACGAGAACGGCGAGGAGCACACCATTGAGGCCGACGAGGTCATCGTTTGCGGCGGCGTGAAGCCCTGCCTGGATGCTGCCCTGAAGTATGCTGCCTGCGCTCCCGAGTTCCGCATGATCGGCGACGTGGACAATGCCCAGAACATGCTGGTTTCCTTCCGCAGCGGCTTTATGGCTGCCAGCCAGCTGTAAGCGGTTGGGGAACAACATCAAACCTGATTCCTTGATGTAGAAAAATCTCTGACTCCCCCGAATTTCGGGGGAGTCAGAGTAGTTGGTATATTACGGCATACCACTGTGCCCTATGGTATCATTGATAATTGCCAATGTATGATTTGTGGGAGCCCGTGGGTGTTGTGAAAACATTGTGGACTCCCCATTTTTAGTGTTAGCAGATGCTGTGAAGCAGCCGGAGAAACGAGCTTGAACCAAGCTGGATTTGTGATGGAATGATGAGCCTGCTGATTAAGTGTATACCAGCTGCTTCACATTGAGTTTTGGAAGTGAGTGCATGAAAAAAGAAAAAACATTGGCGCTGGACATGACTGAGGGCAACGTAACCTCGCTGCTTGTCCGCTATGCGGTCCCCTTTGTATTGGGCAATCTCCTTCAGCTTGTCTACAACCTGGTGGATACCATTGTCGTTGGACAATTTGTCGGTCCGGAAGGAATTACCGGCGTTTCTCTGGCCGGACAGATCACTCAGATGTGTACCGCCCTCACCATGGGTATCGTTACCGGTGCGCAGATCATGATCGCCCAGTATATCGGCGCACGAAAGCGTGATGAGGTCAACTACACCATGGGTACCATGGTGGTGATTGGCGGCGCACTTGCTATTGTGCTCAGCGTGTTGGGTATTTTGACCAGACGTTGGGGTCTTGAGTTGATTGACACCCCCGTGGAAGCCATGTCTGAAGCGCTGAATTACGAGACCATCATCTTTATCGGCCTGATATTTAACTGCGGCTATATGACGGCCTCCTCCATCCTGCGCGGTATGGGCGACAGCAAACGTCCCTTCATATTTATTGCCATTGCCTCCTGCTGCAACGTGGTGCTGGATCTGTTGTTTGTGGGCGTGTTCAAGATGCAGGCGGCTGGCGCTGCCCTGGCTACTGTTCTGTCCTATATTATTTCCTTCGTGTTTGCCGTGGTGTATATCTATAAGCATCGCGAGGGATTCGGACTGGAGTTTAAACGGAAATATTTCAAGGTCCGCTGGGATCTTGCCAAGACAATGACCAAGCTGGGGCTGCCGCTGGCCATCCAGTGGATCGTGGTCAGCCTGTCCGGCCTGTACGTTCAGTCTTTGGTCAACGTTTACGGTCTGTACGCATCCACTGCTGTGGCGGTAGGCAACAAGGCGGGCATGATGGCAAATACCATCTCCATGGCTGTGGGCAACAGCTGCTCCACTATGGTTGGTCAAAACATCGCGGCGCGAAAGTTCAACCGCGTGAAGAAGAGCGTGAACATCGCCCTTGTCATCAACTTGGCGTGGATGGCCTTCTGCATTGCGCTGCTCCAGATCTTCCCGGCCCAGTTCGTTGGCATTTTCAACGACGATCCCAATGTGGTCGAAATCGCCACCACCTATCTGAGAATCGTTTCCCTCAGCTTCCTGCCCCATGCCGCCTACATGGTTTTCAACGGCGTTATCCTGGGCGTTGGCAACTCCATGCTCAACATGGTCAACTCTATCTTGGAGGGTGTGGTGCTCAAGGTCACGCTGGCGCTGCTGTTCGGCACTGTGCTCGGCCTTGGACTCACCGGCGTGTTCATCGGCAACGCGGTTGCTCCTGTGGGCGTTCTGCTCACCGGCGGATTCTACTACTTCAGCGGTATGTGGAAGCGCCGCAAAATCGTGGCTCAGAGAGATGGCGCGGAAGTGGAAGAATAATTTTAATACAAGGTGCAGGAGGGACGGCCATTGTGTCAAGAGCAACATGGGTAACACCGAGGGAATACACATGGGTTACAGTTTTCGGATGCGGCGAGTGATAAGTTTGTTGTTGACGGCGTCAACAGCAGCGATTTGATAATTGCGATAGACAACAAGGAATGTATCATTGTCTGCCGGGCGGATTTCGACTCTGGTGTCTTTCATTGTCTCGCTTAAATAGACCTGGATCGGGCCGAAACGCAGATAGCCCCAGTTGTTGACCTTGGCCAGCCTGGCGCCTTGGTCATACTCGAACGGCTTGGGTTCAGCGTAAGGCCTGTTACTCGGCTGATATACTGACGCTGGTGGTTTCATTCCTAACGCCGAGTGCGGACGAAGCTCGTTATAACGCCATAGCCACTCCCGAAAGTGCCGCTCTGCTGCGGCCATGTTCTTCGGCGTAGTTCGCAGCGCTTCCTGTTTCAGCGTCCGGTGGAACCGCTCAATCTTTCCCTGCGTCTGCGGATGCATGATCCTGCCGTGGATCGGTTCAATGTCCAGATCCATGAGGAATCTCTCAAATTGTGTGTAGCCGCCGCGGAAACCGGAAAACTGAGCACCATTGTCTGAAAGGATGGCATCTGGCAGCCCATATTCCTGAAACGTCAGGATAAAGCTTTCTTTCACACCAGTTGCCGAACTTTTCGGTTCCACGCGCAAGCCATATCTGGAATGGTCATCCAGAATCGTCAGCGGAAAACAGCGTGTTCCGTCACCGAGAAGGAAATCGCCTTTAAAGTCGGTTTGCCAGAGCTGATTGCACTGCTCCCGTTCGAATCGCTGACAAGGCATATGCTTCTTGCTCTCCAACGGATCGATACAGCCATTGCGCTTGAGGATGTTGCTGCAGGTTTTTGCGCTGGGGATCCCATCATAACCTGCTGCCTCCAAAACAGACTTGATCGTTCTGCCGCCCCAGGCAGGGTTGGCGGTTCGGACATCTACAATGAGCTGCTCTGTCTCTTTGGCTGTTTTGGCAGGCTGCAGGTGCGGACAACGGCTTTGGTCACAAAGCGGTTGTCCCTCTGATGCCCGTTTCAGCCATTTGTATCCTGTCTTGCGGCTGATCCCATACACTCGGCACAGGGCGCTGACGCTGCCTTCGTGGTTTTCCACGGCCGCCACAAATGCTTTTCTTTGTTCTTTCACAGTTTTTGTCTCCCACGGCATCCGGCCCACTTCCTTGTTTGTCTGATGCCTTTTATTCTAACAAAAACTGTTACCTATGTCTCTTCCCTACCTGTTACCTATCTTACTTCCCTATACA
>CAZQJD010000152.1:0-4313 GCA_964593575.1 uncultured Oscillibacter sp.
CCCTCCGCCGGGAACCCCTTCTGATCCACCAGCCGATTCCGGATCCAGTCGATCAATGTCTTCTCCCCTGCCATGGGGCCATACTGCAAAACAGCCATCGGATCGTCCGCAAAGGCTTCCTGCACACACTCACGCATCAGTTCCACGGGAATGGTCTCCATGGCGGGATTACCCATGGCGAATGAGATGAAGCCGGGAATACTCCGGCCTCTCTCAACAACCTCCAAAATCAGGTTTCTGGAAGTTCTCTGTAGTTTTTCAGGAAAACGATAGGTCATGATCACTTCTTTCCTTTACCCCACTTTTTTTCACCCTTGGAATTCCAGATTCCAAAGCCGGTAAATGCGCAGATCACAGAGAACACGGGAACGATGAAGCACAGCAGCGCATAGGGGATGTAGCTGGTGTCCACACCCAGCACGCCCATGATATAGGCGGATGCGGTGGACCAGGGAACCACCGCCGCAAAGATAGTGGCGGAGTCTTCCAGAGAACGGGAGAGCACCTTACGGTGAACGTCCAGCTCGTCATACATACTGCCCATGGCCTTGCCGGGAATGATAATGCCCATCATCTGGTTGCCGGTGAGCAGGATGATGCCCCAGCCGAACACCAGTGTGGAAACCACAAGACTCTTAACAGACTTGACAACCTTGGTAAGGATAGAAACAAAGGCATCCAGAATACCGGCTGCAGTCATGGGACCAGCCATAAAGCCGGCGAACAACAGCAGTGCAAAGGTACCGGACATAGACTTGATTCCGCCGCGGGTCAGAATGGTATCCACCATGGCGACACCGGTCTGGGAAACATAGCCGTTGAGTGCGGTGGACATGATCGCGGAGAGCTGGGCGCCCTGTGTAGCAACGGCCAGAATAATGCTGACCACAGCGGTAATGCCCATAGCCATGATGGAAGGAACCTTCAGAATGGCCAGCACCAGTATCATCACCAGAGGAATCAAGGTGATCAGCCGGATATTGAAGTTAGCCGCCAGAGTCTCCTGCATCAGCTGTACGGCAGTGGCATCAAACGCCTCCTGCGCATACTTGGCACCGATGATGTAATAGAGCACGATGCAAACCAGTGTGGCAGGCAGCGTGGTGTACAGCATAGATCCAACATGGGAATACAGGTCGGTCTCCGCCATAGCAGGAGCCAGATTGGTAGTATCGGACATGGGAGACATCTTGTCACCAAAGTATGCACCGGAAACCACAGCGCCGGCAATAACGCCCGCGGGAATACCCAGATTGATTCCAACGCCATACAGGGCCAGACCCATGGTGGCAATGCAGCCAAAGGAAGTGCCGGTACACACAGAGGTCACCGCGCAAAGGATGAAGGTCAGAGGCACGATAGCCTTAGGCGAGATCAGATCCAGACCATAGTAGATCAGTGAAGGCAGCGTACCGCCGATGAGCCAAACGCCAATGAGAACACCAACCAGAGTCAGGATCACAAAGGCCATACCATAGTTGGCAATATTCTCCATGCCAGCCTTCTGGATCTCATCCCATTTAGCCCCCATCAGCAGGGCAGCCACAACAGACACGACAGCCGCAGCAAATACGGACATCTGTGCGCCCCACCCCAGCTTCAAACCAAGGATAATGGTGATCACGATCGCGGCCAGCGAGATCATCGCTGCTATCGGATTTACATTCTTTTTGCTTTCTGTTGCATTCATGCGGGGTTCCTCCTGACTTTCACCGTAGACACGCTACTATGATTTAACACTTTAAAGCTTTTAATCTCTAAAGCGCACCAATATTATAGCACGTTTTTTTCCTTTGTAAATACACTTTAAATCAAAAAAGAAGAAATTTTGCAAAAGTCTCTGCCAGCTTTTAATCTCAAAACATCCGCCGGTTCTTCCCCTCAATAAAATCGATCAATCGAAACAACTGTACAGCGCAGGTAATGATCCCAAGAATCATCAACATCAGAGTCCATGTGTTCATTTGCAGTTCCTCCTGTCATTTTTCATCTGCAATCAACTTTTCATCTGCATTTACAATACTGCAAAATATGTACGATAAACAGGACTCTGACGAACCAGCAGGCGCACCCGCAGATGGGTGCGCCTGCCTGATATGCCTTTACGCTTCTGTCACCAGCTTGCCGCAGATATGCTCCGGCGTCAGCTGCAGCAGAAGTGTCCTGTGGGCCGCCTGTCTGATTTCTTCCTGAATATACGCTTCATCCTGCGTAAATTTATGACTGAGCCTTGCGGTGATCTCTGTGATCAGCGCTATGTCATCGATAATCTCGATCTTACCAAAAACAATAACGCTCTTTACCCGCCAGGCCCACTCTCCTTCCCGCCGGGTCCCTCGGTCATATGTGCAGAAGGACACCTTACTGTGTTTTTTCAAGGCATCCAGACGATGTCCGACATTCCCGCAATGAAAATAGATTTTCCCGTCTTCCTCGTTGTAGAAATGATTCATGGGCATTCCGTAAGGGTAGTCACCCTCCCCAAGGACGGACAAAACGCCCCGTGTCTCTTCTTTGAGAATCCTGACGCATTCCTGCTGAGGAAGCGCTTTGTTTTTTCTGGTCAATTCTCTAAACATAACTATCCCCCTCCCCGGAACATTTTTCATCATAGCACAAAAAAAGACCCGAAGCAATTCCTCAGGTCTTCTGACAGCGGTGAAGGATTCGTGGGCGATTGTAAGCCATATCGCCTGACGCCATTCAATGCTGCAAAGTGTTGCGGCGCAAGGACTTTAGAAAAGCATTCGTTGATGTTCTGTTAGAGCGTGTTGACCGGTTTTACCGTGTTAAGGGTCATAATACGGGTCAAACATTTGCCGCAGGCGCTCCCATTACCGGGCGGATCAGTGACTTTCATGCTTTAGAGCGTGCGCTCGCAGGCGCGCAAAGGCGGTGGCCCCGGCGCTTTCCTGCGCCGGGGCCTGTTCTCAAGGGTATTTACGTTTCCCTGTTTCTCAGCAGATCCTGCAGTCGTTCCGTTTCATCTGCGTTTGCAGGGCGGATGCGGCATCCATCGCAGAAGGGGCATTTCTCTGCCTCTCCTTTGCGGGAAAATACGAAACCGCATTCTTCACAGCAATAGGTCATATCCTCACCTCGCTTTTACGGGATCGGCCTGAACCCCATCAGCAGTGCCGGCAGAAAGATCCCCGGCCTTTTCAGGGTTCGGTCATAGATATTCACAGCCTGGCGGTAGATCTTCTCGCTCCGCGCCAGAACAGCCGCGCTTTCAGGGTCGCCCCGGGTCTGGGCAGCTCTTGCCTGGCAGGCTGCGAACTGGCCGGCGGCGCTTTCCACGGTGCTTTTCCGATCATCCATGATCCGCCGCACATCCCGGAACCAGAGGATCAGGCACGCAGCAGTGCTGACAGCGGCAGTCAGCCACGGGATCCAATGCTCCATTTGGGATCATCTCCTCTCTGTGTCCGCGGAAGATTTACTGGGTAGTACAGTCCGGCGCCGCCATCCTTCCAAACCCTGATGGGTCTGCGGTACGAGGGGCTGTGCGTTTTAGTTACGGATGGGCTTCAGCTTGGAGGCCTCGACGTAGCAGGTCTCGCCGGTGATGGGCTCTACCACAGGGAAGTAGCAGTAAGAGCTGCTGTATTCGCCATTCTGATTGTCCAGCCAGGTATCGCCGGCGCCGCTGCCCATTCGGTTGCCGGTGACCCAGACGCGCTCGCCCTTGACCAGGGTGATGTAGGTGCTGATGCCGACGGCAGAATAGTAGCGGACGTTTTCGGTGGCCTGATACCAGCCGATCTGGTGGGCGTAGAGGCTGCGGTTGGCCACCGTCACCGCCTGCTGGATGGTGCAGGTGCCGTTGGGATTCAGGGTGGTGGCCGTGTTGCCGTTGATGAGACCCAGCGCGTTCATGAAGGGCATGGACTCACGGGCGTGGGAGGCCAGCAGATTTGCGTCGGTATAGTTGTCGATTTTGGATTCGTAAGCGGAGTAGCGGATATCGGAATTCTCCTGCACCCACATCAGGGCACGGTAGAGGAAGGTTCCCATCTGCTGACGGGTCAGGGTTCCGTTGGGATTGAAGGTAGTTGCCGTCACGCCCTTGGTGATGTTGGCAGCATACGCCTTTAGCACATAGATGTTATCGGTGTCGGTAAAGGTGCTTGCGGGGGCGGGGGTGATGGTCTTGCCGGTCAGCTCCTCCGCCAGACGCACCGCCACGGAGCAGAACTGCAGGCGGCTGATGGGTCCGTTATAGTTATCACCCAGCAGCTCGGTGTCGATCAGGCCGTTGTCCAGGGCGTGGTTCACGTCGCTCTGGAAGGAGGCGCGCACCGTGGCGTCGG
>CAZQJD010000153.1:0-4288 GCA_964593575.1 uncultured Oscillibacter sp.
CCTGATGAAGGTGGAGCGCACCAAGAGCTACGGCGCGGAGGTCATCCTCCACGGCGGCGTGTTTGACGACGCGGCGGACTATGCCCAGAAGCTGGCCCAGGAGCGGGGCATGACCTACATCCCCCCCTTCAACGACCTGGACATCGCCTGCGGCCAGGGCACCATCGCCTATGAGATCTTCCAGTCCCTGCCGGATGTGGACATCATTCTGGTGCCCATCGGCGGCGGCGGTCTGGCGGCGGGCGTGGCCACGCTGGCCAAGCTCCTGAACCCCCATGTGAAGGTCATCGGCGTGGAGCCCGCGGGGGCGGCCTCCATGAAGGCCTCCGTGGAGGCCGGGAAGATCGTGACCCTGCCCTCCGCCGTCACCATTGCCGACGGCGTGGCGGTGCGCACCCCCGGCGATCTGGTGTTCCCCTATATCCAGCAGAACGTGGACAACATCATCACCATCGAGGATGACGAGCTGGTGGACGCCTTCCTGGACGTGATGGAGAACCACAAGATGATGGTGGAAAACGCGGGTCTTCTGTCCGTGGCGGCGCTGAAGCATCTGGACTGCCGGGACAAGAACGTGGTCTCCATCCTCTCCGGCGGCAACATGGATGTTATCACCATGGCCAGCCTGGTGCAGCACGGGCTCATCAACCGCGGGCGGGTCTTCACCTTCTCCGTCATGCTGCCGGACCGCCCCGGCGAGCTGCTGCGGGTGGCGGGGATCGTGGCGCAGATGAACGGCAATATCATCAAGCTGGATCACAACCAGTTCGTCAGCATCAACCGTCAGTGCAAGGTGGAGCTGCAGGTGACGCTGGAGGCCTTCGGGCACAGCCACAGGGACGATATCCTGAATGCGCTGCGGCAGGAGGGCTATGACGTCCGTCTGGTGGAGTCCAAGAGCGTGTATAACTGAGTTCTCCCAGCGGAGCGTCCACACAGGGCGCTCCGCTTTGCTGCTTTTGTTACGCTTTTGTTTTCTTTTGTGACGGAAATGGGTGGATTTTTACACGGCTCCTCTGTTATGAAAAAGACAAACCGTGGAAAGGAGTGCCGCCATATGAAATGCTCCCGTATTCTTTCGCTGCTTCTGACGCTGTGCCTTCTGACCGGCTGCAGCCGCCAGCCGACAGACGTCCCCGTCCCGCCGGAAACGAACCCCCCTGCCGCTTCGGAAACGCCGCCGGAGCTGCCGACTCCCACCCCGCCGGAAACGCCGTCCGAAACGCCGGCAGAACCACCCGCCGAGCCTGCGGAGCAGTTCCGCTTCACCCGTGAGAATTTCCCCCGGCTCAACGGCTCCACCTCCACGGTGCCCCTGGGCAAGGCCATCGCCTCCGTGCTGCTGGGGGAAACGCGGGAGGAGGTCAGCGACCTCATTTCCTTCTCCAAGACCACCCAGTCCTACCGCCAGCTGATGTCTGGCTTCGCCGACCTTCTCATCGCCGCGGAGCCTGCCGCCGTCATCTGGGAGCAAAAGGAAGCCCGCGGCTTTGACTGGGAGATGGAGCCCTTCGCCGTGGACGGACTGGTGTTTCTGGTGAACGCAGACAATCCCGTGGACAGCCTCACCACCGAGCAGGTGCGGAAGATCTACACCGGCGAGATCACCAACTGGTCGCAGGTGGGCGGCAGCGATCTGGACATCGTCCCCTTCCAGCGCAACCCGGAGGCCGGCAGCCAGACCGCCATGCTGAAGCTGGTGATGGACGGTCTGCCCATGATGGACGCTCCTGCGGAATACGTGCAGAGCGAAATGGGCGCTCTCGTCGAGGCCGTGGCCGCCTACGACGGCACCGCTGCCGCCATCGGCTACACCGTCTACTACTACGCCGAGGATATGCGGATGGCCGACGGCCTGAAGATCCTCGCCATCGACGGCGTGACCCCCTGCGACGAGACCATCCGCAGCGGGGAGTATCCCTTTCTGAACAACTACTATATCCTCATTGCCGCCGGTCTGCCGGAGGACGCCCCCGCCAGGGTGCTGTACCACTGGCTCCTCAGTGAGGAGGGGCAGCGGCTGGTGGCCCACCAGGGCTATGTGTCCGTGCTGGATGTGGAAAGCACGCTGCCGGACGAAAAGGAGGCTGCCGCCTCACCCGTTCAGGCGGACTGGTCAAAGCTGACGAACGGCGAACCCGCCGAGCCGCTATACAGCTGGTATGAGCCCCGCTCCGCCGACGGACGACTACAGGCGCAGCCGGACTACGGCGCGCTGCTGAAATATGTGGGCACCGTCAGTACGCCGGGCAACGACCCCATTGACCTGCCCCTCTACGGTCTTGTCACCGCCGACGGCCGGGTGGTGACGGAGCCGGTGTACGCCTCCATCGGCTTCTACGGCGACCACTTTCTGATACTGCTGCAGGGCGAGGTCACCGGATACCGGGAGACCGACTGGGGCCGCGAGCCGGAGGGCGGCTTCCGCTATACCGCCGCCGCGGCAGACGGCAGCTGGGTGCGGGATGTGGGCGTTTGCTATGACGTCCTTCTTTTGGACGAAGATCATCTGGCATTTTCCTTTGTGGACGGCTCCGTAATGGTGATCCGCGCAGACGGCGCCACAGCGGCGGAATTTCCCCGCGCCGCCTTTGAGCCGTACCTTGGCAAGGACTTCTATTGGAGCTGGGACGGCACGCGGCTCACAGAAAACAACGGCATCCTCACCGTATGGGAATACCGGGACTCCAATCCTCCCGATAACCACAACGTCTGCTTCCTGGACATCGGCGCCGCCACCGTATCCGACACGCCGCCGGCCGGCTGGACGCCGTACCGCTACACGGATGCGCCCGTCAGCACCGAGCCTGCCGTGCCGCGCTACTACAATCTGGTACGCAAGCCTGACAAGCTCACAGGACGCATTTACTACTACGCCCTCAACCTGAGCGTCCGCCGGTACGATCTGCTGGATGAAACCGGGCAGCTGGTATACCCGGACTGCAGTCTGCGTGAGCTGTATTTCGACACCACCTTTGTCCGGGCGGGCCTCGTCTCCACCCTGGAGGACGACTTCTTTTGCTACCGCTCTCTGGAGACCGGCGAGGCAGTGTTCCGCTGGCCCATCCGCGGCAATTCCGACTGAAACAGGAGCGTGAAGCCTATGTACGCCTTTTCCCCTGCCGCCCCCGGCGACCTGCCGGCGGCATACGCCCTCATGGACAGCCGCATCCGCTGGATGCGGGAAAACGGCAATCCCCAGTGGGACACCTACCGGGAGGCCTATCCCGACGAATACTTCCAGACCATCACGGCAGAGGGGCGCCTCTGGCTGCTGAAGGCCAACGGCCGCATTGCCGCCATGGTGTCGCTGTTCGACGAAGACCGCCGCTGGACCGACGGCGCGCCGGCCCTGTACCTCCACAATCTGGCGGCGGACAGCGCTTTTCCCGGCGCGGGTGCGGAGATCCTCCGCCGCTGCGCGGAGCGGGCACGGACTTTGCGGCGCGACCGGCTGCGGCTGGACTGCTCCGGCAGGAATCCCCGGCTCAACGATTACTATGAGGCGCAGGGCTTCGCCTTTGTGTCCGCCCTGCCGGGAAATGTGTACTATCAGCCCAATCTTCGGGAGAAAACGCTGCAGGACTGATGCCCTTCCCACAAGCAGCAAAAACCGCCCTTTCGGGCGGTTTTCGTCGTTATGGCGCATTTTTGCAAAAAGGACGTATCCTCACCGGGACGCATCCCGGCGGACGCTGATGCACATGGACACCAGCAGGACGCAGGCAGCGAAGCCCACAACGGACGCAAGGAATCCGCAGGACGTGACTATGTAGGCAAGTCCGTCATCCGGATCATAGCGGAGCAGCCGCCGCGCCACTCCCGGATCCGTCAGAAGATGGTACCTCCCTGCGCACAGGACAGCCGCCGCGCAAAAGAACACTGCGGCGATCCCGTGGAAGATCAGGGCCAGGGCGTTTGCACCTTCCTCCGGATAAGGCGTTCGGGCCGTCCTGATCAGACAGATCAGAGCCAAAACCAACGCCAATATCCCGCTCGCCCAAAGCACCGGCCCATTGCGAAGCATTTCCGCCCCGGCAGTGTACCACGCGTCCGCCAGACATACCAGCACCAGCAGCTGCAGGCGGCTGCCCGCCGATTTCCATTTAAGGAAATGGCACTTGCTATTATTGGGAATGACGAATCAGCAAGCGCAGCAGGTGTATGTACACACTGCAATTTTTGCAAAAACCAGCTTTGCCGATTTTGCGAAAAATTGAAAATCTTCGATTGGCTTGCTAAGATGCAATCATCTGTAGCAAGCAGGGCACGACGGTACCCACTTTGC
>CAZQJD010000154.1:0-4200 GCA_964593575.1 uncultured Oscillibacter sp.
GACCCATGGAGAAGGTCTTGCGGGGCAGCACACCGTCAGCCATGACGGTCTTGAACAGCTGCTCCTTGCCCATGGCAGGCAGCTTGAAGCCGATGTTGCCCGGCTTGGCGCCCAGCTCGTCGGTGACGTCGTCGCCGTGGATGTAGTCCACCTCGCCGCCGTTGGCCTTCAGATATTCGTCCAGGAAGGCCTGCAGCGTGCCCACCGCCAGCTGCACCTTGGGCTGAGGAACGGTGATGCAGCCGGTGCCGCCGGCATGGGTATAGGCGATGGTATGGCCCTCGCCCCGACCCTCATAGGCGCCGGGATAGTAGGCCTTCAGCGCATCCAGCAGAGCCGCGGCGTCTACGCCGAACAGCACGCGGTGGATAGGCTCAAACTGCAGGGCGTCATCGTGGTTGTTCACCACCTCCACCAGTGCATAGCGGGAGGGCAGCTTGGCCCACTCACTCTCGGGTGTCACCTGCTTCTGGTTTTCGTAACAACGCTTGGCAGTGGCCAGAGAATGGTTGCCGTCACCCACGGCAAACAGCAGCGGTGCAACGCCGCTCATGCCGTACTTCTTCTCCATGACCTCGTCAGCGCACAGGCCCACCAGAGCATCCGCAACAGCATCCATCTGTGCTTCGCTGAGCTTCCACCCCTTCAGATGGCCGCCATTCTGCTGCAGCTCGAAATCATAGACCTGCTCCATACCGTCGGCGGCAGCCGTCAGAGGCTCCACCACGGTACGGTCAGGGTCGTCGATGAGCAGCATGACGTGGGGCAGCTCCACGGGAGCATCCTGACGGACACGGACGCGGGGCGGGATACGCTCCAGCACGGTGCCCTCGGTGGCGCGGATCAGAGCGCCGCTGCCGGGAGTGAAGTCATACTGATCCAGATCCACCATGCCCACCAGACCATGGCGGATACGGCCGTCGGACTGGGAGCGCTCAATGTAGATGAGAGAACCGGCCAGAGTCTTGAAGATACCCTTCTCCATGTACTCGTTCATGGATGCGTTGATGTTGGCAATATGCTCATCCACATTGGGATCGTTCAGCTTGGACTCCGGCAGGATCAGACGCAGGGTGGAAGGTGCCTCACCCACGGTGTCCTCCACCGCCTGCCAGTATTCCGGCTGGGAGGTAAACTGGTCGCAGGCCACCACGGCCCACTTGGTCATATCCGCCTCGCGGGGCAGCAGAATATCAGCGGGATAAAAACCGGTCTTTGCAAATTTCTCGTTCATATTCTTTCTCCTATCCATTCTGTCGTTTTTGATCAGAGTTTCTTGTTTTCAAAAAGATAGTCCAGCAGCTGACAGCCTGCAGGCACGAAGGGACCTGCCATGCCGGTATCCTCGTCGTAGGCGCCGCCAAAGCCGGTATCCTTCCCCTTTTCATACAGCAGGAAGGGCACGGGATCACCGTGGTGACCGCGGGTGGAGGTCAGGGTCTTGTGGTCGCTGAGCAGCAGCACACGATAGTCGATGCCATCCGCATTCAGCTGGTCAAACATCGGCTTCAGGATCCGGGAGTCCAGCCACTCGATGGACTGGATCTTGCCGGGCAGATCGCCGTTGTGGGTACATTCGTCCGGCGCCTCCAGATGGATGCAGCAGAAATCCGCGTCCGTCCGCAGCAGATCCACCGCCGCCTGCATTTTACCCTCGTAGTTGGTGTCGATCTCGCCGGTGGCGCCGGGCACTTCGATCATCTGCAGGCCGCGCATCACGCCAATGCCGTGGCAAAGTGCCACGCCGCTGATCACGCCGCCGGTCTTGCCGTACTGCGCCGCAAAGGAGGGCAGCTCCATGGCTGTACCGTAGGCCCACAGCCAGATGCCATTGGCCGGCAGCTTTCCGGCTGCACGGCGGGCTTCATTGAAGGGATGGTCCTGCAGAACCTGATTGGCCACCTTCATCAGATGCCCCAGCTTCTCCGCATTGGCATTGCCAGAGGGCACCAGCGGGCCCAGCGGCTCGCCCAGATGATCGTGGGGTGGGATCAGCTTCAAGCCGGCCGTCTCACCGCCGGACTGAACGGCGATCTGGCGGAATACGGGCATGTGGTGGAGCACCACGCCCGCCTCTTTGGCGGCCTGCTGAAACGCCGGCTGGCTTTCCAGCACATCCATCAGCGCCAGTGCGTCCTCCGGGCCGATGCTGCCGGCACTGTGGGACAGGATCCGGCGCTCCTCATAGGGCATATCGCCGTCTTCCAGGCTGACGATATTGCAGCGGTAGGCCACATCGCCCGGCCGCAGCTCCACGCCGCAGGCAGCGGCCTCCATGGGAGAGCGTCCGTTGAAATACACCAGCGGATCGCAGCCGAAAATAGAAAGAATGGCAGTCTCACTGCCTGCAGAGAGCGGCTTGGGACAGTTCACAGTATGTCCCACGATACCCTGCGCCGCCATTTTGTTGATCACAGGGATATCGGCCACCTGCAGCGGCGTTCGGCCTCCCAGTTCTTCCACCGGGTTGTCTGCCATGCCGTCTCCGATGACCAGAATATATTTCATTATGTTTTCCTCCAGGAATCGTTTTTTGCTGTTTCAAATTATACGCATTTGCCCCACGGATTGCAACCGCAATTCATAGTTTCACGGAATTTCCGGAAAACTTTTTCTCACCGCACATGTTTTCAAAAAATTCGGGGAATGCTACCGTCGGCACACGTATCAAACCACTCGAAACGGAGGACTTATTATGCTTTGGGATAAAATCGCTCTGACTCTGGCCATCATCGGCGCACTGAACTGGGGCAGCATCGGCCTGTTCAGCTTCGATATCGTCGCTTTCCTGTTCGGCGGACAGACCTCTCTGCTCAGCCGCGTCATCTTCGGCCTGGTCGGTCTGGCAGGTCTTTGGTGCATCACGCTGCTGTTCCGCCACGACGAAGAAACCGGCGGCGCCCACCATACCGCATAATCCCCCACAACGAAGCTCAGACCGTCAAAAAGTTTTCACACTTTTTGACGGTCTGCACATTTTATGCTATCATATTGGTCCAGTAAGATCGCCGGAGGTTATTATGCCCAACATTATCGAGATCACGGATTTCACCGCGCCGGAGCTGGACCCCTTCGCCCGTCTGACGGAAGCGCAGCTGCGCAGCCGGGCAGCACCGGAAAAAGGCGTATTCATCGCCGAAAGTCCCAAGGTCATCCGCCGGGCGCTGGACGCCGGATATGCCCCGGTCTCCCTCCTGATGGAGCGCAGGCATATCACCGGGCAGGGCAGCGAGATTGTCTCTCTGTGCGGCGATGCTCCGGTCTATACCGCCGACAGCTCTCTGCTGGAATCGCTGACCGGCTACGCTCTGACCCGCGGTGTTCTTTGTGCCATGCGGCGTCCGCCCCTTCCCACAGTGGAGGCCATCTGCGCCAATGCACGGCGGGTGGCCGTGCTGGAGAGCATCGTGGACCCCACCAATGTGGGCGCCATCTTCCGCTCGGCTGCAGCGCTGAACATGGACGCCGTACTGGTGACGCCCACCTGCTGCGACCCTCTGTACCGCCGGTCAGTACGGGTCAGCATGGGCACCGTTTTCCAGATCCCATGGACGCGGATCGGCACAGCGCCCGCAGACTGGCCGGAAAACGGTATGGCGCAGCTGCGCAGCCTTGGCTTCAAAACCGCCGCCATGGCACTGAGCGACGATTCTGTCAGCGTCGACGCGCCGGCACTCTGCGCGGAAGAAAAGCTGGCCATCATTCTGGGCACCGAAGGGGACGGCCTCGCCGTCCGCACCATCGCCGACTGCGATTACACCGTGCGTATCCCCATGGCGCATCAGGTGGATTCCCTGAATGTAGCCGCCGCCAGTGCCGTTGCCTTCTGGCAGCTGCGGGCACGATGATACAATCGAGTAGGGGCGGTTTTCCGCCCCTCTCACACCACCGAGTGTGCCGTTCGGCGCTCGGCGGTTCAACCTAATTTCAAAGCATGCTTTTCTAAGTAATAATCCAGCGTACTGACCAAGCCTCGCTTGGTCAGTATTTCTTTTGATACTGATTCTCGATTAAAAGCTTTAATCGAGAATCCCGCGTGCTGCGCACGCTCGAATTGTGCCAACGGCACAATTCACCGTCTCATAAAAACTTGACGCGCTTCGCGCTATAAAAAAGCTTTTAAAGCTTTTTAACAAGTTTTAGTATGAGATGGCTTTCTTAACGGCTGGATGGTTGGATACGACCATGTATCTGTCTCCA
>CAZQJD010000155.1:0-4142 GCA_964593575.1 uncultured Oscillibacter sp.
AAATCCGTGGCGCTGCCGCCGGTGAGCCGAAAATCCTCCATGTACTCCCGCAGCTCCTCCAGATCGTGGATGACGGTGTCACTGCGCACCTGATCGTCACATTGGAGGATGCGGATATTCACCTTCCGGGTGAAGGTGCCGGTGGAACGCAGGATGGCATAGGTGCAGGCCAGAAACTGGCGTACCATTTCGCCGGAGGTGGACATGGAGGTATCCACCGCGATGACGAAATCCTCGATGCGCTTTTCCTCACGGGTCTCCGGCGGTTCCACAAGCGGCATATTCCCATAAAGCTGCAGCCCGTAAGCGTAGAAAATATAGTCAAAGGCATCGCCGTCCACCGCCATGACCTCACGGTGTACGGCAAAGCGCCGCAGGAAGGCACGGTAGTCCACATCGTCCCGGTTGGCCACCCGGATCTGCTCGTAGACCGCCTCGCCGCCGGCCGCCTGACCCGCCAGCACCGTTTCCAGTCCCGTCTGGGTGCGCTCCGACATACCCTGCCAATTCTTGTCCTGCCGCTGGCTGCGTTCCTTGTCTTCCCGGCTTTGAGGCGACCAGAGGCCGTGATCGTCGGCAAAAAACTCACGCTGCAGCCGCGCCCGCTCATATTCCTCCGGCGCACGGCGCAG
The DNA here is from genome assembly GCA_964593575.1 of uncultured Oscillibacter sp. Taxonomy (GTDB): domain Bacteria; phylum Bacillota; class Clostridia; order Oscillospirales; family Oscillospiraceae; genus Oscillibacter. The sequence continues at coordinate 633 of CAZQJD010000155.1, forward strand.
CATGGCCCGGTAAATGCCCTCTGCCGTCAGCACCGGCATTTCCCGCCGCAGCTCGGCATACCACCGCTGGCGCAGGGGCGGCGCATTTCCGCGGCCCAAGCAGGCGTAGTCCAGTCCGTCCAGAATGCTCTCCACCGCCATGTCGCAGGCCAGATCCCACAGCTCCGGGTCACGCCCCTCCTTTTTCCGCAGATGCCGAAGCATACAGTGGAGGATCACATGGAGGTAGATCCGGTTGGTGTGGCTGCTGCCCCGGAGATACCGCTCCGCCAGATAGCTGCCGTCATAGTACAGCGTTTCGCCGTTGGTGGCCACCGAGCCGGTGACACCCTGTGACGGCGCAAAGGCCAGCGCACACAGGGCCGAATCCAGATACGGCAGAGAGAGGTACAGCTCGTTGCGGCTCATCCGCAGGATCTCCTCGCCGATAGCGGACAAATCTCTAATTTCTTCCGGCACTGTACTTCTCTCCCTTCCGAAATTTACAGGTCAAAGGTCTTTCGCCGTCCGGCAGGGGCCAGATGGTGCATCTGCTCCAGCAGCAGCGCCTGGGCCTCCGCCGCGTCCCACTGCCGCGCCAGCTCACAGCCGGCGGACAGCACCTCACGGCTCAAAGGCACATTCCCCAGCAGCCAGTTCAGCCCCTCTGTGTCCCGCTGCTCCAGCTGCCAGACCAGAGCGTCCTCTCCATGGCTGCGAAGATAGGACAAATACTTCTCGCCAGCCTCTGCTGTCAACTCCCACGGCTGCCGCAGCCGCCACCAGGCCAACCGCAAAGCGGTGGCAGGGTCATACTGGGTGGTGAGATATTTGTCCCACAGGAGGTCAAAATTCACCGCCCCGAACACATGATCCCGGAAGCAATGGTGATAGGGATACCCGCCGCCGGAAATGGTATAGTCAAAATGATGGGCAGAGTAATTCTCGTCCAGATTCTCCCGGTACTCCGGGAAAATCAGCCGTGCCGTGCTGCCCTGAGCGTCCGTCAGTGTCACATCCAGCTCACGGGACAGCTCATCTGCAAAATAGCTGAGGGCGCGGGCACGTTCGTCCGTCAACTGCAGAAACAGCGTGTCCAGCTTACGGCAGTTCATAAAGATCAGCCCGCCCCAGTCTGTCACGGAATCGTGCATCCGCAGGGTTTTCAGCGCCGTACAGTGATAGAAGGCATAGTCGCCGATGCGGCGCAGGGTAGGCGGCAGCGCCACATCCTCCAGCCGGCTGTTGTCCGGCTGCTCCGCCGGAACAGGGCCGCAGGCGATGCGCACCGTCTCTCCCTCCGGCGCGGAACGATTGGGCGCGAAGGCATGGTGCTCCAGCGCCGTTACCGGCAGATCCCAAAGAGTCTCCGGCAGCACCGCCGTCTTGTCTGCCGACAGCGCCCGCAGGATCACAATGCCATCCTCTGTTCTTCTGACTGTCAGCAGCAGCTCGCTTTCGCCGCGGATCACTTCCACGCCCATCACCTCCCGCGCACATATGCGCATAATAAATCAGTTTATTATAGCATGGTTTTTCCAGGATTCATAGCCCTCATTTTCCGACGCCGCCGGCAAAAACGCCCTGCCCAGAGGGCAGAGCATTTCAGGCTGTCAAAAAAGTCCAAACGGACGTTTTTGACAGCCTGAATAATGCCAGATTTTTGTGCTGCCCAGCAGTACAAAAATCCTCGCTTCGCTCGCCTCAACCCTTGCGTTGCAAGGGATTTCGGGGCATTTGATCCAATTCGAGGCGGGCTTTGCCCCCTCGAGCTCCCCCCCGCATTTGGCAGATCCTGAGCGCAGTTTTGAGTTTTTCTACAAGCTGAAACGCCCTGCCCAGAGGGCAGAGCATTTCAGGTCACTTCTCAGGTCACTTCAGATAGGTCATCAGGTGCCGGGCGGTTTCCAGCGCCAAGCGGGCATGGCCCCTGCGCAGCGGCGCCGGGAATCTGGCGGGTGACAGCTCCAGATCAAACACGCCGTCAAAATCCACCAACGCAAGCCCGTGCATAGCGTCCTGCCAGTCCACATTCCCGGTGAAGGGCATGTTGTGCTCATCGGCCATGGCGCAGTTGTCGTGCACATGGACCATTTTCAGCCGGCTGCCAATGTAAGAGAGCGCCTCCGACTGCCGGACGCCGCTGACGTTGGCATGTCCGAAATCCCAGCAGATACCCATTCCGAAGGCATCCGCCACCTGACAGATCTCCTCGGCAGACTGGCTGAAACGATGGGTCACCCGTGCGCCGGGCACCACAGGCATATTCTCCACCACCAACCCGACGCCCAGCTTGGCGGCATGCTCCGCGAAAGGCTCAATGTGCCGCAGCACCCATTCCAGCTGCTCGGCAGCGTTGTACTCCTTCATGATCAGTGTGCCTGTATTGGTATGCAGCACCGCATGCTCGACTCCCAGCACCGCCGCCGCCTCAATGGCATGGAGCATTTTTCGGCGGAACTCCTCCATAAACGCGTCGGACTGGCTTCCGCCGCCCTTGACGAAGGGCAGGTGACCGACCGCCAGCGGCATCCCGATCTCTTTGGAGTCGGCAAGAGCCTGTTCCGCCGCAGGCTTCCACGCATCAGAGGAAAGATCCAGCAAAGTTGTGGAAAAATCCGCCGCGTCAAAGCCGATCTCCTTGTGGAGCAGCAGTCCGGCCCGGATGTAATCGGAAATATTATCTTTGGAGTGATCCTGAAATGTCAGCTGTGTGGCGATCCGAAGCTTTTTCATGTTGTTCACTTGTCCTTTCGACAGTTTTTCATCTATTATACAGCAGAACAGGCAGCTTGACAACCTTTCCGTTTAACGCCGGAGCATTGCCTTTTCCGATGAATAATGCTATGATACAGCCAATGATACCGCTCTGTTCCTTACAGAGCCGCGGCAAAGGAGCTTTGCAACATGGATTGTCTGTTTGTCATTGATTATCAGAACGATTTTGTGGACGGCGCACTGGGTTTTCCCGGCGCTGAAAAGCTGGATGCCCTCATTGCTAAGCGCATCCGGGAGTATGGCCCCGGACGGGTCTGGTTTACCCGGGACACCCATTTTGAGGATTATCTCACCACCCGGGAAGGCCGTCACCTGCCCGCCCCCCACTGCATCAAGGACACCTATGGCTGGCAGAACTACGGCGAGACCGCCAAAGCGCTGGAGGAAGTGGGCGCTGTAGGCATCAACAAGCTGACCTTCGGCATGGACATTGCCGATCCCGCCATCCTTGCCCTGCTGCCGGAAGCGGCGGAGCGCATCGAGCTGTGCGGCCTGGTGTCCAACATCTGCGTGGTCAGCAACACCGTGGCGCTCCAGAGTCATTACCCCAATGCGCAGATGGTGGTGGACGCCGAGCTTACCGCCAGCTTTGACCCCGATCTCCACGCAAAAACACTGGATGTTCTTACCGGACTTCAGGTGGAAGTCCGGAACCGCAAATAAACGAAGGAGGAACCATGATATGCTGCAGCCTCACATTCAACTGGACGAATCCATTCAGGCACGCTGTGCCATCCTCCCCGGCGACCCCGC
>CAZQJD010000156.1:0-4097 GCA_964593575.1 uncultured Oscillibacter sp.
AGCTGCTGGTGGAAATGGACGGCTTCGGCCGCAACGAGGGCGTGGTGGTGCTGGCCGCCACCAACCGTGCCGATGTGCTGGACCCCGCCCTGCTGCGTCCCGGCCGCTTCGACCGTCAGGTCTATGTGGGCCTGCCGGACATCAAGGGACGCCGTGAAATTCTCGATGTCCATGTGAAGGATAAGCCGCTGGCGGAGGACGTTTCTCTGGACGAGGTGGCAAGAGGCACCCCCGGCTTCACCGGAGCCGATCTGGAGAACCTTGTCAACGAGGCCGCCCTGCTGGCCGCCCGTAACGAGCGCCGCTTCATCTCCATGGCGGATATGAAGGAGGCCAAGATCAAGGTCATCGCAGGCCCGGAAAAGCGCAGCCGGGTCATTCCCCAGCATGAGCGCAATCTCACCGCCTATCACGAGGCCGGTCACGCCGTGGTGATGCACGTGCTGCCGGATCACGACCCTGTCAACCAGATCTCCATCATCCCCCGGGGACAGACCGGCGGCATGACCATCTCCCTGCCGGAGGAGGACCGCTCCTATCTCTCCAAGCGGTATATGGAGGATCAGATCGTCTCCCTGCTGGGCGGACGCGTGGCGGAGAAGCTGGTGCTGGGCGATGTGTCCACCGGCGCTTCCAACGATATCCAGCGTGCCACCCAGATCGCACACCGGATGGTGGCGGCCTACGGCATGAGCGAGAAGATCGGCACCGTCTGCTTCGACTCCGGGCGGGATGAGGTGTTCATCGGACGCACCATGGCACAGGGCCGCAGCTACTCCGAGCATGTGGCGGCGCAGATCGACGAGGAGGTCAAGGCCGTCATCGCCGCCGCCTATGCCCGCTGCGAGCAGCTGCTGACGGAGAACCGTCAGGCTCTGGAGGATGTGGCCCAGTACCTGCTGGCCAACGAGACCATGGACCGCAGGGAGTTCCTGACGGTCTTCGGCGAGGGGGAGGACGCTCCTGCCGTGGAAACCGAAGAGGAGACCGAAGACGCGTAAGCAAACATGAAAAATCCGCTCTTTCCGAAGGGAAAGGGCGGATTTTTGTCTGCAAACATCACAGCAGCACATACCAGATGGGAATGGTGATTGCGGAGAGCAGCACCGAGACGATACAGGCGCCTGCCGCATCCATGTGGTTGTTGGGGTCGGGGTCATATTTCATGGAGTAGACCGGAAGCAGGGAGGCCACCGGCAACGCGGTGTAAACCACCAGGATCTGACAGAGCAAAGGTTCCACGCCCAGCTGCAGAAGCAGGCGGGACAGGAGGAAGAACAGTGCGGGCATCACCACGGTTCTCAGAATGGGCAAACGCAGATATTTCGGATGGAGAAAGGCTTTGTAATCATACTCTGCCACGATCATGCCGCACAGCAGCAGAGCAAGGGGAGAGCAGATGGAGCTGAGGCTCTTCACGCAGTACTGGATGGCTTCCGGCAGCTTCCAGCCGCCCACCCAGAAAACGAGAGCCACGATGACCGCGATCAGCTGCGGGGAAAGCAGCGCTTTTTTCACCACTGTCCCCGGCGATGTTTTTGCGCCGTCGACACCCGGAGGCGTCATCAGCGGTTCTGACAGGGAGTAGTATCCGATCCGCACCGGAACGAGGAAGAAGGTGTAATAGAAAATTCCCAGATCGCCAAACAGCTCCGCGATCACAGGGATGCCCATAAAGGAAAAGTGGCAGAAGGTCAGGCCGTATCGAATGTTTCGTCCCGCGCCGGTTTTTCCCGTTTTTAAGTAGATGATTTGCCCCAGCACGAGGGGCAGGACAATGACCACCACGCCCAGGATCAGAATGACGAGGCAGTTCCTGAGGGCTTCCATAGAAAACTCCGCCGCATTGTTGATGGAATGAAAAATCAGACAGGGGACACAGATGTTCAGTACGATATTGGTGAGTCTGGAGGAAAAATCCTGATTGACCATGCCGCTCCTGCGGATGAAAATGCCGATCCCGTTCATCAGGAGCAGTTCGATGGCTAACGTAATGGCGATCATGCTGCACACTCCTTATGTTTTTTCGGCGTGCCGCTGCCGGGCGTCTGCCAGCAGGATGGGCGCCATCATCACGGCCAGCACTGCCGGCACCAGCACGAGGAAGCCGGTGAGATAGTGGCCCAGAGCTTCCTCAAAAAACACGAAGGGCGTGCCCGGCTCGGCGTACATCAGGAACATGAAGTTGGTGTCCAGCAGCAGATTCACCACCAGCGCCACGCCGCCCAGACCGCCCAGCACCAGCAGGGAGCGGGGGATGTTTTTCAGCTTGGGGCGGATATCGCCGCCGAGGGTCAGCATCAGGGGGTAGGCCACCAGCAATGCGTGGACGGTGAAGCTGTGCCAGACCATGAAGTTCCCAAGAGGCAGGGTGGCCCAGGTGGGGGACAGCAGCGCCGCGGCCGCAGCCGGGATGCACACCAAATACAGGTAGTCGCCCACCGCCCGTACCGGCTTCCATGCGTGGAAGGCGATGACGAAGATGTTGATGCTGCAAAGATGCACCGGCAGGTATTTCAGCAGGTAATTGCCGCCGATGGCGAGGCACACCATCTTAAACAGCTCGTTGGCCAGCAGGAGCAGAGCGTAGAGCCGCCGCATCTTCTCCCGCTGCGCTGTGTCCAGCCGCCGGTACAGGATGACGCTGCCTGCTATGAACGCGCCCAGCGCCGCCAGCCAGCACAGGTGGGTGATGCCCAGCGGCGGGAAGCCGAAGCCCTCCGGTATGGTCTCCGCGGTATCCAGAAAATGCTCCATGGGCTCTCCTCCGCATCGCCGCCGTTGGCGGCGTTTTTTCTTATCCCAAATAGTATACGGGATTTTTCGACAAAACACAATCTGTCTTTTTTTGTACACCAGTGTATGAAACGGAAAAAAGCTGAAAACCTATGGTGCAGCGGAAGTATTGTATTTCCCCATTCAAAAAGGAGTTGATCGATTTTGGAAACCGGGATCCATAACACATCGGAGATCGGCCGCCTGCGGAGGGTGCTGCTCCACCGCCCCGGCGGCGAGCTGGAAAACCTCATGCCGGAATATCTGGAGCGGCTGCTGTTTGACGATATCCCCTACCTGAAGGAGGCGCAGCGGGAGCACGACGCCTTTGCCGACTGTCTGCGGCAGGCGGGGGTGGAGGTGGTGTACCTGCGGGATCTGGTGGCGGAGAGCTTCACCGGCCCGGAGGTGCGGGGCGAGTTCCTGCGGGAATTCCTGCGGGAAGCGGGCATCGAGGACCAGAAGCTGCGGGAGAGTCTGGAGGACTACTTCGCGCCCATGGATGACAGGCGGCTGGTGGACGCCTGCATGGCCGGCGTCCGCAAGCGCGACCTGCGCATCGGCAAGCAGCGGCTGTCCGACTATCTCACCGCCGGTGAGGAGGACTATCCCTTTGCCATCGACCCGCTGCCCAACCTGTATTTTACCCGGGACCCCTTCGCCACCATCGGCACCGGCGTGTCCATCCACCGGATGCACACCCCCACCCGCAACCGGGAAACGCTGTTCGGTAAGTTCATCTTTGAGCATCATCCCCTCTACCGCAACGCGCCCCGCTGGTACGACCGGGGCGAGACCTCGTCGCTGGAGGGCGGCGACATCCTGATCCTGTCCCCGCAGGTGCTGGCGGTGGGCATTTCCCAGCGCACCCGTGAGGACTCCATCGACCAGCTGGCGGAGACGGTGCTGACACAGAGCAAGACCTTCCGGAAGCTTCTGGCCTTCAACATTCCCAAGACCCGCGCCTTCATGCATCTGGACACGGTGTTCACCATGGTGGACAAGGACAAGTTTACCGTTCACCCGAATATTCTCCAGCAGATCACCGTCTTTGTGATGGAGCTGGACGAGAAACGCCGGGTGAAGATCCGGCAGGAGGACGGACGGCTGGAGGACATCCTGAAGGAGCATCTGGGGCTTGACAGCGTGAAGCTGATCCCCTGCGGCGAGGGCAGCGAGATCGACGCCGCCCGGGAGCAGTGGAGCGACGGCTCCAATACGCTGGCCATCGCTCCCGGCGAGGTGGTGGTCTACTCCCGCAACCACGTCACCAACCGTTCTCTGGAGGAGGCGGGCATCCGCATCCACACCATCCCCAGCGC
>CAZQJD010000157.1:0-3944 GCA_964593575.1 uncultured Oscillibacter sp.
CAGGCCGGCGGCCCGGTGCATACCATTTATATGTCCCCCTGCGGCCATACCTTCAAACAGGCCGACGCCATCCGGCTGAGCCGGCTGGACAACATCATCATCGTCTGCGGCCACTACGAGGGCATCGACCAGCGCTTTATTGACGAGTGCGTGGACGAGGAGATCTCCGTAGGCGACTTTGTCCTCACCGGCGGCGAGATCCCCGCCATGGCCATCTGCGACGCCGTCTGCCGCATGGTGCCCGGCGTTCTGCCCGATGAGGAATGTTTTACGGAAGAATCCCACTGGAACGGTCTGCTGGAATACCCCCAGTATTCCCACCCCTCTGAGTGGCACGGCCGCAAGGTGCCGGATGTGCTCCTCTCCGGCCATCACGCCAACATCGCCGCATGGCGCAAGAAAGAGAGCTACAAGCGCACCATGACCCGCCGTCCGGATATGTTCGCCCGTTTTGACGAGTCCCAGCTGACTACCAAGGCGGAGCGCAAGATCCTGCAGCAGGCCAAGGAGGAATTCCGCGCCGAGCAGGAATCCGCCAGCGAAGATTGCTGACAACAGGAGGCGACGATTATGGCACTCTTTCAATGCACATTCCGTTCTCAGATAATCGGTACCGACGTCCCCTTCAATGTGATCATCCCCGAAGACTGCAAGGAGGACATCCCCGTTGTCCTGCTGCTCCACGGGCACGGCGGCAATCAGGATCACTGGCTGCGGAACACGCCCATCGAACGCTATGCCAAAACCTATCACATGGCCATGGTCATGCCCTGCGGTCAAAAAAGCTGGTTTTGCGACATGAAGCATGGCGACAAGTACTATACCTACATCACACAGGAACTGATGGAATATGTCCGCACCATCTTTCCCGTCAGCAAAAAAAGGGAGAAAACCTTTGTTGCCGGTCTGTCCATGGGCGGCTACGGCGCACTGAAGATTGCTCTGAGAGAAAGCGACCGCTTTGCCGCCTGCGGCGCACTTTCCGGCGCTGTGGATATCCACGCCCGGTTCGCACTGGGCAACCGCCACGAGGACGGTATCAGCATCTGGGGTGAAAACTATCTGGATGTCATTCCCGGTTCTGCGGATGATACCTACGAACTCGCCCGCCGTCTGGAGTCAGAGGGCAGACCCAAGCCCTGGATCTATCAGGCCTGCGGCACCGAGGACAAGCGTCTTCATGAAAACCATCTGTTCCGGGACTTCATCCGGGACAGAGGATACGTCTATGAGTATTTTGAAGGCCCGGGCATCCACGACTGGAACTTCTGGAATACACACATTGTCAAAACTCTGGATTTCTTCCGGCGCTGCATGGACGAAAATCAATAATCACCGTTTCAGGAACTGCCGCATGTTTTTTGCGGCAGTTCTTTTTTGTTGCAAAAACGCCTTGATTAATACTCCCCAGGGGTATAAAATGATACCAAGAATACTCCCCGGGGGTATCCTGGATTTTCTGTGTAGAAGGAGGTATTCTCATGCGTGCCGAAAAATACGACATCACCGGTATGCACTGCGCTGCCTGCAGTTCCGCAGTAGAGCGGGTCACCCGGAAGCTGCCCGGTGTCACCCGCAGTGAGGTCAATCTCACCACCGGTGTTATGAACATCGAATATGACGATTCTCAGACCACCCGGGAAGACATCTGCAAAAAGGTGGAAAAGGCCGGCTTCGGCTGCGCCCTCCATCAGGAGGAACCTGCCCCCCAGGCGGAAGAGGACAAGAAGAATGCGGCCGACGAGGCCTATCGTGCACAAAAGCGCAACCTCATCGGCTCGGCAGTATTCTCGGTCGTTCTGCTGTATGTCTCCATGGGACAGATGCTGCCCACGCCTCTTCCCCTGCCGGATCTCTTCTCCATGACCACGCATCCCGTGAATTTTGCCGTTCTCCAGCTGGTGCTGACCATCCCCGTGCTGATTTTCGGCAGCCGGTATCTCACGGGCGGCTTCTCGGCTCTGATCCACAAAAACCCCAATATGGACTCTCTGGTGGCCATCGGCTCCAGCTGCTCCTTCGCCTACAGTCTGGTGATGACCTTCCTGATCTCGGATAACCATCATCAGGTGCATAACCTGTACTACGAATCCGCTGCCACCGTGCTGACACTGATCATGCTGGGCAAATTTCTGGAGGCCCGCAGCGTCCAGAAAACCAAGGGTGCCATCACAAAGCTGATGGAGCTGAAACCGGACACCGCTCTGCTGGCAGACGGCCGCGAGGTCCCCACCGCCTCTTTGAAGGTAGGCGACGTGATCCTTGTGAAGCCCGGCACCAAGATCGCTGCAGACGGCATTGTCATCCAGGGCCACGGCAGTGTCAACGAGGCCATGCTCACCGGTGAAAGCCTGCCCGTGGACAAGGAACCCGGCAGCGAGGTCATCGGCGGCAGCGTCAGTCAGGACGGACTGCTGCAGGTGAAGGTCAGCCGCGTCGGTGCGGACTCCACCCTCTCTAAAATCATCCAGTTTGTGGAGGATGCACAGGGCAAGAAAGCGCCCATTGCCAAAATCGCAGATAAGGTTGCCGGCGTATTTGTTCCCGTGGTCATGTGTATTGCCGTCGCAGCCGCCATCATCTGGGCCATCGCCGGGCAGGACTTCTCCTTTGTGCTGCGGATCTTCACCTCTGTATTGGTCATCGCCTGTCCCTGCGCACTGGGTCTGGCTACCCCCACCGCCATCATGGTGGGCACTGGATTGGGCGCCTCCAACGGCATCCTCATCCGCAGCGGCGAAGCGCTGGAAACCACACACACCGTCACCGCTGTTGTTCTGGATAAGACCGGCACGGTCACGGAAGGCAAACCCGCCGTTCAGTCCATCGTTCCCGCTGCAGGCATCAGCGAACAGCAGCTGCTGACCATTGCCGCAGCGGCAGAAGCGGGCTCCGGCCATCCCCTTGCCAAGGCTGTCACCGACTGCGCCGCGGAGCGTGGCATCACCTCCCCTGCCGCACCGCAGCAGCTGGAAAACCTCTCCGGACGCGGTCTGCGTGCGGAAGTGGACGGTACAGCAGTCCTTGCCGGCAGCCGTAGACTGCTGGAGGAATCCGGTGTGGACATCGCGGAGTTGATCCCCGCTGCCCAGCAGCTTGCCGCACAGGGCCACACGCTGCTGTGGTTTGCGCAGAACGGCAAGGCGCTGGGTCTGATCACCGTAGCGGATCCCATCAAGCCCGGCAGTCCGGCAGCCATTGCCAAACTGCGAGAAGACGGCATCCGCACCATCCTGCTCACCGGCGACAACCGTCTGGCCGCGGAAGCCATCGGCAAACAGGCCGGCGTGGATGAGGTCGTTGCGGAAGTCCTCCCCGAAGAAAAGGCCGCTGTTGTCCAGCGCCTGCAGAAAGACGGCGCCGCTGTGATGATGGTTGGCGACGGCATCAACGATGCTCCTGCACTGGCACAGGCGGATGTGGGCTGCGCCATCGGCAATGGCAGCGACATTGCCATTGAGTCCGCCTCTGTGATTCTGATGCGCAATGATTTGGGCGATGTGGCACGCGCCATCCACCTCTCCCGCCTGACTATCCGCAACATCAAACAAAATCTTTTCTGGGCCTTCTGCTATAATACCATCTGTATTCCGGTGGCCGCCGGTATCCTCTACCCTGCGTTCCATATCCTGCTGACACCTATGATCGCCGGAGCAGCCATGTCTATGAGCTCTCTGTGTGTGGTCGGCAATGCACTGCGTCTGCGCACGCAAAAGCTGTGAAGGGAGGATCGTTATGTCTGATACCATGATTCCCGAAGCGAACTGCTGCCGCCACAAGCACCGTGAGGACAGCGAGCAGGCAGCGCTGATCCGCCGGCTGAACCGCATCGAAGGCCAGATCCGCGGTATCCGCGGTATGGTGGAAAAAGAGGCGTACTGCACGGACATCCTTCAGCAAGTCTCTGCCGCCCAGTCTGCACTGAATGCTTTCTCACGGGAGTT
>CAZQJD010000158.1:0-3926 GCA_964593575.1 uncultured Oscillibacter sp.
CACCACCGCTGAGAACATCTGCGACATCTGGGGCATCACCCGCGAGGAGCTGGACCAGTTCGCTGCTGCTTCCCAGAACAAGGCTGAGGCTGCTCTGGCTTCCGGCCGTTTCAACGACGAGATCGTTCCCGTCATGGTCAAGCAGAAGAAGGCCATGGTGGAGTTCAAGGTCGACGAGTTCCCCAAGGCCGGCGTGACTGCCGAGTCCGTTGCCAAGCTGCGCGGCGCATTCCCCGTTCTGCCTGAGACCGTCGCTGTCGAGCACACCTTCGAGCTGACCGGCGTTCACGCCGAGGACGCTGACAAGCACGTCCAGCGCGTTACCGCTGCCAACGCTTCCGGCATCAACGACGGCGCTGCCGCTATCGTTCTGGCTTCCAAGGAAGCTGTTGAGAAGTACGGCCTGAAGCCCATGGCCAAGCTGGTCTCCTGGGGCCAGGGCGGCGTCGATCCCAAGATCATGGGTGTTGGCCCCGTGCCCGCTTCCCGTCAGGCTATGGACAAGGCCGGCCTGAAGATCGAGGATCTGGACCTGATCGAGGCCAACGAGGCTTTCGCTGCTCAGTCCATCGCTGTTGCCCGCGAGCTGGGCTTCGACATGGCTAAGGTCAACGTCAACGGCGGCGCCATCGCTCTGGGCCACCCCGTTGGTGCTTCCGGCGCCCGTATCATCGTTACCCTGCTGCATGAGCTGGCCAAGCGCGAGGACGCCAAGAAGGGTCTGGCTACTTTGTGCATCGGCGGCGGCATGGGTGTTGCAACTATCTTCGAAAAGTGCTAAGATAAAAAGAAACGCGCTTTTCTACCTACAACTGATAGGAAGATCCCCGATTTTGGTCGGCGGATGACCTGAAGTAAGTGAAGAGCAAGGCGGTACGGAAGTACCGTCTTGCTTTCCATATATTCCGATTTGAACGGCGCAGAAAGAGAGGAGAGAGGTTTATGCCTGAACTGGGAAACATTCTTGAATATTTCCGGGAGCTGAATTTTGCATCCGCCCTGCTGCGCCTGACCATGGCGATGCTGTTCGGCGGCCTGATCGGTCTGGAAAGAGAAAGGAAGCGGCGGGCAGCCGGCTTCCGTACATACATGCTGGTGTGCCTCGGCGCGGCGCTGGCCATGCTGCTGGGCCAGTATGAGGAGCTGATGATCAACACCTTATGGGCCGATATGCTGCAGGATCTGGGCGTCAAGGCGGATGTGGCCCGCTTCGGCGCACAGGTGGTCAACGGTATCGGCTTCCTGGGCGCGGGTACCATCATCGTGACGGCACGGCAGGAGGTCAAGGGCCTTACCACCGCCGCGGGACTCTGGGCATCCGCCTGCACGGGTCTTGCCATCGGCGCGGGCTTTTACGAGGGTGTGATCCTGTCTTTTATCATGATCGTGCTGTGCATCATGGTGTTCCCCGTGCTGGAGGAACTGACCGTGGCCAATGGCCGGAACATGAACATCTATGTGGAGTTTGAGCGGCTGGACGATATTACCGCCATTGTCCGCCATATCAAGGACAAAAATATCCGGGTGGTGGATGTGGACATCGACCGGGAAAAGACCCGCGGCGTCCAGCAGCGCCCCAACGCCATCCTGACCCTGCAGCTCCCTGACAGACAGCCCCACACCGCAGTGCTGGCGCACATTGCCGGACTGGAAAACATCTGTGCAATTGAAGAGATCTGAGAAGGAGGACATAGTATGCTGGAATTTCTGAATCCCCTGCGGGATATGAACCTGATCTCGGTGACGGTACGTGTCCTCCTGGCTGTGACCTGCGGTGGACTTGTGGGTCTGGAGCGGGAGTACAAACGCCGTCCCGCGGGCTTCCGTACCCATATCCTCATCTGCCTCGGCGCGGCCATGACCACGCTTACCGGACAGTATCTGGTGCTGGTGATGCATTACAATACGGATATGGGGCGTCTGGGCGCCCAGGTGGTGGCCGGTATCGGTTTCATCGGCGCGGGCTGCATCATTGTCACCCGGCGCCGCCGTGTCAAGGGCCTCACCACCGCCGCCGGTATGTGGACCACGGCCATTGTGGGTCTCGCCTGCGGCGCAGGCTTCTATGAGGGCGCTGTGATCGTTACCGCTCTGGTACTGATGGCAGAGCTGCTGTTCTTCCGGGTGGAATACCGGATGATCCGCAGCCGCGCCAGAGAGATGACGCTGTATGTGGAATATGACCGTGGCAGCGCTCTGGACGAAGTGATCCGTTGTATGCGGGAAGCCGGCGCTAAGATCACGGATATGGAGATGACCCGCTCTCAGGAGAAGGAACACCATGACTGTGCCATCTTCTCTCTGCAGCTGAACCGCAAGGTAGCCTATGACGATATGATGGTCAATCTCACCCAGCTGGAAAATGTGGTAACGGCGCAGGAACTGTAAAACAAAGAGCAAATGACCTTCCGGGGCCTCTGGAGGGTCATTTTTTCTTCTTCTGCGGCCAGAGCAGCATGATGCCGGAGGCCAGCAGGTAAACACCGAATGGCTTGCGCAAAATCTCAACGTCCAGAGAGGTGGAAACCCATGCACCTGCCAGAGAAAACAGTACCGCAGGTGGTATGGCGGCCCGGAGGGTGGGCCTGTGAAGGAAGCCGCCCTTCCAGTGGCAAAACAGCGCGGAGGCGGCGGTGGGGAGGAAAAACAGAAGATTAATGCCCTGTGCCGTTCGGTGATCGACCTTCAGTAGCAGTGTCATGGCCAGAAGCAGCAGCGTGCCGCCGCCCACGCCCCATGCGGAGATGGTGCCTGCCGCCAGCCCGCAGAGGAAGGGAACAAGAAAGCTCACAGCAGATATTTCACCCCCGCGTAGAAGAGGAACAGAGCGAACAGCCGCCGCAGCCAGACTGTGGAGACTCTGCCGTACAGCCGACCACCCAGAAAGCCGCCCACCAGACCGCCCAGCAGATAGGGTAATGCGGCGGAAAGAGAGAGACCGCCTTTCCAGAAATAGATGACAGCGGACACGGCGCAGACCGGGAAGATCACCGCCACGCAGGTGGCAAAGAGCTGACGACCCTCCAGTGTGTCGGCGCGGGACATTAGCGGGATGAACACCATGCCGCCTCCGCCACCGAACAGTCCGTTGGCAAGACCCGCTGCGCCGCCGGCCAGCCGGGTTTTCCAGATGCTTTTCACGGCGGTTCCCCCCTGACTGTGGTATGTAACAGGCAAAACGGTGCGGAAAGTTTCCGCCCTGCCTTGCCTGCTCTGCGCTGCGGCAGAGAGCTTATTTCATGCGGAAGCTCTGGCAGTCCACGCACTGGACTTCGGTGGGGTTGGTCTCGTGGGTGCCGATCTGAACGGTGTTCAGAGCGCAGTAGTTCTGATCCTGACAGTGGTTGGCACAGTTGTTGACAGTGCAGCGGATGCTGGTGTTGGGAGTGTTGTCCATGAGAGGTTCCTCCTGCAAGAAGTGTTTTGGCTTTCGCCGATGGATAGCTTGTGCGGGAACGTGAGGAATATGCAAAAAAGGGGCTGTAAAAAACAGTCTCGTAACGACCAGGAGCTCACCGCGCGGTGAGCTCCTGACTTTTTTCGCAAAAAAGGGCTGGTCCCATGGAGGAACCAGCCGAATGGTGTTATAATGAAACTGCCATGAAACAAAACAACACCGAAAAGTATAGTACACCAATCCAGCTGAAATTACCAGTGGATATGGAAAGAATCATCAAAATTTCAGATCCGGTATATTCTTTCAACGAAGTCATGGAACATATTGACCACCACAAGCCGCCGTGCATGACGCAACGGCGGCTTGTGGTGGTCTGTGGTGTGGCGGTTGTGTGGCGAATGTGCAGCGGGGATGGTTTACACATTTCCGAAAAATCCAGATGCCACGGCAATATTTGTAGAAATCTCTAAAAACCCAGTAATATCAAGGTTTTTCGGACTTGAGGGTGGTGTTACTACACCACTACTAC
>CAZQJD010000159.1:0-628 GCA_964593575.1 uncultured Oscillibacter sp.
CCTTCAGCTGATGCCCCAGCTTGCCGATGGAGGTGGTCTTCCCCACACCGTTGACGCCGATGACCAGCACCACGCTGGGCTTTGTGTCAATATTCAGGCCGGAATCATCCACAGTGATCATATCCGCCAAAATATCCCGCAGCGCTTCACGTACCTCTTCCTGAGAACGCAGCTTCTCTTTGCGGCAGCGTGTGCGCAGCTGCTCCACTGCTTCTGTGGAAGTTTCCACGCCCATATCTGCCAGGATCAGCGTTTCTTCCAGCTCTTCAAAGAAACTCTCATCCGCCTCGGTGAAGCCGCCGAAGATGTTGGCAGTGATTTTTTTCAGTTTATCAAAGAAACCCATAGTATTCGTCCTTTATCCCAGTTTTTTACCGCATTGAGGGCATTCTACGCCTTCCTTATAGTGCCACAGCTGAATGAATATCCCACAGTTTTTGCAGCGGAACCACACATACTGCAGGCTCAGCGCGGCAAATGCCACAATCAGTCCTGTAATGCTGATCACCGTATTGCCCAGCAGGATCATGACGGCGCCGATGGCCACACCGCCGATGACGATTTTTCGTTTTTGCTCCATAGTCATTTTCATGGTAATTTCTCCTGAATTACTTGATCTTCAGTTCTT
>CAZQJD010000159.1:728-3926 GCA_964593575.1 uncultured Oscillibacter sp.
TCGCCAGATCGTTCATGTTGATGGTCAGCACCTTCGACACACCCTGTTCCTGCATATCGTCGCCGCAAAGTCCGCTTCATTCCGTTTCCGCCTCTGGCGAAAACTCCTTCCGCTCCCTTGCGGCTCCTTTTTCCCACCGCACCCGCGTTGCTGGGCTGCGGTGGGAGCCCTGTTGGGGCATCACCATGCATTACTTGATCTTCAGTTCTTTCGCCAGATCGTTCATGTTGATGGTCAGCACCTTCGACACACCCTGTTCCTGCATGGTGATGCCGTAGAGGACGTCGGATTCCTCCATGGTGCCGCGGCGGTGGGTGATGACGATAAACTGCGTCTTTCCGGCAAGGCGGCGCATATAGCGGGCATACCGGATCACATTGGCCTCGTCCAGCGCCGCCTCGATCTCGTCCATGACGCAGAACGGCGTGGGATGTACCTTCAAAATAGCGAAGTACAGGGCAATGGCCACGAAAGCCTTCTCACCGCCGGAGAGCAGCGAGATGGTCTTCAGGGTCTTTCCGGGCGGCTGCGCCTTGATCTCAATGCCGCAGCCCAGAATATCCTTTTCATCCTCCAGCTCCAGCGTGGCGTGACCACCGCCGAACAGGTCGGTGAAGGTGGTCTCAAAGCTCTCTGCCAGCAGCTTGAACTGCACGGCAAAGATCTCCGTCATCTGACGGGTGATCTCCTCGATGACGCCCTCCAGTTCACCCTTGGCATGCTCCACATCGTCCCGCTGCTCAGAGAGATAGGTATAACGGGTATTGACACGCTCATACTCCTCGATGGCACCGATGTTGGGCGTACCCAGCGCACTGATGGCACGCTTCAGCTCACCGATCCGGCGGCTGGCCTTGGGCACGCTCTCCAGTTCGATGCGCTGCGCCTGTGCGTCGGAGTGGTTCAGCTCGTAATAGTCCCACAGGCGATCCAGAATCTGCTTTTCCTCCATCACCGAAGCGTTGAGCTTCTGCTCCAGACGGCCGGCGGAATTCTGCAGATTCAGCAGCGTGTCGTTCATCTCCTGACCGGCACGGGTAGCCGCGGTACGCTCTGCCTCCAGCGCCAGCTTTTCCTCGTTGATGGCATTCAGGCGGGAGCGGAACGCCTGTCCCTCTTCCCGCAGCTGCTCCATGGCAGCGCGATGCTCTCCAATCTCCTTCTCGGCTGCCGCGATCCCTGTGCGGCAGATCTCCGCCTGACGCGCCTTTTCTTCACGGTCACCGCCGATCTGCTCCAGCAGTGCGTGAAGACTGACGATATTCTGCCGGATGGTTTCCCGCTCGGCAGCCAGCGCCGCCAGCTCTGCCTTCCGTGCAGAGGTATCCTCCGCCAACGCGCCGCTGCGGGCCATCAGCTCCGTCTGGCCGGAGAGCTTCTCCTCCGCCTGTGCTCGGCAGGCGGCAGCTTCCTTCTCGCTGGCCGCAGACCGCTCCTCCGCAGTGCGGATGCGGGCTGCGATGTCCAGCAGACGGCCTTCCAGCGCAGTCTGCTCACCGGACAGGTTCTCCAGTGCATCCCGGAGTCCGGACAGCAGGATGTCGTAGTGATTCTTACGCCCCTCCAGCCGCAGCACCTCATCCTCCGCCGTACGGCGCTGAGCTTCCGCAGTCTCCAGCTCATAGGAGGCCGCCGTCAGTTCACGCTTCAGCACTTCCTCATCCCGTACCGCAGCTTCCAGCGCTCCCTGTTTTTTCGCCGCGGAAGCACGCACCTCTGTCAGCTGCGCGGCACGGCTCAGCACACCGGTATCCCGGCTGACGCTGCCGCCGGTCATGGAACCGCCGCGGTTGATGACCTGACCGTCCAGCGTGACGATGCGGAACCGGTTATTGTACTTTCTGGCGATGGCGATACCGCAGTCCAGATCCTCCACGATGACGGTACGGCCCAGCAGATTCCGGAATATCTGGGTATACTTTTCGTCGAACTCCACCAGCTGAGACGCAATGCCCACATAGCCGAATTCATCGGCCAAGCGCGGCTCGTTCAGCTCGTCGCCCCGGATAGCGGTCATGGGCAGGAAGGTGGCACGGCCGCCGTCCCGCTTTTTCAGGTAGCCAATGGCCGCCTTAGCGTCCTCTTCCCTGTCCACGATGATGTTCTGCAGGCCGGCGCCCAATGCGATCTCCACAGCAAGGGAGTACCGCTTGTCCGACTTCATCAGGTTACCCACCGGGCCATGGATGCCCCGCAGGTCACCTCTGGCCTGCATCACAGACCGGACGGCACGGTTGAAGCCCTCATAGTCTCTGGCCATCTTCTCCAGCAGCCGGATCTGGTTGTCCAGCGCACTGACCTCCATAGCCAGATTCATTCTCGTTTCAGAAGCGGCCTCCGTCTTCTTGCGGCGCTCCGCCATGCGCAGATTATGACCTGCGATGATGTTGGATGCGGCGACCACTTCATCCTGCGCATCTTCCAGTGCGCGGCGATTGGCCTTGGCATCCTTCTCGCCGGCAGCCAGCTGTTCCTCTGCAGCCGCCAGCTCACGCTCCACGGTATCACGGCGCCCGGACACCTGCTCCCGCTCCGCCGCCGCGGCAGACAGCTCTGCTCTGGCGTCGGCAGCGGCTGCCACAGCCAGTGCCTCCCGACCCCGGAGCGCATCCACTTCCGCCTGAGCGCCGCCTGCCTGGGCAGCAGCCTCGGCAGCCTGACGCAGCAGCTCGTCCAGCGCCTCATTCAATTCTGCAGAACGGGCGTCGATCTCGTCCACCCGCTGTTCCTGCCCCGCGATCTGCTCTTCCAAAGCGGCAGCGCGGTCGCCGCGCTCCTCCAACTCCTGCTGGGCAAGGGCAATGGTCTCCCGCTGATGGGCAATGGTGGTCTCCAGAACGGCTACGGCAGACTCACGCTCCGCCAGCAATCCGTCCAGCCGAGAAGCCTCTCCCCGGATCCCCTCTGCCTCGATATCCTTGGCGCGCATTTTCTCGCCGTACTCTTCGCCGGCTGCAAACAGCGCCTCCACCTTCGCTTTCGCTTCGTTTCTGGCCGTCTCCGCTGCCTCCAGATCTGCCTGCAGCTGTCTGGCGCTGACCTTCAGGTCATCCAGATTGCTGAGCCAGACGGAAATCTCCAGCACACGCAGCTCGTCCCGGAGGATCAGGTATGTTTTCGCCTTTTCCGCCTGCTTGCGCAGAGGCTCCACCTGCAGTTCCAGCTCACCGATCTTGTCGTTGATGCGCACCAGATTTT
>CAZQJD010000160.1:0-3901 GCA_964593575.1 uncultured Oscillibacter sp.
TGTTGCGGCCCTCGCGGCCGATGATACGGCCCTTCATCTCGTCATTGGGCAGGGGAACCACACTGACGGTCATTTCGGCCACCTGATCGGCGGCGCAGCGCTGGATGGCCTGTGCCACCACTTCGCGGGCGCGCTGATCGCATTCTTCCTTCATGCGGGCTTCGACTTCCTTGATCTTGAGGGCGGTCTCATGGGTCACTTCAGATTCCACCTGAGAGATCAGGTACTGCTTGGCATCCTCGGCAGTGAAGCCGGAAATGCGCTCCAGCATCTCGGTCTGGCTGCGCTTGACGACCTTGATCTCCTCAAGCTCCTTGTCGGCCTGGGCATGCTTCTGGGCAAGAGCCTCTTCCTTCTTCTCGATGGCGTCAGTCTTGCGGTCCAGGGTCTCTTCCTTCTGCTGCAGACGGTTTTCCTGTCTCTGCAGGTCGGCTCTGCGGCTCTTTTCTTCCTTCTCGTATTCGCTGCGACTCTTTAAAATCTCCTCTTTTGCTTCCAGCAGTGCTTCTTTCTTCTTGGTCTCTGCACTCTTGATGGCTTCATTGATGATGCGCTTGCCTTCTTCTTCTGCGCTTGAGATTTCCTTTTCAGAAACGGTCTTGCGATAATAGATACCGAGAGGGAAGAAAATCGCGGCGCCGACAATCAGTCCGATCACGGCATATAACACGATTGACTACCTCCTGTTTCTCGCATAGATGTGTACGAACGTTGACCTTTCGGTCGCTCAGAAAACAATCATGGGAAAATCCCCTTTAATCCCATAATAAGATTCCCAATACAGTTTAATCGTTCGCACCCCAACTGTCAAGGAAAAATGTGCAATTCTTGTTATTTCAGCACAATATACTGTGCCGCCGCGTACCCCACATACACGCCGTAATGGACCACATACCAACCCTCCCACTCACCGTACACCGTCACCGATGCACCGGAAGGAATGTTGGCGATGATAGAACCGGTGGGCGCAGGCCGGCTGCGGAGGTTCAGCGTTCCGTAACTGACGCTGACCGTGCCCTGACGCACAGCCTGCGGCCAGATGAAGGGGATACCGAAAAACTCCGTCAGTGAACGCACCAGATTCTGCGCAATGGCCGTGGTGTTGTTCTCCACCCACTGCGCGTCCGCCCGGTTATCGTGGTAGCCGATCTCCAGCAGCACCGCCGGAAACCGGGATAGCTTCACCTCCCCCAGCGTAGTGGTTGGACGCGTGGTCACATTGCTTGGCAGCGGATAGATCTCCCGCAGATTTGCGGCAAAGATCTCTGCCGCCCGTTCCCCCTCCCCGCTTCCGGGATAATAAAAGGCAATGATCCCCCGGTTTGCGCCGTAGCTTCCTTCTCCGGAGGCATTGGAGTGCAGCGCAAGATACAGATCATAATAGCCGTTGTTGGCCTGACGGATAGAGGAGCCCGCCGTCATGCTGGGAGAATTCCGGGTATACTGGATGCCGCTGCTGAGCAGATACGGCGTCATGGCATCCGCGATCTGGTTCATGTGGTACTCTTCAGAACCACTTCCCGTTACATAAGGGTTCCAATCCTGCGTGGAAGGACTGAGATAGATGATTGGCATGGCGTTCTTCCTTTCCATAGGTCGAAAATGAACTTTATTTGCTCATCATCCATTTTTATGTGGCAGCGGTGAAAAAAATGTGCTAAAGTTACAATATATTCAGTACATCTGAAAGGAAATCTTTCTATGAAAGCAGAGCGCAGCTATCCCCGCTATACCGTCACTCCCAAGGCGGAAAACGCCATCCTGCGTGGGCATCCGTGGGTCTATGCCGAGGAGATCACCGACATGGAAGGCACTGTGGAAAACGGCGGCCTGGTGGATGTTCTCAGCCGCAAGGGGCGGTATCTGGGCACCGGCATGGTGTCCCAGGTGTCCAAGATCCGGGTGCGCCTCCTTTCCCGCAACGCCAATGACCGGTTCGACGAGGCCTTTTGGGAGCGGAAGCTCCGCTGGGCATGGGAGTACCGCAAAACCGTGCTGCAGCCCCAGGATCTGGACTGCTGCCGCGTCATCTTCGGCGAGGCCGACGCCTTCCCCGGCCTGACGGTGGACCGGTTCCATGATCTGCTTTCCGTGCAGGTGCTGTCGGTGGGCATGGAGGTCCGCAAGGATCTGCTGCTGCCCATGCTGGTGCGCATTCTCCGCGAAGACGGTCAGGTCATCCGGGGCGTTTTCGAGCGCAACGACGATGCTCTACGGGAAAAAGAGGGGCTTGCCCAGGGCAAGGGCTGGTATCCCCTGCCCGGCGAAACGCCGCCTGACTCTCCCGTGACAGATATCTGCGAAAACGGCGTCCGCTATCTGGTGGATGTGGAGAACGGACAGAAAACCGGCTTTTTCCTGGACCAGAAGTACAACCGTCTGGCGGTGGCACGGCTGGCCAAGGGCCGCACCGTGCTGGACTGCGTCACCCATACCGGCTCCTTCGCACTGAACGCCGCCATGGGCGGCGCCGCCCACGTCACCGCCGTGGATGTATCCGAGTCCGCCGTGGCCATGGCACGGGCCAACGCGGAACGCAACGGTCTTTCCGACCGGATGGAATGTGTCTGCGCCAACGTGTTTGACCTGCTGCCGGCATTGGAAAAGGAACCCCGGAAGTACGATTTCATCATTCTCGATCCTCCGGCCTTCACCAAATCACGAAAGACAGTTCACAACGCCATGACCGGCTACAAGGAGATCAACTACCGGGCCATGCGGCTGCTGCCCCGGGGCGGATATCTGGCCACCTGCTCCTGCTCACACTTCGCCACGGAGGAAAAATTCCTGGAGATGCTCCGCTCCGCCGCCCGGGACGCCGGCGTGCAGCTGCGGCAGATCGAAGCACGACAGCAATGCTGTGACCATCCCATCCTCTGGGGCGTGGAGGAAACCAACTACCTGAAATTCTATCTGTTCCAGACCGTGTAACGGTCACACGGAACAGCATAAGGAGGGATGCTGCTTTGGACAAGCAGACTGCAAAGCATATCCGGATGACACAGGAACCCGTTGGCAAGCTGATCTGCCAGCTGGCGGTCCCCTGCATCATCAGCATGATGATCACCGCCATTTACAACACGGCGGACACCTTCTTCGTGGGACAGCTGAACAGCAACAGCGCCACCGGCGCTGTTGGCGTGGCCTTCTCTCTGATGTCCGTCATCCAGGCCACCGGCTTCTTTTACGGACATGGCTCCGGCAACTACATCTCCCGTGCACTGGGCAGCCAGCACTATGAGGGCGCTTCGGAAATGGCCGCCACCGGCTTTTGCTTCTCCTTCCTCACCGGTGCGCTCATTGCCGTGCTGGGCCTGCTGTTTCTGGAGCCGCTGGCACTGCTGCTGGGCTCCACGGAGACCATCCTGCCCTACGCCAAGAGCTATGTGGGCATCATCCTCATCGGCGCGCCGTGGATGTGTTCCTCCCTGACCCTCAACAACCAGCTGCGCCTGCAGGGCAGCGCCATGTACGGCATGATCGGCATCACCACCGGCGGTATCCTGAATATGATCTTAGACCCCATCTTCATCTTCGCCTTTGATCTGGGAGTAGCCGGTGCAGCGCTGGCCACCATCATCAGTCAGTTCATCAGCTTCTGCATCCTGCTGGTGATGTGCTCACGGGGCAGCAATCTGGCCATTCATCTCAAACGGGCACGGCTGACACCCGCCAATTTCCGGGAGATCTCCCGGGGCGGCCTGCCCTCCCTCGGCCGCAACGGGCTCAGCGCCATCTCCGGCATCGTGCTGAACCAGTGCGCGGGTCCCTTCGGCGACGCCGCCATCGCCGCCATGAGCGTGGTGAACCGTGCCATGCAGACTGCCACCTCCGCCGTCACCGGCTTCGGTCAGGGTTTCCAGCCTGTGTGCGGCTTCAACTACGGCGCAAAGCTCTATCA
>CAZQJD010000161.1:0-3883 GCA_964593575.1 uncultured Oscillibacter sp.
AACTACGCCCCTTGGGACTTCCACCCAAGCTTCGGGACATGCCCGTCATACCAAACATGACGGGCACCGCCGAAGCGGTGCCCGTCAGGCTGTCAAAAAAGTCCGTTTGGACTTTTTGACAGCCTGAATAATGCCAGATTTTTGTGCTGCTGTGCAGCACAAAAATCCTCGCTTCGCTCGCCTCAACCCTTGCGTTGCAAGGGATTTCGGGGCATTTGGTCCAATTCGAGGCGGGCTTCGCCCCCTCGAGCTCCCCCCTGCATTTTGCAGGTTCCGAGCACAGTTTTGGGTTTTTCGACAAGCTGACGGGCACCGCCGAAGCGGTGCCCGTTTTGTCGGTTTTTAGTTCATCTGTCTGCGGCGGCTGAGGTTCATGGTACCATCCTGCATGTTGCTGAGAGAGTCCAGGCTCTTGCCGGTGCCGATGGCCACGCAGGATATCGCGTCCTCCGCGATATAGGTGTGGATGCCGGTGCGGGCGGTGATAAGCTTGTCGAAGCCGGCCACCAGAGAACCGCCGCCGGTCATGGTGATGCCGTTATCGGAGATGTCCGCCACCAGTTCGGGCGGCGTACGCTCCAGAACAGAGTGGATGGCCTCCACGATGCGCTCCACAGGCTCTTCAAAGGCATCCATCATCTCCGTGGAGGTGACGGTGACTTCCTTGGGCAGGCCGGTGAGCAGGCAGCGGCCCTTGACCTCCATGCTCTCCTCCTCATCCTTGGGGAACACACAGCCGATCTTGATCTTCATCTCCTCAGCGGTACGCTCACCGATGAGCAGATTATGCTTGCGGCGCATATACTTGACGATGGACTCGTTGAGCTGGTCGCCGGCGATCTTGATGGAAGCGGACTCCACCACGCCGCCCAAAGAGATAACGGCGATATCCGCGGTGCCGCCGCCAATGTCCACCACCATGTGGCCGTTGGGCAGGGTGATATCGATACCGGCGCCGATGGCTGCCGCCACAGGTTCCTCAATAAGATAGGCCTTCCGGGCGCCGGCCTGAATGCCTGCATCGATGACGGCGCGCTCTTCAACTTCCGTGATGCCGGAGGGCACACAGATCAGCAGGCGCGGCTTGATGAGCTGGAAGCCGGCCACCTTCCTGATAAACTCCTTGAGCATCTTCTCCGTCATGTCATAGTCGGAGATCACACCCTCACGCAGGGGACGGATCGCCACGATGTTGCCGGGAGTACGGCCCAGCATAGCCTGCGCATCCTTGCCTACCTTCAGCAGCTTGCCGGTATTCTTATCCATTGCCACCACGGAGGGCTCGTTAAGCACGATGCCCTTACCTTTTACATACACCAGAACCGATGCGGTTCCCAGGTCGATACCGATATCCTTGATCATGGACATATTGCACCTCATTCGTCATTCAGGACTGATATTGCAGACGCGGTGCCGCGCCGCGTATTTTAATTCAGTATAATTATACTGACCGCACTGTAAATTTGCAAGAACATTCTGTGAACGTTTGCCAACGTTTGCCAACGTTTGCGGCACCCGCAGGGGGCACGCCGTATCCGTAAGGCACGAAAGCCAACGGCCGCGCGGCAGAGCCTGAGCTCTGCCGCGGAGTTCTTTCCTATTCTGCACAGTTTTTGCGTTTTCCATCCCGTCTGTCCTGCCTGACCGCCGCCAGCGTCACGCACCGCACCGACGCGGCGCCGGCATCCATCAGAGTACAGGCGCACTCCAGCAGGGTAGCGCCGGAGGTGATGATATCATCCACCAGCAGGATATGCCTCCCTTCCACACCGGGCAGCGCCTCGTAGACGCCCAGCACATTGGCCCGTCGGGCAGCGGCGTCCTTTAACCCTGACTGGGGCGGATTGTCCACGCTCTTGCGCAGCAGCTGCACCGCCTGCGTTTCCCACAGGCGGCAGGCAGCCTCCGCCAACAGCCGCGTCTGGTCGTAGCCGCGCTTTTTCAGGCGCTTCGGCCCCACCGGCACCCATGTGACGGTGTCAAACTCACCGGAAAACTCCTCAGCGGCACAGCGGGCCGCCAGTTCACCCAGCGCGTCCGCCGCAGCAACGCCGCCTTCAAACTTGTAGCGCAGGAGTCCCGCCCGCACCGCATCCTCATACCACAGCGGCGCGGCGCAGACCACGTTTGCGGACAGCTTTCGGACGACCTCCCTTCCCTCCGTCCACGGCAGGTTCTTCCGGCAGACGGGGCAAACAGTGTGGCCTTTCGTCACCTTTCCGCAGAAGGGGCATTTGGGCGGAAAGAAGAGGTCTAATAATTTGGCGTTCAGTCTCATTTTTCGGCCAGCAAATCGTCATAGGAGACCTGCAGCGCATCCCGAATTCCCCGCAGCTGCGACGCCTTGATATGCTGGATGCCGCGCTCGATCTTCACCAGCGTTTCCCGCGTCATTTCCACGCCCTCCAGTTGCAGAAGCCGCACCAGATCCACCTGCTTGATCTTCTTGCTCTTTCGAATTGCCCGGATATTGGTTCCGATGCAGATGTCCTGCTTGATCTTTTGTTCCATAGTACGATTCCTCCGCAAAATCGAACCCATTTTGGTCCTTCTCTTGCTTTCATTCTATTGGAAAGGCAGATGCTTCAATCAACGCATCTGCCTTTACTCCTTATCGGGAATATATTTCGCAATATCCTCCAGCTGGCAGTCCAGAATCCTGCACAGCTTATCCAGCGTATGTGTTGACACCGGCTGGTTGGCCTGCAGTCTCTGCACCGTCGCATGGCTGATATTATGCTTTACACGCAGTGTATAGGTCGTCGCCTGCCGCGCTTTCATGGTTTCCCATAACGGATCATAGCAAATCATTGTCGCCACCTCTTTACAGATCCATTATGGTCTTTTCTATTCGCTTTCAATATGGCTATTATTTGGCCATATTGCTAATATTGTTGCGCAGTTCCTGCGCGTGAATGTGCCCCCATTTTTTAGAAAGAAAAACGGTCCACACCAAAAAGAAATCCTGGGGGGATTTCGATTTTCCCCCCAGACCCCCTCGAAACGACACAAAGGGGCGGGCTGCGGCCCTCCTCTTTGGATGCCCCTCCCAGAGAGATGCAACGCCACCAAAACAGCGCCGCATGAGCGCTTAGCGAAGCGGAAAGCGCGGCGGGGTTGCAGAGTCAGTGCTTCCGTTGATGGGTACAGGCTGACGAAAGTGCAGACCGCAATAGAAAGACATTTTGTGTAGGTCTGCACCAAGCGCCTTTTCTTTTGACCGTGAACGGCCCGTTTCTCTTTTGGCAAGACCAAAAGAGAAATGGGGGGTTCAAACGCTCCCCGCAGTGCAGCTGCGGACATAGCTGCAAAGAAAGAAACGGCATCAGGCACCACCTGACACCGTCTTCTTTAATCGTCGTGATGCACCAGCCGCCACCGGAGGCCGGAATACCGCCGCTGCCGGCGGTCATTCTCCGCCATAGAGCGGATGGCCGCGTCGTCGCCCACCAGCACCAACAGCTCTCTGGCACGGGTGATGGCGGTATACAGCACGCCCCGCACCATCAGGGAGGGGGCCGAGGGCATAACGCACAGCACCGCCGCACGGTACTCGCTGCCCTGTGCCTTGTGGATGGTCTGGGCATAGGCCAGATCCAGATGCGTCAGCATCTCCGTAGTATAGATAGCCGTCCGGTCATCGAAGCACAGGGTGATGAGCTCGCCGGAGGGATCAATGTCCTCAATGCGGCCCACGTCCCCATTGAACACGCCGGTGCCCACGGTGCCGTCACGCTTTTCCCACACCACATCGTAGTCGTTGCGGGTCTGCATGATGCGGTCGCCCACACGGAACAGCCGCTCGCCCCAGAGCACCTCCCGCTTTTCGGGAGAACGGGGGTTCAGCGCCTCCTGCAGCCGCCGGTTCAGCTGGATGGTTCCC
>CAZQJD010000162.1:0-3791 GCA_964593575.1 uncultured Oscillibacter sp.
AGCGGATCTGTGATGCTTCCGCCGGCAAAGAACACGCCCCGCAGGAATGCCGCGCGACAGCACTCATCCTCCAATATTCCAAAATTGATATGCAATGCAGCATTCTGCTGCGGATCGTAGCCAAACGTATTGATGATATGATCCAGCTTCTTCTGTTCCGTCATCTGGAAGATCAGCTTTCCCGGCTGCTCCGGTTCCGGCAAACGGTCAAATTTCAAGCCGAATGCTTTGTGAAAAAGTCTTGGGATCCTGCCCGCAAACTGCGGGTTTTCCGTAATGATCCGTATTTCTCTGGATGAGAACGTATTGCAGTACAGCAGGATCCCATATGCCTCCGCCCTGGCGCAGCACTGACGCTGAACCGGCAGACGGCACAATTCATTTTTGGTATCATAGGAAAAAGACACAGCAGCCTCCCATATGTTCTCTATCAGCGATCCTTTGGTTCCAACCGATAAGCGTTTTCACCTGCAATGCGGATCGCTCGGTCTGTATAGATCTGCATCAGCGCTCTGGCCAATCCGGCAGCCTCATGGCGCACGAACCCGTCTTTGATGACAGCAACAGGCCGACACAGGATCTCCACATTGTTTTTCAGACAGATCCCTTCTTGACAAAAGATCGGCTCTGCCCCTTCCAAGGCATAACGCGCCGCGATCTCCCCGGGAATTGGCGTGGAGTTGGTAAGACAAATATCAAAGAGGCCCTTTCCTCCATGCTGGAACAGCGCGGAAACGTGGTCTGCCGCCGTGTATCCCTCCGTCTCTCCGTCCTGCGTCATCACATTGCAGACATAGACCTTCAGTGCATCCGACTGACGGATCGCCTCCGGAATACCGTCTACCAACAGATTCGGAATGATACTGGTATACAGGCTGCCGGGCCCCAATACGATCATATCCGCATCGCGGATGGCATCCAGAGCCTCCGGCAGCGCCCTTGGTTTTTCCGGCTTCAGGCGTACACAGCGGATCCGACAGTCATTCTCCTTTTTGCATCGGAATATCTTGGACTCTCCCGTCACCGATGCACCGTTTTCAAACTCCGCTTCCAGCTGTACATCCGCAGTGGTGACCGGCAGGACTCTGCCGGTAATGGCCAGCACCTGGCTCATTCTTTGTACCGCCACGTCGAAGGACGGCGACACACCATTCATAGCCGCCAAAAAGAGATTGCCGAAGCTCTGTCCTGCCAGCTCACCCTCTGAAAACCGATAATTCAGCAGCTCCCGCATAATAGGCTCCGTATTTGCCAGCGCCACCATGCAGTTGCGGATATCTCCCGGAGGCAGCATTCCCAAATCTTCTCTCAGGCGACCGGAACCGCCGCCGTCATCAGCCACAGTTACGATCGCAGAAAGATTGTCTGTATAGTTTTTCAGTCCGCGCAGCATATTGGCCAGCCCGTGACCGCCGCCGATAACAGCGATCCTGGGGCCGGTGCCACGGGAATGACTGTGCTTCATCATAGCCGTACTTCTCACCTTTCCGTCTGACAGTCTGACAAATCAGCCTCTTGTCATATCGCGATGATTCTCGGAAACCGGGTAAGCCAATGTGCGTATGTACTCCGCTACTTCTCTTGCCACCGCAACGGACCGATGGTGTCCGCCGGTACAGCCAATGGCGATCACCAGCACGGTCTTCCCTTCCTCCATATAGTGCGGCAGCGAAAACCGAATGAGGTCCTTCAGCTTTTCTACATATTCACAAGTCTGCGGAAAACCGAACACATAATCGCGCACATCGGGATCCAGACCGGTCTTATTGCGAAGCGTTTCCACATAATAGGGATTTGGCATAAAACGGACATCCAGTACCAGATCCGCCTCCATGGGAAGGCCGTACTTAAAGCCGAACGAGGTCACACTCACCGCCATCTTCCCTTTTTCTCCATGGGCGTCAAAAAGCCGCAGCACCTCACCGCGAAGCTGCGCTGTGCTGATATAAGAGGTATCAATGACGTGATCCGCGCGCTGCAGCAGCGGCTCCATCATCTCCCGCTCACGGAGCACAGCTTCTTCCAGCGACACGCTCTCATCGCTGAGAGGGTGCCGACGTCTGGTTTCCTTATAGCGTTTGATCACCGTTTCCGGCGTTGCGTTCATAAACAGCATACGGGATGCAACACCCATTGCCGCCAGCTTTTCCATCACACCGAAAAGCTCAGTGGGGGAATTGGTGGTACGCACATCGTATACCAGTGCGATCCGGTCATAGCGGCTGTTAATGCCCTTTGTGCAAAACTCCGCAAATTTCACCATCATGACTGCAGGCATGTTATCCACGATATAGAAGCCGATATCCTCCAGAAAGGATGCCGCTTTGCTTTTTCCCGCACCGGACAAGCCGGAAATAATCAGAAATTCCATACCATTTCACCTGTTCTTTCTTCTCTCAGCAGTCATGCATCACGATACGAACCTCCGGCTCCAGATCGACCCCTGTTTCTTCCCTGACACGCGCCTGTACCTGTCGGATCAGCTTTAGAATATCCGCGCAGGTGGCCCCGCCCCGATTGATCACAAAGCCGGCGTGTTTTTCTGACACCTGAGCACCGCCCACCGTCAAGCCCTTGAGACCGCACTGATCAATAAGGCCGCCGGCATAATGTCCCACAGGCCGTTTGAAGGTACTGCCGGCACTGTGGAACTCCAGCGGCTGACTGGCTCTGCGGCGGGTCATCAGCTCTGTCATCCGCGCCCGGATCTTCTCCGGATCACCCGGCTGCAGCATCACTTCCACAGACAGTACCACCCAATCCGGATGATCCGTCAGGATGCTGCGGCGATAGGCAAATTTCATTTCTTCGTTAGAAAGCGTGCATACACCTGTGCTGGGCTGCAGGAGCGTCACACTGCGTACCACCTGCTTCATCTCTCCGTCATAGGCACCGGCATTCATGCACATGGCGCCGCCCACAGTGCCCGGAATACCATGGGCAAACTCCAGCCCCGTTAGTCCACGCTGCTGTGCAAACACAGCAAGCTGCGCCAGAGAAACGCCGGCTTCAGCCCGCAGGACGCCCGCCTCCGCTTCTTCTATCTTCACCATCGCCTTTGATGTGTCGATCACCAACCGATCCAGACCTTCATCCGCCACCAGCAAATTGGAGCCCTTGCCGATGACCAGCGGATGCGCCCGACAGACTGCGGCGATCTCCATCAGCCGAACCATCTGTTCCGCACTATCCGGAAAGGCCATTCTTTTGGCCGGGCCGCCGACAGCAAAGGAGGTGTGGCGGCTCATGGGTTCATCATTCACACTCTGCAGCGCAGGCAGCTCCGCCGCCAGCATGGCATCCAGCTTCTCAAACCAACTCACAGGCTTCCTCCTGATATCAAATACTTCTCAGACCATTCCTTTGGCACGCTCATCCACACGGCGCACCAGCTCCTCCGCCGCATTGTATCCATAGCGGCGATGGCGGTTGTTCATAGCTGCCACTTCCACGATACTGGCCAAGTTTCGACCGGGACGCACCGGGATCGTGACCCACGGGATCTTTACATCCATGATCTCCATATACTGGATATCAATACCCAGCCGGTCATAAAACTTGGTATCATCCCACGGCTCCAGGGTAACTACCAGTGTGATCTGCGCATCATCCTTGATGGCACGCATACCAAACAGCTGCCGCACATCAATCACACCGATCCCTCGCAGCTCGATATAATGACGGATCACCTCCGGCGCACAGCCCACCAACTCGTTGGAAATGCGGCGGATCTCTACCGCATCGTCTGCCACCAGACGGTGACCGCGCATGATCAGCTCGATGGCAGCTTC
>CAZQJD010000163.1:0-3788 GCA_964593575.1 uncultured Oscillibacter sp.
CGCGGTGCGGCGATTGCCTTTGTTCTTGAGCAGCATGGCCTCTGTGATCTGACGGCCGATCTTGACGATGGGGTTCAGAGAGGACAGCGGATCCTGGAAGATCATGGACACACGGTTGCCGCGGATGGTGCACATCTCCTCTTCGGAGATCTTCAGCAGGTCTCTGCCGTCATAGAGGATCTCGCCGCCCTCGATGATGGAGTTACCGGCCAGAATGCCCAGAACGGCCTTGGAGGTAACAGACTTGCCGGAACCGGACTCGCCTACGATGGCCAGAGTTCTGCCCCGCTCCAGATCAAAGGAGATGTCACGAACAGCCTTCAGAGTACCGCTGGAGGTACGGAAGGAGATTTTTAGATTCTTTACTTCAAGAATTTTATCCATAATCTCAGTCCTCCACACCACGCAGCGACGGGTTGAACGCGTCGCGCAGGCCATTACCAAACAGATTGAAGCAGATCATCAGCAGAGAGATCACCAGAGCGGGATACAGCATCAGATGGGGGAACTGGATCCAGCGGCTCTCAGCGTCAGCCAGCAGAGTACCCAGAGAGGTACCGCTGGCGCCGCCCAGCTTCACGATGCCCAGATAAGAGAGCATACTCTCGGACATGATGGTGCTGGGGATAGCCAGAGCGGAAGAGGTGATGATGGTACCCAGGGTATTGGGGAAGATGTGCTTCCAGATGATCCGGCGGTCACGGGCACCCAGAGTCCGGGCAGCCATGACATATTCCTGATTCTTGAAACGATAGAACTGGGTACGGACGCGGTAGGCAGTGCCGATCCAGCCGGTGAGCACGAAGGCAAACAGCAAGCTGGGCAGCGCGCCCACCTTGGAGGCCAGATGGATCTGGAACAGCGATGCCACAATGATAAAGGGCACACCGTTCAGAATGTCGGAAATACGCTCCAGAATCAGGTCCAGAGTGCCGCCGTAGTAACCCTCAACGGCGCCGTACAGAGCACCCAGAACGAAGTTGACCACGCACACGAAAATGGCGATCATCAGGGACAGCTGGATGCCGTCGGCAATACGCAGAGCCATGTCATAGCCCTGGGACTCGGTGCCCATGATATAGTTGGGCTCGAAGCCGTACTTGTACTGATAGTAGTTGTAGTACAGCACGCGGATCTTGAACTGGGCAGTTTCGGCAGTACCGCCGCCGCTGTACTCGTAGTACTTCACGTTGCCGTCTTCATCCCGCTTGTAGTTGTCCTCCAGAACCATACCCTCTCCGTAGGTGAGGTTGATGGTGGAGCCGGTGGCGGAGGTGGTGACGGGATAACCCACCTTCTTGGCCTTGTACCAGTTGTTGGCGTCTGTGGCATCGGGGTTAAACTCGTTGTTTTCCACCAGAGGATACAGCACCTTCAGACCGGACTCTTCCTCAAAGTCAAGGATGTCCTGCAGCTCAGACTGCTCAATGGACATATAGAGGAAGCCCACTTCGAGATAGGTGTCCACACGGATATCGTAGTTATTGACTTCCTTCTTGCGGGCGTCCAGAACGACAATGGGATCGCTCACTTCCATAACGGGCTGGTAATAATTCTCCAGACCATCCTCCAGAGTGGCTGCATTGCCGTCGACGTTGGCAGCGCCAATACCCATGGAGACCAGACGGAGCAGCTCAGCCTCAGTGACGGTGCGGTCCACACCGCCGTCCATGATACCGATGGTGTCACGAAGCCAGGTCACACGGGCAGGCTTTCTGGCATACTGGGTAGCCATGAAGGAATTGTCGTGGGTGGTGATCAGCAGCGGAGTCAGGAGAGAGAACAGAATGATCAGAACGATGATGATGGCCGCAACCACAGAGGCTTTGCTCTTGCGGAAACGGATCCAGGCATCCTTAAAGTAGCCAATGGGCTTGTCCTCAAACTTCTTGTCATGGATCCGCTCATTCTCATGGACAAATGAGAACTTTTCCTTGGGGATATTATAATGTTCTGCCATATTACTTTTCCCCCATTCTGATGCGCGGATCGATGAAGCCGTAGCTGATATCAACCAGAATATTGGCCAGCAGGCTGATGAAGGTATAGAAGATGCTATCGATCATAAACACATCGTAGTCACGCTGGAAAATAGAGTTCACATACAGGTTGCCCACGCCGGGGATGGAGAAGATCTTCTCAATGACGAAGGAGCCGCCCAGAATGCCAACGAAGGAAGAGATGATCATGGGCAGGATGGGCACCATGGCATTCTTCAGAGCGTGGCGGGAGGTGGCCTGGCCGCGGGTCAGACCCTTGGTGCGGGCCAGCAGCATATAGTCAGAGGTCAGAGTCTCGGTCAGCTCGGCACGGGTGAAGCGGGCCAGACCGGCAATGGTGCCGAAGGACAGGGCCAGGATGGGCGCGATCATGGAGAAGAACATCTTCCCGCTGAACCAGGTTCCCCCGGCATCGGCCAGGGAGGAGACGGTCAGGGGCAGCCAACCCAGCTTAAAGTAGAAGATATACTGCACCAGGAAGGCGTACACATAGCTGGGCACCGATACAAAGATCATGACCGAGGTACTGATCAAAGAGTCCTGCCAGCGGTTCTTCTTGATGGCGGCGTAGATACCCAGCATAATGCCAATGGGGATAGAGAAAATCAGGGAGTAGAAATTGACCAGAACGGTGGGCGGCAGTCTGTTCACCAGCAGGTTCCAGACGGGCTCCATGTAATCGATGTTCCAGGAGGTGCCGAAGTCCCATTTTGTGAAAATATTCTTGAGATAGATTCCGTATTGCACCAGCAACGGCTCATTATAGCCCAGCTCGTCCCAACGAAGCAGAACGATCTGCTGCTGGGCGGCATTGCCTTCCGGCAGCGTGCGGGGCAGCATCCGGACAAGCATAAATGCCATGGTGACGATAACAAAGAGGACAAACAGCATCAGAAGAATTCTCTTGATGACGTATTTGGCCATTCTCATATGCATTAACTCCTTTACTTGATGTTAAACCAGGGCTCAACTGCTGTTCTTCGCTGCGGACTGTTTGATCCGCCAGCAGTCCAGAGCGAAAAACAGTAGTGAAAGCAGGAGATCGTAGTCGTATTTATATTTCAGCCCCCTTCCCTTTCCGCAAGCCCCGCGTGGGACAGCGCCGGGAAGGGCGCTTCATAACACCAACCAAGCCAGGAGGGGCATAAGCCCCTCCTGGCTCATGGTATTGCTTAGGTTAGCACAAAAGCCGACTAATTATTTATTAGTAAGCCAGAGTGCCGCCCTGGCTGGCAACGTAATCAGCCCACTCGGCATCAGTGTAGTTGGGCTGCTGCAGACGCAGGCCGCCGAAGCCGTACATGATGCTGTAGTTCTCAGTGTAGTAGCTGGTCTTGTAGGACAGCATGGAGCAAGAGGTGGTGGTGCAGATGGGGATGCAGTAGTAGAACTTCAGGAAGTTCTCCTCGATGCCGGCCAGGATGGCGAGCTTGGTCTTGTTGTCGGCATCAGCGTACTTGCCGGTACCGGTCATGCACTTGGACCATTCCTTCCAGGTCATGGTGACTTCCTCACCGTTGATGGTCAGAGTCAGAAGCTCGGAAGCGGGATCCCAGCAGCCGCCCTCGTGGATGTAGGAGACATAGTCGTCATCGCAGTACACGCGGAACATGGTGAAGGGATAGAAGGCAGCGCCGCCCCAGGCGCCCCAGCCGATGGCGTAGACGCCGTTGTAGACGTCCTCATAGCGGGCAGCCAGGTTGTCGATGGCCTTCAGCTCGATGGAACCGAAGCCGGTGCCCTCCAGGGCCTCGTTCATGTACTTGTTGAGCAGAGTGACCTGCTGGC
>CAZQJD010000164.1:0-3782 GCA_964593575.1 uncultured Oscillibacter sp.
GCGCAAGATCGGTGACATCACCGTGCAGCCCGACAACGACCAGACCCGCGGCAAGGTCGCCAAGATCGGCTATCTGCTGCAGATCACCGAAGAGGGAGGTAACAACGAATGAAACTGAGCGAACTGTCTCCCGCTGAGGGTTCTGTCCGCAGCGCTTACCGCAAGGGCCGCGGCGCCGGCAGCGGCAACGGCAAGACCGCAGGCCGCGGCCACAAGGGCCAGAAGGCCCGTTCCGGCGGCAAGGTCCGCGTTGGCTTCGAAGGCGGCCAGATGCCCCTGTCCCGCCGCATCCCCAAGCGCGGCTTCAACAACGTGTTTGCTGAGCCCCTGGAGATCATCAACCTGAACGCCCTGAACGCTTTTGAGGACGGTGAGACCGTCACTGCCGAGGCTCTGCTGGCCAAGGGCATCCTGTCCAAGTGTGTTTATGGCTACAAGGTTCTGGGTAACGGCAAGGTCACCAAGAAGGTGACTGTCCGTGCTTCTGCCTTCTCCAAGTCTGCCAAGGAGGCAATCGAGGCAGCTGGCGGAAAGGCAGAGGTGATGTAACGTGATCCAGACGATTCGCAAAGCATGGGGCATCCCCGAGCTGCGGAAGAAGATCATCTTTACACTCCTCATGCTGCTGATCTTCCGTATCGGCAACGCTATCACCGTTCCCTTTGTTAACGTGGAGCTCCTGAAGGTCTATCTGGAGAGCCAGAGCACTACCATCCTGGGCCTGTACAATGTCATGTCCGGCGGTGCCTTCGCTCAGGCTACCCTGTTTGCTCTGGGTGTGCAGCCCTATATCAACAGCTCCATCATCATCCAGCTGCTGACCATCGCCATCCCCGCTTTGGAGCGGCTGGCCAAGGACGGCGGAGAGGAAGGCAAGAAGAAGATCCAGGCCATCACCCGCTATGCCACCGTTGCCATCGCTGTGCTGAGTGCTTTCGGCTACTACATGCTGATGAAGAACTACGGCCTGCTGGTTACCAACGGCACCGGCATCTGGCCCGCACTGGTCATCATCGTTTCCTTCGTTGCAGGCTCCTCCTTCGTTATGTGGATGGGTGAGCAGATCAACGAGTTCGGTATTGGCAACGGCATCTCCATGATCCTGTTCGCCGGTATCGTTTCCCGCGTTCCCACCGCTGTTTCCAACATGATCAGCAGCGTCCAGACCTGGGCTGATGTCCGCAAGGGCTCCATCACTCTGGAGACGCTGACCGCTCAGGGCTATACCACCCAGCAGGCACAGAACCTTCTGGACAGCGCACTGGCTCCCTGGGGCCTGATCCTGATGCTCATCGGCGCACTGGCTCTGGTGGTGTTCATCGTCTTCATTCAGGACGCCGAGCGCCGCATCCCCGTGCAGTATGCCAAGCGTCAGGTCGGACGCAGAATGTACGGCGGTCAGTCCAGCAACCTGCCCATGAAGGTCAACATGGCCGGCGTTCTGCCCGTGATCTTTGCTCAGAGCATCGTCTCTATCCCCGCAACGGTCATGGCGCTCACCGGCACCGGCACCGAGGAAGGCACCTTCAGCTACGCGCTGCGCAACTTCCTGGACAGCAAGTCCCTGGTGTACATGTTCCTGTATGCTCTGCTGATCATCGGCTTCAGCTACTTCTATTCCAGCATCCAGTTTAACCCCGTGGAGATCGCCAACAACTTGAAGAAGCAGGGCGGCTTTATTCCGGGCTTCCGTCCCGGCAAGCCCACTGTGGACTTCATCAAGAAGGTGCTCAACAAGATCACCCTCTTCGGTGCTATCTATCTGGGTATCGTGGCCATCCTGCCCCTGCTGTTGGGCAAGATCGCCGGCAGCAGCTCCATGTCTATCGGCGGCACCTCCATCATCATCGTGGTGGGCGTTGCTCTGGAGACCGTGAAGGCTCTGGATACACAGATGCTGATGCGTCAGTACAAGGGTTTCCTGGAGTAATCGAAAGAAGGAATTCTTTTGAAACTGATTCTCGTAGGCGCGCCTGGTGCCGGTAAAGGCACCCAGGCGGAACGCCTCAGCAAAATATTGAATATTCCGACGATTTCCACCGGAAACATCCTCCGGGCGGCAATGAAGGCCCGAACTCCTTTGGGTCTGGCCATTACCGAAGCCATGGACGCCGGGCACCTGGTGTCCGACGAACTGGCGATCCGGATCGTGGAAGAGCGTGTCACCAAAGAGGACTGTGCCAACGGATACATTCTGGACGGCATGCCCCGCACACTGCCACAGGCGGAAGCGTTGGAAGAAGCCGGGTTCCGGTTTGACGCCGTGATCCTGCTGCAGATATCCGATGAGGAGATCATGCAGCGGATGAGCGGACGCCGCGTATGCGAAAACTGCGGAGACAGCTATCATGTGACAGCTGTGCCTCCCAAGGTCGAAGGCGTGTGCGACGACTGCGGCGGAAAGCTGGTTCGGCGACCGGATGATGACCCCGAGACGGTCAAAGAACGCCTCGAGATCTATCATAAGGAGACGGAGCCCATCATCAGCTTCTATGCTGAGCGGGGTCTCCTGAAGCCTGTGGATTGTGAATCCGATGTGGATGGTACTCTGCAGGCCATCCTCCACGCACTGGGAGTATAACGATGATCACATTGAAATCTCCGCACGAAATCGAATTGATGCGCCGAGCGGGAAAAATTACCGCGGCTGCCCGTGCCTTGGCAGGGGAAATGGTAAAGCCCGGCGTAACAACCCGCGAGATCGACAGGGCAGTGGAGCAGTTTATCCGTAAACATGGCGCAGTTCCGTCGTTCCTGAACTATCACGGATACCCCGGGTCTGCCTGTATCAGCGTCAACGATGAAGTGATCCATGGCATCCCGGGTGACCGGGTGCTGAAGGAAGGCGACATCGTCAGCGTGGATGTAGGCGCCTACATCGGCGGTTTCCACGGTGACTGCGCAGCGACCTTTCCCTGCGGGAAAATCTCCGACGAGGCTCAGAGACTGATCGATGTGACCAGAGAGAGCTTTTTCCGGGGCATCGCCCGTGCAAAAGAGGGAAATCGAGTTTTTGATATTTCCGCAGCCGTCCAGGAATATGTGGAGGCCAACGGCTTCACGGTGGTGCGCGAGTTTGTCGGTCATGGCATCGGCAGACAGCTCCACGAATCGCCGGAGGTCCCCAATTACGGAACGGCAGGCCGCGGTCCGCGGCTGCTGCGGGGAATGACCCTTGCAATTGAACCCATGGTGAATGCCGGCGCCGCCTCGATTCGGCAGCTGAGCGACGGCTGGACAGTGAAGACACTGGACGGCAAGCTCTCGGCACACTATGAGAATACGGTTCTGATCACGGATGGAGAGCCTGAGATCCTGACGGCTCCCGCCATTTAAGAGGAAGCGTATGGACATTGCAAAAGCAAGTATCGTTCAGTCGGATGCCGGAAGGGACAAAGGCAAGCTGTTCTATGTCCTGGATGTGGAGGGCGAGTACCTCCTGCTGGCAGACGGCAAGACCAGAAAGGTGGAAGCTCCCAAGCGCAAAAAGCGCAGACATGTGCATTTTGTGTCCTCGGTAGAGACGAGAGTTTCCGCGAAGATAACAGGCGAAGAAATAATCACCAACAGTGAACTTCGCAAAGCGCTCGCGGTATTCCGCGAGACAGATTATCCGATCCAGGAGGGATAACGTTTGGCAAAATCCGACATGATTGAAGTGGAGGGCGTAGTCGTCGAGGCGCTGCCCAACACAACGTTCCAAGTAGATATTGGAAATGGACACACGATTTTAGCGCATATTTCCGGAAAGCTCAGAATGAATTTCATCAGGATTCTGCCCG
>CAZQJD010000165.1:0-3772 GCA_964593575.1 uncultured Oscillibacter sp.
AGAAGGCGCAGGTGTTGTGGCTGCAGCCGTAAGTCACCTGCACGATGAGGCTGCGTGCCTCGGAGGGCGGACGGTAGACATCGCCGAAGTATCTCATCCCAGCAGCTTCTCCAAAGCGGCCAGCTTCAGACAGGTGCAGAACACGGCGATGGCCTGCTCCAGCTCAGAAACAGGGGGCAGGGAGGGGGCGATGCGAATGTTGGAGTCGGCGGGATCCTTGCCGTAGGGGAAGGTGGCGCCTGCGCCGGTCATGGTGACGCCGGCCTCCTTGCACAGCGCCAGCGTGCGCTTGGCGGTACCGGGCATGGCATCAACAGATACGAAGTAGCCGCCCTTGGGATGGTTCCAGCCGGCGATCTCCAGAGGAGCGATCTCGGCGTCCAGTGCGTCGGTGACGGCGCGGAACTTGGGAGCCATGATGGCGGAGTGACGCTTCATCAGCTCCAGTGTGTTGGCCTTGTCCTTCAGGAAGCGGACATGGCGCAGCTGGTTGACCTTGTCAAAGCTGATGACCTGAATGTCCATGAGCTTGGTCATGTAGGCCAGATTGGCTTCGGAGCAGGCAAAGCAGGCGATGCCGGCGCCAGGGAGGGTCACCTTGGAGGTGGAGGCGTACTCGAACACCATATCGGCGTTGCCGTACTTCTCGCACTCGCTGAGAATCTCAATGAAGGGAACAAACTCGCCCTCAAATTCGTGGATGCAGTAGGCGTTGTCCCACATCAGCAGGAAGTCGGGAGCGGCGGGCTTCATGGAAGCCAGACGGCGAATGGTCTCGTCGGAATAGGTGATGCCCTGGGGATTGGAATACTTGGGCACGTTCCACATGCCCTTCACGGCGGGATCCTGGATGGCCTCCTCCACAGCGTCCATGTCGGGGCCGCTCTCTGTCATGGCAATGGTGATCAGCTCGAAGCCGAAGGACTCCGTCACCTTGAAGTGGCGGTCATAGCCGGGAGCGGGGCACAGCCACTTGACCTTCTCCTCCTTGCACCAGGGGCGTACGGAGTGGAGCATGCCGTGGGTGTAGGCCTTGGAAACGGTGTCGTACATCAGCTGGAGGCTGGAGTTGCCGCCGGCAAAGACCTGCTGGGGCTTGCAGCCCAGGATCTCAGCGAACAGGCGGCGGGCGGCGGGCAGGCCGGTGAGCTCGCCATAGTTGCGGGCATCAAAGCCGTCGATGGTGAAGTCCTCGGCGGTGAGCTTGATGTCGAAAATATCGCTGACCAGATCCAGCTGTGCCTTGCCGGGCTTGCCGCGAGCCATGTTCAGGTTCAGACCCTGTGCCTTCAGGTCGTC
This sequence comes from uncultured Oscillibacter sp., assembly GCA_964593575.1. GTDB lineage: Bacteria > Bacillota > Clostridia > Oscillospirales > Oscillospiraceae > Oscillibacter. The sequence goes on from CAZQJD010000165.1 coordinate 1,300, forward strand.
AAACTTCTTCTGTTCGGCGGCGTAGGCGGCCTGCAGCTCTTCACGGGTCATCTTGGAATATGCAGTCATAGGAGTATCGTCCTTTCTGTTGTTATCATACTTCCTGTGTAAAGGTCACACTAAAATACAGTATACCGTGATTTCAGTTTCGCGGCAATATGTTTTTTTCGATATTTGGCATGATTTTCCGGCGCTTATTCCATGATAGCCGACAGGACAATGGGAACTGCGGATTTCCGCAGTTCCCATCAGAAGGATATTCAGCAGCCGCAAAAGGCTGCGCCGTCGGCACAGGCAATGATTGGGGTGCCGGGTACAATTTCCACGCCATAGCTGACGGGTATGGAGATGCAGACCCGCTGAGTCAGGGTCAGGGTACAGCTGGCACCGTCAGCGGCGGTGACGTATGTGACGGTGGGAGTGCCCGGACAGGAGGACACTACCGTACCCAACGATGCCGTGGGAGTCAGAACCACTGGCTGGCTGATGTCTACGCACTGTGTACTGGCCTTGCTGATGCAGCTGGCAGAAGGCATGGAGGAGCATTCATTTCTGCTGCGATAATTGTCCATATGAATACAGGCCCCTTATCAAAGGATTTGTCCGGCAGGCTTCGCCGGACCTATCGTATTCTATGCGAAACCGGAATAACAGGTGTGCTTGCGGTTTTGAGGCGGATATGGTATCCTCTTGGCATGATAAACTATGAATTGATTCGCTCCGGACGCCGCACGGTGTCGCTGGAGGTGACAAAAGAATGTGTTGTGCGGGTGCGTGCGCCGCTGCGAATGCCAAAGTGTGAGATCGACGCGTTTGTTGCCGTCCATCAGACATGGGTGGAGCGTCAGCTGGCAAAACGACGGGCAGCACCTGCGCGGCCAGAACCCACTGCAGAGGAGATCGCAGAGCTGAAGGTGCGGGCGCGGCAGCTGTTGGAGCCTGCCGTGGCTCGCTATGCAGCGCAGATGAAGCTGCAGCCAACCGGAATCCGCATCACCGCGGCGCGTACCCGCTACGGCAGCTGCAGCGGCGCCAACGGACTGTGCTTTTCCTGCTTTCTGGCGGAATGTCCCGCAGAGGCGGTGGAACTGGTGGTGGTGCATGAGCTGTGCCATATCGTACACAAGAATCATGGGGAGAAGTTCTACGCGCTGCTGGAGTCCGTTCTGCCGGACTGGCGGGAGCGGAAGAAACTTCTGCATATGCGGTAAAGAAAGTGCCCGGAGGCATTGCCTCCGGGTGTCGGTTCAGTTGGGGGACAGAGCCGCCAGAAATGCGGTGCGCTCTGCGCCCACCGGCTCCGGGCCGAACACCGCGCCGGTGCAGTTTTCCTGCAGAATGTCCATGGCTTTCTGGGCATTGACCCGCTTTTCAAAGGTCAGTGTCTGATAGTAATTGCCCTTGTAGCGGATGCGCATCACGGTAACAGGGATCGCCTTGCCGCAGGTGCCGGTGAGAGGCAGCAAGGAATCCTGAATCCATGCCTGACGCACTGCGGAAAACGGCAGGTATTTGGCAGACGGCCACGCCGCAAACCAGGCGGCATGGCGGCTGAAGCGGTACTGCTCAATGCGCAGAGAACTGCTGTAATCGGTTTTGGGGTCGTCGAGGGTAATGTCCGGACAAATGGAGTGCATAGCCATGGCAAGATCCTCCTTTTAAATTATCAGTAATGTTTATTATTATATGGGATTTAAGAATATTTGTCAGATGCATGTGCAACAGCTTACAGAAAAAATACGGCAGGAGAGGCGGTTCGTTGCAGTGAAATGGCTGCGTTCAGGGATGTGCAGACAAGAAGTTTTCTTTCTGACCAAAAAAATTCGGCAAGGTGCTTGACAGGTATAGGATTCCATGTTAATATATTCAAGCTGACGATTTCCTTCGGAGGGCGCATGCAGGTGTAGCACAATGGTCAGGGCACCAGCCTTCCAAGCTGGGGATGCGAGTTCGATTCTCGTCACCTGCTCCAATATTCGCGCCAGTAGCTCAGTTGGATAGAGCAACTGCCTTCTAAGCAGTAGGCCAGGGGTTCGAATCCCTTCTGGCGTACCAACGCTCTTTGGGGCGATTATTGTCAGAGATTCCCTGTGTGGAAACAGCCAATGTGGTGGGTGTAGTTCAATGGCAGAGCACCGGATTGTGGTTCCGGGCGTTGTGGGTTCGAGTCCCATCACCCACCCCAGACAAGAGCAAGGGATCGGGGTAGTCCCGGTCCCTTTTCTCTTTCCATATTGGGGCGTCGCCAAGTGGTAAGGCAAGGGACTTTGACTCCCTCACCCGCTGGTTCGAATCCAGCCGTCCCAGCCAAAAACAAGCGCACCCGCGCATTACGATAGATGCCAATATGACTCGGTAGCTCAGTAGGCAGAGCAACTGCCTTTTAAGCAGTGGGTCCGGGGTTCGAATCCCCGCCGAGTCACCATATTATCGCAACACTTTAGATGCCGTAGGCTAAACGCCTACGGCATCA
>CAZQJD010000166.1:0-3762 GCA_964593575.1 uncultured Oscillibacter sp.
TCCCGTGCGTTTGAGGATGTATTTTCCCATGAATGGCTTCCTTTCTTAGAGAAAAAGGGGGTGGGCGGTGGGATCACACCGCCCACCCAATCCATTGTGTCGTGCGAGTGGTTTTGGAATTGGGGATGCTTCGAAAATTACTGGATGATGTCGCAGAACTTCAGGCCCCAGCCCAGATCCAGGCTGTAGGTATCAACAGCCAGTTCGATACGGTCAGACATCAAACCACGGTTGGCGCCGTAGACGATGGGTACTGCGTAAGCGTGCTCGATCATAGCCTTCTCAAACTCCATGGCGATGGCCGCGCGGTTCTTCTCGTCCAGAGTGTTCTCGGGCAGGTCCAGCTTGGCCCAGATCTCTTCCAGCTCAGCAAAGCCGTAGGGGCCGTTGCGGCTGGCACGGGCAGTGGTGTAAACCTGCAGAGCCAGGACGGGGTCATAGTCCTGAGCAGACAGAGTCCAGGAGGAGATGGTCATCTCGTAAGCGTTGGGATCGGTGTTCCAGCTCTTCTTCTGAGCCAGCGCGGTGGCGGAGGGCTGCATATCCAGGTTCATCTTGAAGCGGTCCTTGCCGAACAGATTGGACAGGGACTCCTGCATGTACTCAGCGGCGATGGTGTGGGTAGAGGAGTTGGAGTGGGCCAGCAGGGTGACTTCAATGCTGGTCAGGCCGCACTCCTGCAGAGCCTTCTCGAAGTAAGCAACTGCCTTCTGGGGATCATAGCCGCCGTTCTCAGCAGGCTCATAGCCGGCCTTTTCAGCCAGCTGACGCAGGGTGGTGCCGTCAGAATAGGCGGTGGCGGTGGGGCTGACGAAGCCGGTGGCGGAAGTTGCGTCGGTCAGCTTGGCGATGGCGTTGCGATCCAGACCGTAGAAGATCGCCAGACGGAAGTTCTCGTTGGCCAGGAAGGTCTTCTCGGTGTTGGTGGTGCAGAAGTCGATGACGTGGATGTAGCGGCTCTGCCAGGTCAGCAGACGGGGATCGTCTGCATACTGCTCGGCAGCGTCAGCGGTGAGGGAGGCGTAGTCCAGCTCGCCCTTTTCGTACATCATGACACGGGTGTTGGCGTCCTCAACGACCTTCATGGAGATGCCGTCCAGCTTGATATAGTCGGCACGGGTCCAGTACTCGTTCTTGACGAACTCACGGACGGAGCCGATGACCCAGTTGGTGAGCTTGAAGGGGCCGGCGGAGATGATGGTATCAAAAGAGGTGGCGTAGGTGGTGGTGGTGCCGTCAGCGCTGAGGCATTTCTCCCACAGGGGCTGATACAGCATGGGCATGATGGCGACCTGACGGGCGACCTTGGCCTGGGTGCTGGCTGCGGCCAGAGTCAGACGGACGGTGTACTCGTCCACCTTCTTGACGCCGACATCTTCCCATGCAACAGGGGTCTTGCCCTCGCCGTTCTGCTGATAATACTCAGTGGCGTTGAGGATGGTAGCGTGGTTCTTGGCAGCGGCGCTGGAATTCTTCAGAACCAGCTTGGGATCCAGGCCGGCCTTGTAGGAGAAGACCACGGTGTCAGCGTTGATGGCCTCACCGTTTTCCCACTTGGCGTTCTTGTCGATCTTGATGTCCCAGGTGATGCCGTCGCCGTTGACATCAATAGGCATTTCAGCGGCCAGCAGGGGGCTCAGAGCAGCATTGCCGTCCTTGGGCAGGTAGCCGTACAGCTTGCCCTGGATGTAGGTCTGGAGATCGCCGTCAGCTTCGGAGGTGCTGACCAGGCTCAGGCCGGAAGCCGCCGCGGCCGCGCTGGTCAGGTTCAGGATCTTGGGCTCGGCAGGGGTCACGGGCTCGGGAGTGCTGGGGGTGGTGGTGCTGGGGTCAGTGGTGCTGGGAGTGCTGGTGCTGGGAGTGGTGGGAGTGGTGGGAGTGCTGGTGCTGCTGGTGGACTTATTGCCGCCGCAGGCCACCAGTGCCATGACCATGGTCAGGGCAAGGATCAGTGCAAGAGCTCTTCTCATAAATGGATCTCCCTTCATAATTTTGGATTTTTTTGTATATTCCTCAACTGCCTCGCGGCAGATCAGGCCTCTTGAAACAGGATATCAAACAGGGGCAGCAGCTTTTGGTCGATCTCCGGGTGGAACTGGACGCCCAGCACCTTTTCCCCGTATTCCACCACGTCGATGGTGCCGTCGGCTGCACGGCCGGTGACGGTGAGCCGGGGAGAGACCTCCGGAACGGCGAACTTGTGGAAGGAGCCGGCCGCAATGACCTCCTGCCCGGTGAGCCGGTGGATGTGGCTGCCGGGAGTCAGGAACACCGGCTGCTTGGTGGCCTCCTCCTGACCGCGAAGGTGCTCCATCTGGTGGCCCTCCACCCGGATCAGCTTTCCGTCCGGCTCGCTGCGCATCTGCAGATAGCTTTCAAAGAGGTCGCCGGTAAGGCCCTTGGCCTCCCGGTAATCCAGATTGCGGAAGTAGTGGCAGATGGCCTGCATACCCAGACAGATGCCCAGCAGGGGCTTGCCGGTGGTGACAGCGTGGTGTACCACCTGCAGGTGATACGGCCAGAACTTGTGGCCGCCCATGATGAGAAACGCGTCAAATTTCTCCAGCACCTTTTCGGAGATGCGTCCATCGGAGGGCAGGATGCCCAGAGGAATGCCGCCCTTGTCATAGATGCGGTTGCCGTAGTTGTTTCCGAAGTAGTATTCGTCCTTCCGGGGATTGGGATCGTCGCCCAACCGCGCCGGGGACACGACGCCGATCAGTGTTTCCATTGGTCTCACTCCTTTCGGTAAATATTACTATAATGCGGAAAAGCGTCCCTTGTCAACGGGGCGAAAAAAGCCCATCCGGACGGGATCAGCCGTCGGATGGGCACTTTTTGTCAGGATTGCACAAGCATCAATAGGTTCCTTTGTGAAATTCACAGATTAATATAGGCGATTACCTTTATCTCGCAGAAAAATTTCCAATATGGCGCCGGCGGCTTTATCGGTCTGAAAATGCCTGATACCATTGGAAACAAGCAGATTTTCCCTCCGGCGGAATCCTATGGAAATCCCCTATAATTCATCACTGTGCCAGTATACGCCGTCACACCTTTTCCAGATAGGGACGCTCATCAATATACTCGGCGCAGCACTCCTGAAGCGCCTTGATCACCTCAGTGTCCGGATAAGCTCTGGACACCAGCAGACTGAAGGCACGAGGGGGAGGCGGTGGAAGCAGTCGCCGATAGGTAAGCCGCCCCGGGTTTCGCTCCATGGACAACAGTACGACGCCGGCGGGAATCAGCGCCCAGTGGCGGGGGTCTGTCAGGTAATTGTGAACACCCAGAATATTGCTGACCCGCATACACGGTCTCTTCGCCATCGGGAACTGCTTACTGCGCCAAGCAGCAACCCTGGGATTGCGGTCAATGGTGCTGTGGACGACTTCAAACTGGGGATCCAGATCTGCCGGCGACAGAACACGGTCCGGCAGAACAGTATCGGCCGGACAGAGGACATACCGTTCCTCCCGGTACAATACACAGCTGTCCACTCGCGGATCGTTGGGCCACACACCAAAATAAAAGGCGGCATCAAAGGTACCGGCCTCGACAGCCGCTCGCATCTCACGAAGCTCCACCGTACTGAGGCAGATCTGCACCTCAGGGCATTTCTGCATCAGCTTGTGGACGATGTGGCTCATGATGTATTCGTGGGCAGTCAGGCTGGCGGCCAGACGGAAGGTCTTCTGTTGCTGAGACTCCTTATACTGCTCCACCTGTCCGTACAGATCCCGCCAGCGGAAGGCCAGAGGC
>CAZQJD010000167.1:0-3725 GCA_964593575.1 uncultured Oscillibacter sp.
ATGCCATCTTTCATCACCCTGCTGTATTATAGCATATCAGAAGGTATATGTTAAGTGGTTTTATTAAAAGTTAGTATTATAACACAATTATAGCACTCATAAGAATCGGTTTGACGCGCAGAAAAGAAGCCAGGAAACTGGTTTGTCTCCTGACCTCTTCTCATAATGATCACCGGCTGTTATTTCACCGCCAGACTTTTCACCGCATCCTCCTCCGGCGTCACATACACTGTGCGGTATGTGGTATAGACCACCATGCCGGGCCGGGCGCCGGCGGGCTTTTTCACATGCTTTACGGGTGTATAGTCCACCGGCACCTTGCTGCTCTCGCGGCCCTGAGAGTGCCACGCCGCCAGCATGGCGGCCTCCAGCAGATCCTGCTCCGGAACGTCAGTGCCGCCGGTACAGAGGATCGCATGGGAGCCGTGGATCTTCTGGGTATGGAGCCAGATATCCCGGAAGTCCGCGCCCTTGGTCAACTGGTCGTTCTGCCGGTTGTTCCGTCCCACCAGCACCCGGAAGCCTCCGGAGGTGCGGTATTCCCGTGGCTTGGCCGGCCGCTTGAGTACCTTCTTCTCTTTCCCCTTCACCCGCAGGAAGCCGGTCTCCTTCAGCTCGGCGCGGATATCCAGAAAATCCTGTTCCGTCTCCGCTCTGGCGATCTCCTCCAGCACGGCGTCCAGATAGGCGGCGTCCCTTTCAGCGATCTCCATCTGCTCCCGCAGGTGTGTTTCCGCCGCCTTGGCCTTGGCGTAGCGCTTATAGTACTTGGCAGCATTCTGCTGAGGCGTCAGCAGCGGGTCCAGCTGGATGGTGACCGGTTTGTTATCGTCGTAATAATTCTCCGCCGTAAAGCTGGCAGGCCCCCGTTCCATCCGCCAGAGATTGGCGGTGATCAGATCGCCGTATATGCGCAGCTGGTCACGGTTCTGGGTCTCGGTATAATCCTTGCGCAGCTGCCCCAGCTTCCGGCGCAGACGATCCCGCGCCGCCGTGGCGGTACGCACCAGATCCTGACCCCGCTGGCGGATACGGTCGCCGCGCTCCCGCTCCTCATAAAAGGCATCCAGCATATCCGAAAAGCTCTCAAAGGCTCTGCTCTCTGCCGCCGTGCCGTACTGGATCACCGGCACGCAGGTGAAATCTGCGAACTTCCCCTCCCGGTACAGGCCGGTGGGAATGAAGTTTCCTGTCTGTATGCGCTCTGTCAGGGTATTTGCTTCCCGGAAGAATGCTTCTTCCTCCGCAGCCGTCAGCTCAAAGATCCGCTTTTCACTGCTGCCGCAGGACTGGCAGGCGATCTCTCTGGCCAGCAGAGGCGAGATGCCGCTGCTGGTATCCATGAGAAACTCGTCCAGTCTGCGCTCCGGATTGGCAGCTGCCAGCAGCGCGGGCAGGTCTCCGGCAGCTGCCGTGAAGGGGCGCTTGCCCTGTGAAGGCGGATGCTCATAAAACAGCCCCGGCAGGACCCGCCGTGCTTCTGTGAGGTCGCCGTCCACCCGGCGCAGGCAGTCCACGATGCGGCGCTCCTCATCCAGCAGGATGATGTTAGAGCTGCGGCCCATGGCCTCCAGCACCAGCCAGCGCCGCCCCTGACGTCCGAAATCATCGGTGATGTCCACTTCCAGCTCTGCCAGCCGCTCCATGGGCGGCTGAATAATGGCAGTGATCCTGCCGCCGGTGAGGTGCTTGCGCAGCAGCATGCAGAACATGGGCGGCTCAGCAGGATTGTCCCGCGCTGTTTTGGTCAGCTGGATGCGGGAGGCTCCGCCGCCTGCGCTGAGCAGCAGCCGGTGTCCGAACCGGAACTGCAGCACCAGCTGGTCGCGGGCCGGCTGGGTGATTTTTTCAATGCGCAGCCCTGTCAGTACGGGGCGCAGCTCCTGCAGAACTGCCTGCAGGCATACGGCGTCCATGGGCATGGATCATCCCTCGACTTTCATCATTTCCAAAAAGAGCTCATTGACGCGGGCCTTTTCGCCCCGGAGATACAGCCATCCCAGCAGCGCCTCCAGCGCCGTGGCGGTGCCGTACTGGGCACGGCTGGCGTGGTGGGGAATGGTGTTCACATTGGCGTTGCGTCCCCGGCGGAACACCGCCAGCTCCTCCTCCGTCAGCAGGGGCAGGATGACCTCTGCCCGGACAGCCTGTGCCTCCGCCCGCACCAGTTCGATGGTGGCCCGGTGCAGGCCCTTGCCGGTAGCCTTTCCATGGGCGCACAGCCATGTACGCACCAGGATCTCATATACGGCGTCCCCCAGATGGGCAAGGCCGACGGCGCTGATAGCCCGCAGCTCGTCCTCTGTCAGCGTTACGTCAAAATAGTTATCCATAGGTTCTCTCTTTCCATAGCCTGAGCAATATGATCCGAATCCGTTTCTGAGCATGTTGCTCAGGCTGCATGAACATTCCGGTACGGCGCACGCGACGCACCGCATCCGCAGTATTATAACAAAGAGAGGTGCAGAATGTCAATTTCACGTCATTCCATATATAGTGTTTTTCGACTTGTGAAGAAAAAATGAGCAGGTTGCCCTTTTTTATAAGTGAAATGACTTTCCTCCGTAGGAAGGCCAAGTGAACCTTGAAAAAGGCCGGCTATTGCTCTTTGCGGTCGGTTTATACCCTGCTCCGGGGGTGATACAGGTATGGCAGATAGTGTGCATTCCGCACGCCTGCCATTGAAATCGTGCACAGCGCAGCCTGAAATACGTGGTCTAAAGCATAGGAAGTGACCCGGATGCAGTAATTAACACATAGAAGCAAGTTTACAGTCAATTATAGAAGGAGGGATCTCGTTGACTGAGAACAATAAAAATAATTGTACAGGAGAACAGGAAACCACTATTGGTTGTGTTCCAATCCACCGGAAAATGACATTGACGATTCGAGAGGCAGCCGAATACAGTAACATCGGCATTAACAAGATCGAGTCAATGCTTAGACAACCCAATTGTCCCTTCGTGTTATATGTTGGAACAAAAAAGCTTGTCAAACGGTTGGAATTTGAGGAGTATATTCGAGGAAAAGTCACAATTTAAGTTGCTGCTCGCTCAATGTGAAATTTACTTTTGGTGCGCACCAATCCCATTGAAAAAGAAGGAGTCCCATGCTATAATATACAGATGTGTTGGACTCCGTTTCTGCGCATACAGGAAAGGAGTTCGTTAAATGGGCAAAAATCTGAAGGGCAGAGAGTGCGGCAAGGGCATCTGCCAGAGAAAGGATGGTAAGTACGCCGCCCGATTTATTGGGCAAAACGGTAAGCGTCAGGAAAGACATTTTGATACGCTTCCAGAGGCATGCAACTGGCTTGCTGATTCACAGTACGAAGATAAACACGGTATCATCATTGCAAACTCCGACATGACTGTGGATGAATGGTTCGAATACTGGATGGAAAACTTGATTTGCGATCTTGCTCCCAATACCAAGCGAAACTACAGGGAACGGTACAAGAAGAACATTCAGCCGGTAATTGGACCTATGAAAATATCCGATGTAAAGCCAATGCATTGTAAAATCGTACTGAACAAGATGGATGCAGCCTATGCTGGATCCACGATTCGTCAGACATACATAGCAATGGGGACTATGTTTCGCTCGGCAGTCATGAATGATATTATCCGGAAACATCCGATGGATGGCGTAAGATACACGAAACCCGTTCGTGCTGTCGATGATATCAAATACTTGACGATTGACGAGCAGGAGGAGTTTCTTGC
>CAZQJD010000168.1:0-3587 GCA_964593575.1 uncultured Oscillibacter sp.
AGCCGTTGTCAACGATCATGGCCTCCACGTTCAGGCCGATGCTCTCCATCATGGGGATGACGGCCATGGCAGCCTTGTAGAAGTTGCCGGAAGCGTGGAACAGGTACTTGATGGGCTCGCCGTTGTAGCTGGACTGGGCCAGATACGCCTTCGCCTTATCGGCGTCCTTGATGTTATAGTCGTTCTCCTCCATCACGTTGCTGGAGTAGTAGGCGTTGCTCTTCAGAACAGCATAGGGGTCCAGAACGACGCGCTCCTGAGCGCCGCCGGCAACAGCCAGCAGAACGGCGTTGGAGTCGATGATGGCGCGGATGGCCTTACGGACGTTCACGTCATAGACGGGGCTGTCGGTGTTGGTCTCGTCCAGGTTGAAGAAGATGCCGTGGGTCCAGGAGGTACCGGCGTCCCACTTCTTGATGCCCATGGACAGGGCGGTATCCCACATGTCGGACTGGACGGAGCCGTTGTGGAACTCGCCGGCCAGGGTGGCGGCGGTGTTGGTGGCGGAGTCGGTGGAGACCTTGAAGGTGATGGTGTCGAAGTAGGCCATGGCGGGAGCGGCGATGCCGATGGCGTCCTCGCAGCCGTCAACGATCATCTCATAGCTCTCGTTGCGGGCGATGACGATCTCGGACTCGCCCATCCAGCTCTGCAGCACGTAGGGGCCGGAGCCGATGACGTCCTTCACGTCGCCGATCTCGTTGACGGTGGTGCAGCCCCAGGTCAGGTCGGTGGCGGCGTCATAGGTGCCGGTGGTCCAGTCGGGAGCGTACTTCTCGCAGATCTCCTTGGGCATGACGCGGAGGCCGTTGGAGGGGGAAGCCAGGGCAGTCATGAAGTTGATGTTGAAGGTCTCGGTCTGGAAGATGATCTTGTCGCCGTCGATCTTCCAGGTGGTGCCCTTCCAGGTCTTGTCGAAACCGGACTGGGTGGTGTAGTACATGCCGACCCAGCGGCGCAGGGAGGCCTCGATGTCCTCCATGGTGATCTTCTGGCCGTTGGAGAAGTAGCGCTCCTGCAGGGTCAGGGTGTAGGTGTTGCCGTCAGCAGACTGCTCCAGGGTGCAGATGCGGGGATAGGTCTTGCCGTTGGCGTCGTTCAGCAGCAGGCCCTCCTGCACGTGCAGCAGGAAACGGTTGGCGTACAGAGAGCCGGCGTTGGAGCTGTGGTAGTCCATGGTGGGAGAGGTGCCGCCGAAAACGGAGACCATGTCGCCGCCGTACTTCTCGGCGTTGTCCTTCTTCAGCTGCTCAGCCTTGGTCAGGGTGACCTCAGTGGTGCCGGGGGTAGAGGTGCTGGGGTTGGTGGTAGCGGGTGTGCTGGTGCTGGGGTTGGTGGGAGTGGTGGTGCTGCTGGTGGGCTTGTCGCCGCCGCAGGCCACCAGGGCCATGGTCATGACCAGGGCCAGGAGCAGTGCGAGTGCTCTTTTCATGGGGTTTGCCTCCTAATAAAGATTTTTTTATCATCACACGGCCATGCGCCGTGGAATGATTTGTCGTCAGAGCAAACTTCGCTCCGCTCGCCCCCGCCTTCCGGCGAGGTCTCGCGGCGCTCCGCTGCTCTTCCTCTTTCCCACGCCAAACGCCGCGCTGGTTTGCCGTGGGAGCCCTATGGGGACCCCTTCCGGGGTGCTGAGGCTGGGGATGCGCGGTTGGAGTGCTACCACTCCATGTCGTTGAGGGCCAGCAGCGCTCTTGCGTAGATGCGCATGGCGCGCTGCAGACGGTCCAGAGACACCGACTCGTCGATGCCGTGGGCGCCGCCCCGTCCCTTGGGGAAATCCTCCGGGGGCTTGCAGCCGTTCATGCCGTATACCAGCGCGTTGGGCAGCTGGTGGGCGTAGGTGCCGCCGCCTAAGGTGTAGGGCGCTTTGTCCTCGCCCGTGACCTCGTTGGCGATGTCGTTGAGTCTGTCGATCACCGGCCAGCCGCGGTCCAGCAGATAGGGCTTGGTGGTGCCGCCGGCAGAGCTGACGGCAAGTCCGTACTCCGCGGCCTTCGCGCCTACCCGCTCCACCACCTGATCGAAGGTGAGCTCGATGGGATAGCGGATGTTGACGCGCAGCTCGGGACAGCCGTCCTCACCGGTGGTGATGCGCATGGCGGCCAGCGTCAGCGGCGTCATCACGGCGGGCTGCGCGTCCAGCCCGAAGGCGGAGCCGGTGACATCCAGCGATGCCAGCCGGAAGAATTCCAGCACCGGGCGATCCTCCTCCGCCGCAAGGCCCTGTTCCAGCAGAATATCCATCAGCTCGGTGATCATATTGCCGCCGGGCTTGGGATGGGCGGAATGGATGGGCGGAGACTGGGTGACGAGCTCGCGTCCGTCGGCCAGCCGTGCCACGGCCTTGCCGGGAGACGCGTCCTGTCCCGCGGTGATGGTGATGCCCCGCAGGGGTCTTGCGCTCTTGAGGCAGACATTCATGCCGCCCTTGCCGCCGTAGCCCACAGGGAAGCTGCCGTCCGGCACCAGAGAGAGCCTGGGCGGCGTGCAGGCGCTGCAGAAGCCCCACGCGTCGTCATTGCCGGGGATGCCGACCATGTCGCCCATGCCGGTCTCCTCGTTGCTGCCCACATACAGGGCGGGGTTGTACCTCAGGGGAATGTTCAGCTTGCGGAAGATCCGCAGCAGGTGGAACATGGAGACCAGCTGACCCTTGTTGTCAGTTGCGCCCCGGCCGACGATGCAGCCCTTGTATTCCACCGCGTTGTAAGGCTCGAAGCTCCAGCCGTCGCCCTCCGGCACCACGTCGCCGTGGGCCCAGATGCCAAGGTCGGGCTGACCCTCCTTCAGCGCCACGCTGATGACGCCGACGCCGTAATCCACAGTGCGGAAGCCCTCCTCCGCGCCCATGCGCAGGACCGTGTCCAGCACGGCGCGGGGGCCGGGTCCGAAGGGCGCCCGGGGAAGCGGTGCTTCCTTGACGCTCTTGATGTTCACCAACCGGATGGTGTCACGGGCCAGCTCCGCCCGGACATTTTCGATCTCACGGTCGATGGCTTCTATGTAACGTTCCGTCAGATCCACGGGGATGTACCCTCCTCGTTTTTTAGGTCGGGAGGCGGCCGCAGTACGGCCCGAAGACGGGGCCGCCTGCCGCCGCCTCCCGGAAAGAGGTCTTGTGTGGTAGGTACTTGGGGATTACTTGCAGCAGCAATCCAGAGAGATGAAGTTATCGCTCTTGGTGGTGGTGGCGGGGGGAGCGGGATCCAGCTTGCGGTCTGCAATGCCCAGAATGTCCTCGGGCTTGATCCAGGGACGGCCCTGGATGCCGGAGGTCTCCTCGTGGGTCAGATAGCCCTTATAGGCGGTCAGGCTGCGGCGGATGAAGCCGTCGCGGACGCAGGCCTCCTTCAGGCCGTTGTTCATGATGTTCAGCAGCATGGGCAGGGTCTCGGCTGCCAGAGCGACGGAGCAGGAGTGTGCCACGGCGCCGGGGATGTTGCTGACGCAGTAGTGGACAACGCCGTTGACCACGTAGCGGGGATTGTCGTGATGGGTCTCATGGCTGGACTCGATGCAGCCGGGATCGTCGTTGGAGATGTCCACCAGAACGGAGCCGGGCTCCATCAGCTTCAGCATTTCCT
>CAZQJD010000169.1:0-3573 GCA_964593575.1 uncultured Oscillibacter sp.
GTCTGCCCAAGGTGCCCGCAGCGGAAAAGATCGACGTAGACGCGAACGGTAAGATCTCCGGCCTGTTCTAAGCCGGCATGGTCATGCGGGTACCCATCACGAACCCAGCGAAGCGGTTCGGGATGGGAGAAGGAGGAGCAGCGGAATGAGCGAGTTCTCCCGCCGGCGGGGGAACGAGGGATATGAAGCATGCGACGACGTTATGCCGGGTCTGCCCAAGGTGCCCGCAGCGGAAAAGATCGACGTAGACGCGAACGGTAAGATATCCGGCCTGTTCTAAGCCGGCCTGTTCTGATCGCTGTTTTTGACAATACGCTGTCCTGCGGAAAAGCGGGACAGCGTATTTTTTACGATCCCGCCAAAAATGCAAAATTTGTGAAAAATGGGATGTACAGCGGGGGAGAGTGTGGTATACTTACTCTTGATGACAGAGTAGGGATCGGCGCGTCAAGTGCCGGCGGATGGGAAGTCGCCGCCGGACGAAGGATCGCTCCGCGATGCCGTCCCGCATCCGCTGCCACGCCTGAGAGACCGCTGCGGCCTCCTTCTGTGGCAACCGACACAGAAGGAGGTCGTGTTGCATGAATCACGAAAAGACGAAGAAGCTCACCACGCTGGCGATCCTGGTCGCCATGCACATCATCCTGTCCCGGTTTCTGTCCTATTCCGTATGGAATATGAAGATCGGGTTTGATTTCCTGCCGGTGGCGGTGGCCGCCGTGCTGTACGGCCCGGCAGGCGCTGCCGTTGTGGGCGGACTGGGCGACTTTATCGGTGCCATCCTGTTTCCCATTGGCCCGTATTTCCCTGGCTACACCCTCTCCGCTGCCCTCAGTGGCGCGGTGCTGGGCGTCTTCCTTCATAAACAGCAGCCGCTGCCCCACGTGCTGGGCGCGGTGGCTGTGAACCAGTGGCTCATCAGTCTGCTGCTGACCAGCTTCTGGATCTCCTTTACCAATCTCACGCCGTACTGGCCCATGGTGGGCGCCCGCGTCCCCCAGTGTGCCATCATGACCGCAGTGCAGATCCCGGTGCTGATGCTGCTGCCCCGGCTGCTGCGGAGCATCAAGGGAGGAAAATGATATGACCATTCAGGAAACTCTCGATTTTATCCACCGCACCAGCTGGATGAAGAGCCGCCCCGGGCTGGAGCGCATCACGGAGCTGATGCACCGTCTGGGCGATCCCCAGAAGCAGCTGCGCTTCATCCACATCGCCGGTACCAACGGCAAGGGCTCTACCACCGCCATGCTCACCTCCGTGCTGCGTCAGGCGGGCTACCGTACCGGTATGTACACCTCGCCCCACCTGTGGCGCGTCCACGAGCGCTTCTGCGTGGACGGTCAGGACATCAGCGACGAGGAGCTGTGCGCTGTCGCGGAGAAAGTGCGCCCCGCGGCGGATCAGATGGCGGATCAGCCCACGGAGTTTGAGATCATCACTGCCATGGCGCTGGTCTGGTTTGCCGGTCAGCAGTGCGATGTGGTGGTGTGGGAGGTGGGCATGGGCGGCCGTCTGGACGCCACCAACGTCATCGACGTACCGGAGGTGGCGGTCATCACCAGCATTTCTCTGGATCACACCTCCGTGCTGGGCGACACCCTGCCTAAGATCGCCGGAGAGAAGGCCGGCATCATCAAGCCCGGCTGTGACGCCGTGCTGTACGGCCAGTCCTCTGAGGTGGAGGCCGTGGTGCGGGCCAAGTGCGCGGAGTGCGGCGTGGAGCTGACCATCACCGACAAGGACCAGCCTGCCCCGGAGATTCTGGGTCTGGAGGGTCAGATCATCACCTACCGCCAGCGCAGCGGCCTGCGTCTGAACCTGCTGGGCCAGTACCAGCACCGCAACGCCGGTACTGTGCTGGACACCATCGACGTTCTGCGCCGGCGCGGCTTCGCCATCCCGGAGGAAGCGGTGGAGCGCGGCATGACTGCGGCTGTGTGGCCAGCCCGCTTCGAGCTGCTGCGGAAGGAGCCTCCCGTCCTGCTGGACGGCGCCCACAATCCCGATGCCGTGGATCAGCTGGCCTGCTGCCTGGAGCGCTATCTGCCCGGTCAGAAGGTGGGCTTCGTCATGGGCGTCATGGCTGATAAGGATTATGACTTTATGATCCGCCGCATCGCGCCGCTGGCGGCGTGGTTCGTGGTGGAGGCGCCGGAGGGGGAGCGGGCCCTGTCTGCGGAGACTCTCCAGAAAACAGTGGCGGAGATCACCGGCGTTCCTGTCATCAACGGCGGCAGCGTGGAGAACGCCGTGAAGCTGGCGCTGGAGCGTCAGGGAAGTACGCCTGTGTGCATCTTCGGCTCTCTCTATCAGGCAGGCACTGTGCGCAAGCTCTTCGGCCTTTCCCGTGGCGAGGCCACGGACTGAAAAATCCAGAAATTGCAAGAGCGCCCCGTGCTTCCGTCACTGGAAGCACGGGGAACTTCTTCCATTCCTGAATGGAATGGAAGAAGTTCTAAAACGGAATGAAACACCATGCTGT
The DNA here is from genome assembly GCA_964593575.1 of uncultured Oscillibacter sp. Classification (GTDB taxonomy): domain Bacteria; phylum Bacillota; class Clostridia; order Oscillospirales; family Oscillospiraceae; genus Oscillibacter. Next base: position 2,486 of record CAZQJD010000169.1, read on the forward strand.
AATATTTTTGTATGAAACATGGGAGTTTTTGCAAAAAAAGGCATGATTTTGGTACAGAATTAGGATACGCTTATGCTGGTATAAGAGTTGCTCTTCTTTTCGAATCTGTGAAAATGTGCTTTAATTACAATAACCAGTGCAGGCGTGCTTTCGGCGAAATACACAGAGGCGGACAGCTGGCTGGAACGAAAATACGCAGGATACCGGCTGAAAAGTGGCATAAGTTGTTGACAAGTTTCGCGCATTACTGTTATACTGTAAACAAGTTGACGAAATGAAAAAGCTTTGCCGTTTGCCAAAAGGTTCTTCCCGCGGGGAAGATGGGTGTCGGCAGGGCATTTTTGCGATTGTGGAGAATAAGGGCAGCGCGCTGCCCGTTCCGCTTTTGTGAAAAGCGGAACAAAGGCTGTTCGCGGTTTTCAGCGGATCGCCGACCAGATGAAAGGAGAAGGGATATGCAGCTTTATCACGACATTCCCAAATCCAAGGGCGTTGAGAACGCGCTGAAGCGTGCCCGGCAGATGCTGGACATTCGGTGGACGCCGGTGGAGCGGTTTCCCAGCGGCATCAGCTCTTCTGAGCCGGAAGGCGCACCCAAGATCCGGCGTGACTTTCATTATGCGCCCTGGTGTCCCCTGACGGGCATGGCCTATTCTTCTACCCGGCGCAATGAGAAGTATGTGGGCTACAATGTGTCTCTTGAGACCTTCATGACCGCCCTTTACAACCCCAAGAGCGTGCTCTACACCCGTTCCTATCACGGGGATCAGGAGATCAAGAACATGCTCAGCTATTACGGCATCGTCTGCTCCTGCTTCGGCAGCTATGTCTGCGGCTTCCCGTACCGCACCTCCGGCGAGCGCATCATCGACGATCCTGACGTTACCGAGGTGGATACCACTCAGCTGGAGGATCTGGAGCTGTGCGATCTGGTCATCAAGCGCGGCCATCATGTCACCGTCATTACCGACATCCAGCGTGACGTGGAGGGCAAGGTGCAGTTGATCACCGTGTCGGAAAGCGTTCTGCCCCTGTGCAGATCCAACGAATATACGCCGGAGCTGTTCCGCAGGCATTGGCTGGACACC
>CAZQJD010000170.1:0-3551 GCA_964593575.1 uncultured Oscillibacter sp.
TCTCGATGCCCATTTTGGCCATGGTGACGGAGATCAGGTTGAAGGTGCCGCCGTAAATGGTGCTGGAGGCCACGATGTGGTCGCCGCAGTTGGCGATATTAAACAGCGCGTAGAAGTTGGCGGCCTGACCGGAGGAGGTCAGCATGGCTGCGGTACCGCCCTCCAGCAGGGCGATCTTGGCGGCCACATAGTCATTGGTGGGGTTCTGGAGACGGGTGTAGAAATAGCCGCTGGCCTCCAGATCGAACAGCTTGCCCATATCCTCGCTGGTGGCATACTTGAAGGTCGTGCTCTGCACGATGGGGATCTGGCGGGGCTCGCCGTTGCCGGGGGTGTAGCCGCCCTGTACGCAGTTGGTTTCAATGTTGTAGTTGGACATACGGATACGCTCCTTTCAAATTTCGGGGAGAAGACAAAAAACGGCCTTCGTCCCAAATTGCTTTGAGACGAAAGCCGAGATAGACTTCCGCGGTACCACTCAAATTGCGCCGGTTCCAAAACCGTACGCCGCTCATGGGATGCAGCCATCCCGTTGCACTGACGCAGCATGCTCGGAGAAGCCCTACGGTACGGCTGTACCTTCGAACCCTCAGCTCAGGAGCCATAGAACGTGGAAGCCCTTGCCGCCGGCTCACAGCAAACACCGGCTCTCTGAGGACGCCTGCTTCCGTTCCTCTCCGTCATCGCTTTTCATTGAGAGACATTATAGGGGGAATTCCAGTGATTGTCAAGTATTTGCGTCTTCCGCAGGCGGACAGTGGGTCAGTCCGCGTCGGGGACGGGGGCGTCCGGTGTGATGCAGAAAAAGGTGAATTCGCCGGTGGCCAGCAGGGTGCCGTCGCCGGAGGTGATCTCCACAGCGGTCAGGCAGGTGGTGCGTCCCCGATGGATGACCCGGCCCTCGGCATAGACGATACCGCCGCCCTGATTGCGCAGGAAATGGAAGGAGCTGGTCTGGGTGACATATCGGCGCCCGTCGGTGTGAGCGGCATAGCCGGCGGCATTGTCCGCCAGCGTATACAGTGCGCCGCCGTGGATCATTCCGTGGGGATTCAGCAGATCCGGGCGTCCGTCCATGCGGAAACGGGAGTAGTCGGGCTTGGACAGCTCCACCGGTACCACATGGCAGTGGAGCATAAAGGCATTTTTCGAATTATCAATATGAATCATAAGGCGATCCTCGCTTCTGTCAGATGGCATTGGGAAAGGCCGTCGCTGCGGCATTGCATATCAATATAACATATCCCAATATCGTTTGCCAAGATATTGCGGCGTTTTTTCGATGCGTTTCAGTTCTCCTGCTGCAGAAGGGTGAATTGGTTCTTTTCAAAGAGAAGAAGTCCCTCGTCACGCATTTTGCAAAGCTCGTTGGACATGGCGCTTCGGTCTACGGAAAGGAAATCCGCCAGCTGCTGACGGTTGAAGGGGATGGCAAAGCTGGCGCTTTTCTGCCGGTTGGCCTGCTCGGAGAGATAGGAGATCAGCTTTCCTCTGGTGGACCGCTTGGACATGTGCCCCAGCTTCTGCACCAGCGTCCGGTTCTTTTCGGAAATGGCGAAGAACAGGTTCTGCACCACCATGGTGTGGAACTGACAGGCGGAGGAGCAGGTGGTGATGACCCGGCGCACATCAAAGAAGATGACGGTGCTGTTCCGGGCGGCGATCACATCGTTGAGGATGGTGCCGCTCTCCGGCGTCAGATAGGCCTCGCCGAACATCTCCCCTTCGCCGATGCGGCTGATGATGCTGCGGTTGCCCCAGTAATCGTCCTTCTGCACCAGAAGCTCCCCCTCCACCAGAACGGTGATGTGCCGGATGTGCTGTCCCTGCCGGAATACATACGCGCCCTTCTCGAAGGCCTGCAGTCTGGCGTCCAGACAGGAGAGCATGGCCGCGATCTCGCCCTCCCCAACACCGGCAAACAGCTGTGAGCGTTTCAGAACAGGAATATATTGCTTCATAAGATTTGTTCCTTTCGTTGTAAAAACAACCGACTTGTTTTGCTTATTATATTATCATGAGCGCATAAAGTAAAGCGATTCGGGAGGAAAACACGATGATCAGAAGAATTATTAAGATAGATGAAGAGAAATGCAACGGCTGCGGACTGTGCGCCAAGGCCTGTCATGAGGGCGCCATCGGCATGGTGAACGGGAAAGCGAAGCTGCTGCGGGAGGATTACTGTGACGGTCTGGGCGACTGCCTTCCGGCATGCCCCACCGGCGCCATCTCCTTTGAGGAGCGGGAAGCGCCGGCCTATAATGAGGCGGCGGTGCTGGCTGCCAAGCGTGCCAGAGAAAGCGGTGAGCAGCCCCGCGGCTGTCCCGGTGCTGCCAGGTGGAGCTTCACGCCTGCTGCGCCTGCCGCTGCCGGAAGCGTTCCCGGTCAGCTGGTCAACTTTCCTGTGCAGATCAAGCTGGTGCCCATTCAGGCCGCTTGCTTTGACGGCGCGGATCTGCTGATCGCGGCGGACTGCACGGCCTTTGCATACGGCGATTTCCACCGGGAATTCATCCGTGGCAGGGTCACGCTCATCGGCTGTCCCAAGCTGGACGCCGTCAGCTATGCCGACAAGCTGACCCAGATCCTGAAAAACAATGACATCCGGAGCGTCACGGTCACCCGGATGACGGTGCCGTGCTGCGGCGGGCTGAGCCACGCCGTCCAGACGGCGGTGCAGAACTGCGGAAAAGACATTCCGCTGCAGATCGTGACCATCAGCCCCAACGGGCAGATCATCAGATAAAAGGAGAATAAACGATGTTTTGTTATCAGTGTGAACAGACTGCGCTCTGCAAGGGCTGCACCGGTCATATGGGCGTATGCGGAAAAAAGGCGGATACGGCTCAGCTGCAGGATGCGCTCACCGGCGCACTCATAGGTCTGGCCAGAGCCACCGAGGGGAATGAAAATCTGGTCAGCGACTCCGCTGCCGCGGTGGTCATCGAGGGACTGTTTGCCACCCTCACCAATGTGAATTTCGACAACGATGCACTGCAGCGCATCATGGACCGGGTGGATGCGGAAAAGCGGAAGCTGGTGCCGGATTGCTACAGCTGCGCAGCCTCCTGCGGCAGAAACAACGATTATGATATGGATCGGCTGTGGACGGCGGATGAGGATATCCGCAGCCTGAAGTCCCTGATCCTGTTCGGCATCCGCGGCGTCGCGGCCTATGCCTATCATGCCGCCGTGCTGGGTTACCGGGATGAGGTCATCCATCGTTTCCTGTACAAGGCGCTCTTTGCCATCGGTATGGACGACTGGGGCATGGAGGAGCTGCTGCCCATCGTGATGGAGGTGGGCGAGGTGAACCTCCGGTGCATGGCGCTGCTGGATCAGGCCAATACGGAGACCTTCGGACACCCTCGACCCACGGAGGTGAGCTTGACTGTGGAGAAGGGGCCGTTTATCGTGGTCACCGGCCACGACCTGTATGACCTGAAGCTGCTGCTGGAGGAGACGGCGGGGAAGGGCGTCAACATTTATACCCACGGGGAGATGCTGCCTGCCCACGCCTATCCGGAACTGCAGCAGTATGCTCATCTGAA
>CAZQJD010000171.1:0-3549 GCA_964593575.1 uncultured Oscillibacter sp.
GGCGTAAAATGCAGACCGGCAGTCGGCGCAGCGGCGCTCCCCACCACTTTAGAGTAGACAGTCTGATAGCGCTCGCTGTCCTGCAGTTCCTCCTTGATATACGGCGGCAGAGGCATTTTCCCCAGCCGTTCCAGAACTTCCAGGAAGATCCCTTCGCAAGCAAAGCGCACCAGACGATTTCCGCCCTCAACCTCACCGATCACTTCGGCAGTCAGTTCACCGTTACCGAAAGACAGCCTGGCTCCGGTGCGCATCTTCCTTCCCGGCCGTACCAGACATTCCCAAACGTGTTCTCCCCGGTCGATCAGCAGCAGCACCTCGCAGGCACCGCCGCCCGGCAGGCGCTGTCCCAGCAAACGCGCCGGCAGCACACGGGAGTTATTGAGAATCAGACAGTCACCGGGCCGCAAAAAATCCGGCAGCTGGAAAAATCGGCAGTGCTCCCACGCACCCGTTTCTCTGTCCAGCGTCAAAAGACGGGAATCGTCCCGTTTTTCCAGCGGAGTCTGCGCGACGAGCTCCTCCGGCAAATAATAATAAAAATCACTTGTTTTCATTCCGTTCCAATCCCATCACTCGATGGTGATGCCTGTATAATAGAATTGCAGGATATCCTGATAGGTCATGCCCAGCAGCGCCATGGCGCGGGCGCCATACTGGCTCATACCGACATTGTGTCCGCTGCCGGTGCCGGTGATCACAAACTGATCGGGCGCTTCCGGGATCCCCGGTGTCAGCGTCTCAATGCCGTCAGCCGTCAAAACGGCAGGCGCTTCTCCCACATAAGTTGTGATCGTTCCGTCTCCGGAGATTACAGCCGTACCGTTGACCGTGGAAACAGTGTCAGAAGCAGTATTGACGTAATATTGCACCCCTGTGCCGCCGCTGATCTGAAAACGAAGGCTCCGCGCCTCTTTCCCATAAGTCGAGCTCATGAACAAGGATTGTGCTTTGCTGCCTTTCAAAACCAGAGTCTTGCCTTCCGTGTCTACAACAGTCACCGTATAAACGTTTCCCATCTCTGTGTACTCAGAAACATAGACATCGCAAATATCTCCGATGTCATATCCGCTGTTCTGCGCCACCCACGTCAATTCCTCCGGTGTATAGGTCACAGTGTATTCATAATTCGGGATGGTTACTGTAGCCTCATAAGGATCTTCTTTACCTATGAGATACGGCCTTGCTCCACCCCATACATTCTCAGAGCTTTCCGTAGCGCCGCCGTTTGATGAGTGGTAATTGGCAAGGATCGCCTCACCCTGATAATACATCAGGATACCACTGGTATTGTCCACAGCCAGATCACTGGTGGCACTGGGAGACCGCTGGGAATTTCCGAGGCCATAATATACCTGACAATCCGACTCATTACAAACATCACAGCCCCTGGTTCGCATATGGCCAATGTTTGCATAAATATAGCTGCGTGCGCATATCGCCTGCGCTTCCAGTGCAGCCAGCGGCCAGTTCTTATTCATCTCATAAGGTATTACGCCTTTTAAATAATCGTCTTCATGAAGAACATTTGCAACGTTGATCTTTCCGCCCGTGATCCGATTATACTCAAATCCGCCGTAATATTTGTAACCCTTGAACCAGGTCACCGCTTTTGTTCCGTTGCCATTCGGCAATACGCCAAGGTTTCGAAGTCCCTGACAATCAAACTCAAACAACACCTCTGTGGATCGGCTCACAGTGACCACAACGCCGGTTTTGCTGCCGCTGACTACCGTGCCTTCCAGACCGGACGCCGCCAACGCGGCCTGTGCAGCCGCTTCATCCGCATAGCATCCCACGCGCACCCGGAACTCATCGTCGATATAGGCCGGATAGCCTTCCACCGCTTCCGCAGCCCCAGCAGCTTCTTCGGCAGAGGCATAGACTGTCTTCAACTGAATATGCCAGCCGCCGATCAGCTGATCCGCACCGGACGCAGAATCGGAGTATGTCCCATCAGACTTCACATAAATGGTGCCGGCCGCAGTCATGGATATTTTCTTATTTTCAGTCTCTCCCAACGTAACGAAATTACGTTCATCGTCATAATATCCGAAAAAGTAGCCCTTACCCACTTCATTTTCCAGATTGGCGGAAAACAATGCGTCACTGCCAAATTTCAAACTGACTTTGACGATTTCGTTGACGACCGCAGACGCCTCCACAGTGCCGACCCAAAAAAATGTCACAACAAACAACAACGCTATCAGGAATTTTTTCATGCATCCTCCCCATCGCATCACCCTTGACGAAGGGTTTTGCAAGTGATATTCTATACAAATAAGACAAATGTCCACAGTACAAAAACAACCGCTGTTTTGCGACATACAACCTCATTTATTATAGTCAAAAAAGCGACACTTTGCAACCCAATTCCATGTACCGTGCCGCTTACCAATTTGTTACAGGAGGAAATCAATATGCAGCAGTATAAGGTCGGTATCATCGGCGGCACCGGAATGGTGGGTCAGCGTTTTATCACTCTGATGGAAAACCATCCCTGGTTTCGCCTGACAGCCATCGCCGCCAGTGCACGCAGCGCCGGCAAGCCTTACGAGGAGGCTGTTGCAGGCCGTTGGGCGCTGGATGTTCCCATGCCTGAGGAAGCAAAGAAAATCACCGTTCTGGACGCAGATGCTGATGCCGAAAAGCTGGCCGGAATGGTCGATTTCGTCTTCTGTGCCGTCGATATGAAAAAAGAAGACATCCGCGCTCTGGAGGAGCGTTATGCAAAGCTGGAGTGCCCGGTGGTTTCCAACAACAGTGCCCACCGTTGGACCGAGGACGTCCCTATGGTAGTCCCCGAGATCAACGCCGAACATCTGGAGGTTATCGAATCCCAGAAGAAGCGCCTTGGCACCAAGCGCGGTTTTATCGCTGTAAAGTCCAACTGCTCTTTGCAGAGCTATGTTCCCGCATTCCATCCCCTTCGCAAGTACGGTCTGGACCGCGCACTGGTCTGCACCTATCAGGCCATTTCCGGTTCCGGTAAAAACTTTGAACGCTGGCCCGAGATGGTGGATAACTGCATCCCCTACATCGGCGGCGAGGAAGAAAAGTCTGAGCAGGAGCCTCTGAAGCTCTTCGGTCATGTGGAGAACGGTAAGATCGTCAATGCAGAAGGTCCTGCTATTACCGCCCAGTGCTTCCGTGTTGCCTGCCTGGATGGCCATATGGCAGCAGTATTCCTGAAGTTCCAGGGCGAAGCTCCCTCCATGGAGCAGATCCGCGCCGACTGGGCAGCTTTCCGCGGCCCTGCTCAGGAATTGGAACTCCCCTCCGCTCCCAAGCAGTTCCTCCACTATTTCGAGGAAGACAACCGTCCTCAGACCAGACTGGACCGCAACACCGAAAACGGCATGGCCGTCTGCATCGGCCGTCTGCGTCCCGACACCCAGTACGACTACAAGTTCGTCTGTCTCAGCCACAACACCCTGCGCGGCGCTGCCGGCGGTGCCGTCCTGCTGGCCGAATTGCTGTGCAAAAAGGGTTATATCGACGCAAAGTAATTATACTTTACAAAATCGAGTAGGAGGGGCATAAGCCCCG
>CAZQJD010000172.1:0-3508 GCA_964593575.1 uncultured Oscillibacter sp.
TGTTCCGTGGCATCTCCAAGGGCCTCAAGGGCATGGAGACCGCCGATGCCGCAGCCATCGCCGCCTCCCTGCAGGAAGGCGTGGCCGCCGCCTACAAGGCCGTCATGAAGCCTGCCGAGGGCACCGTGCTCACCGTGTCCCGTCTGGCCGCCAAGCGTGCTGTGGAGGCCGCCGCCGAGAACAATGACATCGAATTCGTCCTCACCGAGGCACTGAAGGAAGGCTATGACGCGCTGGCGCAGACCACCGACATGAACCCCGTCCTGAAGAAGGCGGGCGTGGTGGACGCCGGCGGCAAGGGCTTCCTGGTGATCCTGGAGGGTATGCTGGCGGAAGTCCGCGGCGAGCCCATCCCCGATGTGGCAGACGCCGGCAAGGCTCAGGAAAAGGCCGACTTCGCCGCCCTCACCGACGAGGATATCACCTTCACCTTCGACACCGTGTTCATCGTCCGCAAGACTGTGAACAAGTCTCTGGAGCCCCTGCGCGTCTATCTCAACAGCATCGGCGACAGTCTGGTCATCGGCGAGGATGACGAGGCCTTCAAGGTCCACGTCCATACCGACATCCCCGGCGCCGCCCTCAACGAGGCACAGAAGTACGGCACACTGGAGCTGGCCAAGATCGAAAATATGCGCACCCAGTATGAGGATATGGCCGCCGGCCGCAAGACCCAGAGCGTGGACGACCTGGAGATGGACGAGGCTTCCGTGGAGTCTCAGCCTGCCGAAGATGCCCATGTGGTTGCCGAGCCGGAAAAGAAGTACGGTTTCCTGACTGTCTGCGCAGGCGAGGGCCTTGCCGCCCTGTTCCGTGATCTGGGCGTGGACGGCGTGGTATCCGGTGGCCAGACCATGAACCCCTCCACCGAGAGCATTCTCAACGAAGTGGATAAGATTCCCGCCGAAACGGTGTTCATCCTCCCCAACAACAGCAACATTATCATGGCTGCCCAGCAGTGCGCCGCACTGACAGAGAAAAATGTGGTGGTCATTCCCTCCAAGACCGTTCCCCAGGGCATCACCGCCATGATGAATGTGGACTTCGAGGCAGAAGATCCCCAGTCCATCACCGACGCCATGACCGAGTCCCTGTCCACCGTCACCACCGCCCAGATCACCTACGCCGCCAGAAACTCTGATTTCGACGGCTTCGACATCCACGAGGGCGATTATCTGGCGCTGAAGGAGGGCAAGCTTTTCGGTACCGGTTCCGATCTGAACAAGCTGCTGCAGGAGTTGGCCGCAGAGGCCGTCAACAACGAGGCGTCCTTCATCTCCCTCTATTACGGCGAGGATGTTTCCGAGGACGAGGCACAGGCTGTGGGCGCCATCTTCCAGGAGGCCTGCCCCGACGCGGAGATCTCCGTACTCTCCGGCGGACAGCCCGTCTACTACTATCTGGTTTCCTTCGAATAAACGCAGCAACGCCCCGAACCGTGATGGTTCGGGGCGTTGCTGCGTTTTATGCCTCTTCGGAAACTTCCTCCGTCAGCCGGGCAGGCTCCCAGTCATCGCAGCCCGCTTCGTCCGCGGGCAGGCGGTCATAGGTCCTGCAGAGCTGATAGGTGTCGCAGGTGCGGCAGCTCCGCCGCTCCATACCGCTCACAGGCCCAGCGCCGCCATTTCGGCGTTGACGCTCTCCTCACAGGAGCGCATGGCCAGAATGGTTTTATCCAACAGCGTATCCAGCTCCCAGCCCAGACGCTCGGCGCCGGTCTTGATGACATCGCGGGAGCAGCCGGCGGCAAACTTCTTATCCTTGAACTTTTTCTTCAGAGAACTCAGCTCCATGTCCATAACGCTCTTGCTGGGACGCATACGGGCAGCGGCGCCGATGAGACCCGTCAGCTCGTCGGCGGCAAAGAGGATCTTCTCCATCTCGTGAGTCGGCTCCACATCGCAGCAGATGCCGTAGCCGTGGCTGCATACCGCGTGGATGAATTCCGCATCACAGCCGCCGGCAGCGAGCAGCTCCGGAGCCTTGACGCAGTGCTGCTCCGGCCAGTTTTCAAAGTCGATATCGTGGAGCAGGCCCACCGTGGCCCAGAAATCGGCATCCTCGCCATAGCCGTGGTTCTCGGCATACCAGCGCATGACGCCCTCCACCGTCAACGCGTGGAGGATATGAAAGGCCTCGGAATTATACTGGCGCAGCAGGGCCAGGGCAGCTTCGCGGGAAAGACACTGTTTCATGGAAAAACCCCTTTTCTTCTGTAAATTCATTGCCGCCCATTATACGCTCTTTTTTCCTCTGCCGCAACCCCGGAAAATCCGTTCCGTCAGTGATTTCCCAGTGCCTTTTCCAGCAGTCCCATCACCAGATTGGCATGACGGTACTCATGCTCTGAAAGCTCCGTCAGCAGCTTCCGCAGACAGGGGTCCGTCGTGCCCTCCGCCGCCCGGATATAATTGAACCCGCCGCAGGCCTCAGCGTGATAGCGCTCCCGCAGGGCAGGACAGTACGGCCCGATGTATACCCGGTCACAGCTGACATGGGGCTGATAGCATTTTCCGGTGATGATATAATAGGCCGCCATCAGCCGCCGGGCATGCTCCGCCTCATCCGCCGCCAGCTGCCGCAGAACCGGCCGCGCCGCCGTCGGTGCCTGCCGGGCAAAGGCCCCATAGTGGCGGCAGTCCGCCAGCTCCTCCTCGATGAACCCCTCCAGCACCGCCAGCGCCTCCATGGCCGCGCTGCCCATGCAGCAAGGATCTGCCTGAGCCCCCGGCTCTGTCAGCAGACTGTCCTGTCGCGGAGCAGGCATCTGTGCCTCTCCCATCCCGCTGCTATACTCCCCCGGCGGATAGGGACTGAGGCTGGGCGCCACCCGCCGCCAGATCCGCTCATACTTCTCCTGATCGCAGGCTGCCCCGCCGCGGATTCCGCACATTTCATTTTCCATCATAACAACCTCCCTTTCTTCACAGACTATGCAGGCACTCCATCTTTGGTTAATTGTTGCCAAAGCAACAGGCGCTTGTTTGCATTTTTGGTAAAATACGAATTAAGAAGAGAGGAATCTATTCCATATCTTGCTTTTCCTGTCGCACTCTGTTAAACTGTATAAGTTATGTTTCGCCTTTTCGAAGGAGGGCAACTATGCTGGAATTAAAAAATATCGGTTATTCTGTTCATAACGAAAACGGAGAAGAGCTCCGCATTCTCAATGATATCTCCCTCACCATCCCTGACAACAAGCTCATCGTCTTCACCGGCCCCAACGGTGGCGGCAAGACCACTCTGGCCAAGATCATCATGGGCCTGGTGGTACCCACCTCCGGCCAGATCATCTGGAACGGTCAGGACATCACGGAACTGGGGATCACCGAGCGGGCACAGCTGGGCATCAGCTACGGCTTCCAGCAGCCCCCCCGGTTCAAGGGCATCACCGTCCGGGATCTGCTGACCCTGGCGTCCGGCAACGAAACGCTGTCCAAGGATCGCTGCTGCCAGTATCTCACCAAGGTGGGTCTGTGCGCCAACGACTATCTGGACCGGGAAGTGG
>CAZQJD010000173.1:0-3504 GCA_964593575.1 uncultured Oscillibacter sp.
GCGTCAGCAATATTCGTGATGTGGAGCTGCATCCCCGTACCGTGGGCAACGCTGAGTTTTAATAGAAAAATGAGAACGGGAGCGGTTTTGGCCGCTCCCATTCTTTGCGCAAAAAACGCAAGAAATGCAAAATAGAAAAACAGCAAAAAGCCCTGCAGATCCTGTTCGGGTCTGCAGGGCTCTTGTTTCAGGGGAGCGTTGGAAGCGTATCTTAGAAGATACCCTGAGCCATCATGGCGTCGGCAACGCGCTCGAAGCCAGCAATGTTGGCGCCGGCGACCAGGTTGTAGCCCAGGCCGTTGCGCTCAGCAGCTGCCACGGAGTTCTGATAGATGGTCTTCATGATCTGCTTCAGCTGTGCATCGACTTCCTCAGCAGTCCAGGACAGACGCTCGCTGTTCTGGCTCATCTCCAGAGCGGAAACGGCAACGCCACCGGCGTTAACAGCCTTGGAGGGAGCAACGATCATGCCGGGCTGCTCCATCAGATACTTCAGAGCGTCGTTGGTGGTGGGCATGTTGGCAACTTCGATGTAGTACTTCACGCCGGCAGCAGCGATCTTCTGAGCGTGCTCCATGTGAACGTCGTTCTGCATGGCGGAGGGCATGACAACGTCGACCTTGATGCCCCAGGGCTTCTGGCCGGGATGGAACTCGCAGCCGAACTTATCAGCGTAATCCTGGACCTTGTTGCGGCCGGAAGAACGCATCTCCAGCAGGAAGTCGACCTTCTCCTGAGTGCTGACGCCCTCGGGATCGTAGATGTAGCCGTCGGGACCGGACAGGGTCACGACCTTGGCGCCCAGATGCATGGCCTTCTGGCAGATACCCCAGGTCACGTTGCCGAAGCCGGCGCAAGCGATGGTCTTGCCCTCGATGGTCTCGTTCTCATGCTCCAGAACGTTCTGCAGATAATAGACAGCACCGTAGCCGGTAGCCTCGGGACGGGTGCGGGAGCCGCCGTAGCTGAAGCCCTTGCCAGTGATGACGCCGTTCTCGAAGGTGCCCTTCAGGCGGCGATACTCACCGTACAGGTAGCCAATCTCGCGGGCGCCAACGCCCATGTCACCGGCAGGAACGTCGATGTCGGGCCCGATGTAACGATACAGAGCCTGCATATAGCTCTGGCAGAAGCGCATGATCTCAGCGTCGGACTTGCCGGCGGGATCGAAGTCAGAGCCGCCCTTGCCGCCGCCGATGGGCAGGCCGGTCAGAGAGTTCTTGAAGATCTGCTCAAAGCCCAGGAACTTGATGATGCCTTCGTAGACGTTCTTCTGGAAGCGCAGGCCGCCCTTGTAGGGGCCGATAGCGCCGTTGAACTGGCAGCGCCAGCCGCGGTTGGTGTGCCAATTGCCGTTGTCATCTTCCCACACAACGCGGAAGGTGAACATACGCTCGGGCTCGACCATGCGGTTCAGCAGGTCAGCCTTGACATACTCGGGGTGCTTCTCGACGACAGCATCCAGAGAGGAGAAGACTTCTTCGACGGTCTGAACAAACTCGGGCTCGTTGGCGTGCTTTGCTTTGACGTTTTCGATGACGCTTTCAATGTAGGCATTCATTGAGAACATTCCTCCTGTTTTTTATACATTTTGTATGGCGCCAGTGCCATACCGTGGGATCTCACACTAAGCGTACCATGGAATCAGGGTATGTACAAGTGTAATTTTCTGCATGATACCCATGAAACTTTGTTATGGTTGCATAAATTGTTATTTGCGGGCTGGGCAGGGGTGTTTTTTCCATCATTCGGCAGGGGGGGCGCTGAAAACCCGGAAAAACAGAGCGGCTTCGGGGTCACACCTGCTTCTGATGGAAGGTGCCTGCCTGCACCATGTCCATGAAGCAGGTGGCAGCTGCGGTGGGGGAAACGCCCTGCAAAGTGCACATGTCCACGCTGCGTTCCGGGATGGTGAAGTCAGTGTTGAGCTTACGGATGACGCCGGCATCCAGCTCCTGCTGCACGAATTCCTGTGTCACGCCGGCAACACCCAGACCGATCTTGGCCAGAGATACCAGCAGGGCGCGGGAGCTGAGCTCGATCTCCGGTGTCAGGGTCACGCCGCGCTTCAGGAAATAATGCTCCATAAATACCCGGGAGCTGGCCTTGCGCTCCAGCAGGATCAGGGGGAAGGCCGCGATCTCCTGCGCGGTGTAGCAGTGGTCAAAATCGCAGGGATAGCCGCTGCCCGCCACAAAGATATTGTGCGTATGGAAGCAGGGCCAGACATTCAGATTGGAAGGATCCGAGGGGGTGGAAGCAAAGGCGATATCCACCACGCCGGATTTCAGCAGGCTGAGGACCTTGGCGCTGCGTCCGCTGACGATCTTCAGGCGGATGCCGGGATGCTCCCTGTGGAAATGCTCCAGATACGGCGTCAGGAACCAGCTGGTGACGGTGTCGGATGCGCCGATGGTGAGGGTACCCAGCAGCAGCTGCTGGGCCTGAGAGAGCTTGTCCTCTCCGGTGGCCAGCAGGCTCAGGGCGCTGCGGACGTATTCGTACAGCATCTGTCCCTCGTCGGTGAGGGCGACACCCCGGGGTGACCGGGCGAACAGCCGCGCCTGCAAAGCCGTTTCCAGCTGCTTGATGGACTGGCTGACGGCGGATTGGGAAATATATAGGTTTCGGGCGGCCACGGAGATGTTGCCGGTTTCGGCAACCTCCTTGAATACACGGTAAAGCTCCAGCTTGACAGCCATATGCATTCCTCCATATCGTATTGAATGATGACGGACGCAATGATTATAAGCGCAGCTGATGGGAAAAGCAAGAAAAAAGAACGCGCACAGAACGGAAATTCTGTGCGCGCCCGCATTACAGGGATTGCTCCTGAAGCCAGAGGAGAAGGCTGCGGGCCAGAACCAGCTGCTTTTTGTCCATGGGGCGGAGCAGCTCGGCAACGGAGCGCCATTCCGCGCCCTCCTGCTGGGCGGTGCCTGCGAGAAATTCGTCGGGTGTTGTTTCCAGAGCCATTGCCAGCCGCATGATGACTTCTGTGGAGGGGATGGAGACAGCACGCTCAATGCTGGACAGATATTTGTCACCAAGATCCGCCATTTCTTCCACATCGCATTGACGAAGCCCAAGCTCCTTACGCCGCTTGGCGATCCGCTTTCCGATTTCTGTGTAATCAATGTTCATGCGAACCCCTCCTTCATTTACCATGGTTTCATCATAGAGTGGATTTGCTGAACATAAACAGTTCTCAAAACTACTAACCGTCTTGACACTTGTGTTATTCGGTTTTATAGTAGGATTATCGTTTCATAACACGAATATGCGCTTTGTGGTGCTAAGGAGGAGTCCCCATGACGGATGAAGCAAGAATGTACCAGAAAATGTATCATCTGCTGGTCGACGCGGCGGAGGACGCCATCACCGCGCTGGAAAATGGCGGCAGTCAGCCGGCGGTCTGGCTGCTGCAGAAGGCCCTGCGGGACGCGGAAGACCTGTATGTCCGCTGGGACGAGCTTCCGCCGGAAGCAGAGAACAGTGGATTTT
>CAZQJD010000174.1:0-3500 GCA_964593575.1 uncultured Oscillibacter sp.
GACGGGTGATGCAGGGTGCCAGCTCACGGCCCAGAAATTCGATGGTATGGCTGGTAAACTTCACCGTGATCTCGTCCGTGCGCAGCAAAGTCTTATCATGCTCCTGCGCGCTTTCCAGACATTCCGGAAAGCATTCCAAGCCCCGCGCGATCACCATCGCGGGAATATCGTAAAGGAACAGATCGTCAAACCGCCGTTTTCTCTCCTTCGGCTCCAGCATCCGCAGGAACTCAAATTCTGCCTTGCCGATCACCTGCAGGCGCTGAGGATCAAAATAATCGAAAAACCCCTGAAACTGCAGGCCGGGACGATTCACATCCACAACTGTCAGCAAAGCGCTGTCGTAGTCGCAGCCCTTATTCAAAATTTCCAAAGAGAACAGCTCTGCAAACCGGCTGATCTTGAACCCTTTCTCAGTCATAGCTCCTATCCCCTTTTTCTTTTGTACACTCGAATTATCCGCACTTTTGCAGACACTTATAATCTTTTATATTATACTATGAAAGCGTCACTTTTCGCAACACTTTCCCTTTCTTTTTCCCTTTATGAAGATTTTGGTTTTTTCAAATTTTTTTGAAGAAAATACTTGCATTTCTCGTTTCAATCTGTTAGTATATCAGTCGTGCCTGTTTAGGTGCACACAAAAATGATTTACAGCAAGGAGGTGCAACGGATGGCTAAGTGCGAGTTTTGCGATAAGGGCGTGACTTTTGGCATCAAGGTTTCCCACTCCCACAGACGTTCCAATCGTCCCTGGAAGCCCAATGTGAAGCGTGTCAGAGCTATTGTCAACGGTACTCCTCGCCATGTATATGTTTGTACCCGGTGTCTGCGCTCTGGTAAGGTTACCCGCGCAATCTGATTCCAACAGTAAAACTCCGAACTTTGGTTCGGAGTTTTTTCTGTTTCTTTCATGGATTTCTATAGATAAAACCGGCAGAATCGCTTCTGCCGGTTTCTTTTATTCGCCGGGATATACCCAGTCGGAATCGTATTCACCCTTCTTGGTGCGGGTCATCAGCTCGGTCGTCACATCCTGGATTCGCTTGCCATGATACAAAACCTCATAGACGCAGCGGCAGATGGGCAGCTCCACTCCTACACGCTCCGCCAGCTGCTTCACACTTTCAGCCGCATAGTAGCCTTCCACAACAGCGCCCACCCGATCCATGGCCTCCCGCGCCGACGCTCCCTGACCAATGAGGATACCGGCACGGCGGTTGCGGGAATGCATGGATGTACAGGTAACGATCAGATCACCCATACCTGCCAGACCGCCGAAGGTGCGGCTGTCTCCGCCCAGCGCCTCTCCAAGTCTGGCCAGCTCCGCCATGGCACGGGTCATCAGCAGCGCCTTGGTATTGTCCTGATAGCCCATACCGTCACAGATGCCGCAGCTGAGAGCCACCACGTTTTTCAGTGCACCGGAAAGCTCCACGCCGACAATATCCGTGCTGGTATAGACGCGGAACACCTCATTCATGAACGCATCCTGTACCAGCTGAGCCGCACCTTCATCCGCGGAAGCTGCCACGCATCCTGTCGGCATATGTGTGGCCACTTCCTCTGCATGAGAAGGGCCGGAAAGCGCAACCACTTTACATCTATTCCCTGTGGTTTCCTGAATGATCTCGCTCATCCGCAAATTCGTATCCCGCTCCACGCCCTTGGAAACCGACACCAGAACGGTATCCTCCCGCAGATACGAAGCAGCCATTGCGCTGATAGCACGCATGGCATAGGACGGCGGCGCAAACACCACCATCTCTGCGTCCCGCACACATTCCACATCACCGGAGATTTCCAGCGCATCCGGCAAACGGACACCTTTGAGCAGAGGATTTTCTCTGCTTAGCCGCAGCGCGGCAGCCTTTTCCGGATTGTGGGACCACAAAGTCACATCGTGCCCATTGGCACAGAGCACCAGAGCCAGAGCCGTTCCCCAGCCGCCGCTGCCCATAACAACAGCTTTCATATGCTTCCTTTCCCCGCTGCCGGATCTCCCGCAGCGGAAAGTATTCTGTGTGCTTATCTCTGTTTCTTGGGATGGAAATGGAACTTACTTTCCGTGCCGTTCAGAAGACGGCGGATGTTGCCTCTGTGCTTCCACACCACAAGGCCGCCGCACAGGAACGCCAGCATCACCAAAACGGGATCCGGATAACAATACCAGCTGATAAAGGGGAAGGAACCACCGGCCCACACAGAACCGAGAGACACATATCTGGTCAGCAGCACCAGAATAATAAAGCCGCCCCAAACCACCAGTGCGATCCGCCAGTCGATCATAATGGCGATCATACCGCCGGAAAGAATACCCTTGCCGCCTCTGAATCCGAACATACAGGGGAACATATGGCCCAGCAGACAGAACAACGCGCCCCAGTACTTGGCAAACAGAGCGATCTCCGTCCCGTTGTAAAGAAGACTGCGGAAAACAAGACCGCTGATGACCAGCGCCGCGACCGCTTTGAGCATATCCGTCACAATGACCAGCGCAGTCAGCGGCCCGCCGAAAGTACGGTGGAAATTGGTGAGTCCCGCATTGCCGCTGCCATGATTCCGAACATCGTTGCGCAGGATATACTTGGAAACAATGACAGCACCGTTAAAGCAGCCGCACAGGTATGCCAGCACTGCAGCGATAAGGGCAGGGAGCCAGAAGTCTGCCCCCCATTCCTGAATCACATCCCAAAGCGCCATAACATTATTCCTCCTTTTCGCCCTTCTGCCGGATGCTCAGCACAATGGGCGTGCCGGTCAATCCAAAAGTATTGCGCAGACAATTTTCCAGATATCTCTGATAGGAGAAGTGGAACAGCCTTGCATCGTTGCAGAAAAAAACAAAATGTGGCGGACGGATGCCTACCTGGGTCATATAGTAGATCTTCAGGCGGCGGCCCTTGTCGGTGGGCGGCTGCACGCGGGTCTGGGCATCCTCCAGCACACTGTTGAGCATACCGGTGGTAATGCGCAGAGATGCCTGATTACTGACCGCCACGATCATATCAAACAGCTTCTCCACGCGCTGACCGGTCAGAGCGGAGATAAACAGAATGGGTGCATAAGTCATAAAGCCCAGATCGCGGCGGATCTCCTCCGTCATGCGGTCCATGGTCTTGGAATCCTTGTCCACAAGGTCCCACTTGTTGACAACGATGATGCACGCCTTGCCTGCCTCATGAGCCAGACCGGCCACCTTGGTATCCTGCTCGGTGACCCCCTCTGTACCATCAATGAGGATCAGGCACACATCGCAGCGGTCAATGGCCATGGTGGAGCGCAGCACGCTATATTTCTCAATATCCTCGTCCACCTTGGACTTGCGGCGCATACCGGCAGTATCGATAAGCACAAAGCTGCCCTTCTCATTGGCAAAACGGGAGTCGATGGCATCACGGGTGGTTCCGGCCACATTGCTGACGATCACGCGGTTCTCACCCAGGATCTTGTTCACCAGAGAGGACTTGCCTACGTTAGGCTTGCCAATAAGGGCCACC
>CAZQJD010000175.1:0-3431 GCA_964593575.1 uncultured Oscillibacter sp.
CGCCTCCGCCTTAAACTACACAACTACCTTTTAGAAAGGGGCTTTGAACTATGACGAATGAGAAACTGTATGAAGTCCTCGGTGACATCAGCGAGAAGCATGTCAAAGAGGCAAGAGAATACCGCAAGGCCAAGAAGCCAGTCTGGCTCAAATGGGGGGCTATGGCCGCTTGTCTGTGCCTTGTGGTTGTCGGCTTTACTGGTTTATTGCATCAGAATCTTCGAACTCCGGGTAGTGGTGGTTTAGGTGGTGAAGGTGCTGGTGGAGGTGGTTATTACAGCGTCGCAGTATATCCGGCATCCGAAAAAAATGAAAATGTTGCGACAGCAGAAGTTGTTAGTCTTACAGAAAACGAAGTGGTGAACAATGAATTGTCAAAGCATCTTCCCAAGCACTTGCCCGATGGATTTCACTATGGACGTGGAAGTATATACAATACAGTAATGAAAGATGGAACACAGTATCATATGCTGAGAGTTGAATACATCTCTGGAACACTCCCCGAACAACAGTTTGCAGAGGATGGCGGCGCTATCGCACCAAATCTCGATACAACAGGAGACATCTTCACTGTTTGTGTTATGAATTATGAGCCAGAAACCGAGCATAATATCTATTCCTCTACTGATGAAGTGACAGTGTCATTGTTTGAGGAAAGCGGTTCAGTCTGTATCAGTCTGGAGGATTATTATATCAGTATATTTGCTGGAACGGCGGCTCCGGAAGCAGTTTTTGAAGCAGTTAAAAATATAGAATAAATCGCCAATCGGGCGAAGGCTATCGCTCCGCGAATAAAGCTGTTTGACTTCCAGAATCTGCCGGAGATGTTTGAACTGAATACACCGGTAAGAGGCTCCAACCGAAAGGATGGAGCCTCATTTTATGTTCCCCAATGAATAACTCTAAATTAGCCGCCCCTAACCTATACTCCGGGAACACAAAAGGGAATTGGGAGCTTTAGAAAGAAAACATCCTGACAGATTCGTATGAATCTGTCAGGATGTTTTGGTCTATTCAGGGATCTTACCCATTTTCTTCGTTTAAGTAGTCAAAGGCAAATTGGGCGTAGAGCGCGGCACCCCGGGGAAGTGCGGCTTCGTCAATGCGGAAGCATTCATTGTGGTGAGGATAGATGGCGCCCACCTCCGGATTTCCCCCGCCAAGAAAACCAAACAGGGTAGGGACGTGCTCGCTGTAATAGGCAAAGTCCTCGCTGACGGTAAGGGCAGGAAGATGTCCCAGGCAATCTTTGCCATACAGCTTGACCGCGGCATTTTGACCCACTGAAAGCAGGTGGGGATCGCCGTTGATCACAGGGCTTGCCGTCCAGTGCCAGATGAGCTCCGCGGTGCAGCCATAAGGGGCGCAGGCCGAGGAAAAGAGTGTTTGCAGATCACTCTGCAGACGATTTCTTACATTTGGATCAAAGCAGCGGGCAGTTCCGGTAAGAGTGACCCGGTCGGCCACGATGTTAAAGGCCTGACCGCCGTGAATGGTGCCCACCGTAATGACAAGGGGATCAAAGGTATTGTGACATCGGGCGGTATAGCCCTGGAGAAGTGTGACGCAGGCGGAGGCGGCCAGAATGGCGTCGCATCCCTGGTGAGGGGCGGCGCCGTGAGCCGCCTTTCCGTGGACAATAAGCTCAAAGTTGTCACAGGCGGACATCCGGGGGCCGGATTCCAGGCTGATGAGAGGGGAGGGGAAGTCACTCCAGATATGCATACCGAAGGCGGCGTCTACACCGTCCAAACAGCCTTGAGCGATATAAAACTCAGCGCCATGGGAGGTCTCCTCAGCCGCCTGGAAAAGCAGACGAACGGTGCCGTGAAGCTGTTCTCTCTGCTCCTGCAGCAGCTTGGCAGCCCCAAGCAGCATGGCAGTGTGGCAATCATGACCACAGGCATGCATAGCGCCGTTCTGAGCGGCATAGGGCAGACCGGTCTTTTCCTGTATGGGCAGGGCATCAATGTCCGCCCGCAGCAGCACAGTCTTTCCGGGATGACTGCCGGTGATGGTTGCCATCAGACCGGTGTGGGAGGGGAAACGTGTAAAGGGAATCCCCAGTACAGTCAGCTCACGGGCAATGGTTTCCGTGGTTTCATATTCCTGTAGACTGAGTTCCGGGTGCTGGTGAAAGTGACGACGCCAGGATACGATATATTCGCGCTCACGTTCTGCTGCCTGTTCGAAATTCATAAGAGATCACCTTTGTTTTAGTCTTGACTTCAGTATACGGCGAAGGCGGGAAAAAAGCAATGGCTCAGCAAATATTTGCGGAGAATTAAGTGTACAGAGGCGATAGTGGTGGAGTACTGTGCCAAGGGTGGATAGGTTCTACAGGACTATTACTGTGATCGGTCGTTCTGCGGCCCGGGGATTCTTGACAGGCTCCCTCCCGGCCGCTATAATATAAATACCCCACACCATTGGTGGTTCGGGGCAGCAAAATCACGAAAAGGAGAGGGCGAAGCGTTCGCCCGCTGGCACTGATGAAACGAATCTTTTTATTTCTCCTTATGGCTGTGCTTTTGGTAACGCCTGTGTGTGCACTGGATGACGCTGCGGTAGCAGGAAGCGGCACTGAGGTGTTTTATGGCAATGAAAGCATTGACGCGCTGTCGAGTGAGACCAGCATAGGTGACCTCTGTGCAGACGCGGCCCGTGCGGTGTCCGGAGCTGATATCGCAATATTGAACAGCGGTGACATCGGAGGAAATCTGATCGGCGGCGACATCACTTACGCCGACTGCAGGCGCATCTTTAACGAGGACCGAACGCTTGTCACCGTTACAGTCACCCCTGCCAAGCTGAAGGATATTTTGGAGGTCGGCGTATCTCATATCGTCATCAATGAGGAAGAGATGATCGACCGGGAGGAGTCCGCTTGGGGTGGATTTCCTCAAATTTCCGGCTTTGAGTTTGATTATGATGTGGGGGTGCTGGTGGGCAATCGAGTCCATGAAGTCCGCATTGACGGCGTCGTTCAGGATCTTACGGATTCCACCACCGAGATCACCCTCTGCGTCACCGAGTATATGCTGTCCGGCGGCTGGGGCTATGCAAACATGGGAGAGGGCGACAGGGTAGAGTACACCTTGTCTGAGGCACTTTTCCACCATATCGAAAGGGAAGAGGTGGTCTCACCGCCCACCTCTCTGGATCGGGTAAACTCCAGAGGAAGTAAGGATAACAGTATCTGGGACAGCCTGAAGGTGACTCCGCTGCTGCTTCTGATCGCGCTGCTGGTCTTTGCCGGCGGCCGAGGCTGGAGATTCAAACAGTACGAGGAAATGGCTGACGAGGACGAATACGAATATGAATAAAGAACCGGGTGTACCGTAACGGTACACCCGGTTTTCTCTATGCGGAAGTAAATTACAGGTTGGCAGCCACAGAGAAAGCGCCTCTGTTACAGGTGTGGAGGTTGC
>CAZQJD010000176.1:0-1708 GCA_964593575.1 uncultured Oscillibacter sp.
GGCATGGCTGCCAACATGATCGGTGTTTCCAAGCGGATCATCGCCTTTGATAACGAAGGCAGCTATATGGTGATGTTCAACCCGGAGATCGTCAAGTATTCCGACCGCTATGAGGCGGAGGAGGGCTGCCTGTCCCTGACTGGTACCCGGAAGACGAAGCGCTGGAAGTCCATTAAAGTACAGTACCAGAATGAGCAGTTCCAGACCCGCTTTAAGACCTTTACCAGCTGGACGGCCCAGATCATCCAGCATGAGATCGATCACTGCAACGGCATTATTATTTAATGCCTGTCAAGGAGTTTTGCTTTATGCCAAATATCATTGAAATCACTGACTTTCTGGCCCCGGAACTGGACGTCTATGCCCGGCTCACGGAGGTGCAGCTGCTCAACCGCGAATATCCCGAGAAGGGCCTGTTTATCGCAGAGAGCCCCAAGGTGATCGAGCGCGCGCTGAACGCGGGCTGCGTCCCTGTCTCCATTCTGGTGGAAAAGAAGCACATCGAAGGAGAGGCCAAGGAGATCATTGCCCGCTGCACCGACATTCCGGTTTATGCGGCGGAGTTTGACGTTCTGACCCAGTTGACAGGCTTCAAGCTGACCCGGGGTATGCTGTGCGCCATGCGCCGCCCCAAGCTGCCCAGTGTGGAGGAGGTCTGTTCCGGTGTGCGCCGTATCGCGATACTGGAAAACGTGATGAACCCCACCAATATCGGCGCGATTTTCCGCTCTGCGGCGGCGCTGAATATGGACGCAGTTCTGCTGACCCCCGCCTGCAGCAATCCTCTTTATCGGCGCGCCATCCGCGTCAGCATGGGCACGGTGTTCCAGATTCCGTGGACCTTCCTAGGGGGCGATGAGGACTCCTGGCCAGATTCCAGAATGCAGACGCTCCGCGAGATGGGATTTAAGACCGCCGCTATGGCGCTGAGCGATGATTCCGTCACAATTCGGGACTCCCGGCTTCTGGCAGAGGACAAGCTGGCCATTATCCTCGGCACGGAAGGGGACGGACTGGCCGCAGAAACCATCGCCCAGTGCGACTACACCGTGCGTATCCCTATGTCCCACGGGGTGGACTCTTTGAATGTGGCCGCCGCCAGTGCCGTGGCATTCTATCAGCTGAGCCAGACAGAATAAGAGAAAAGCGGCCCCGCATTTGGCGGAGCCGCAAATGAGACCTTATTGGGGAATCTTTTTCAGAAGGTAGACGGAGTAAGCGAGGGCAATCACCGTAATGGCAACGGCGCTGAAGATCTCCTGCGTCACGGTGATGCCACCTTCGTTGGCAAACACACTCAGGGAATTGACCGCATTATGGGTCACGATGCAGGGGATCAGACTGCCCGTCTTCAGGAACAAAATGACGAACAGTAAGCCGACCGCTGCGGCATAGCCCACCTGACAGAGATTGGACAGAAGCTGTGCGCCGCTGCCGTTAAACAGGTTAACGATGTGCCCGATGCCAAAGGTCAGGCTGGATACGATCACGGCGGATCTCACGCCGTCCTTGCGCATGGCATTGAACAGAAGGTCCCGGAAGATCACTTCCTCTACAAAGCCAACGCAGATCATACTGGCGATGTAGAGCAGGGTTTCGTGCGGTGGCAGATTCCATCGAAGGCCAAACCAGAGATTGCTGGAGATCAGCGCACCCAGCGGGAGGTACCAGAGCAACCGTGAGGGCGGCACGCTCCCTTTGCACAGGC
>CAZQJD010000176.1:1808-3337 GCA_964593575.1 uncultured Oscillibacter sp.
CAGGCTCTTTATGTGTCCCGGACTGCCATTTCAAGGTGGGAATCGGGGAGAGGATACCCAAACATAGAGTCCCTAAAGACAATCGCAAAAGTCTTCGGCGTCACGATTGACGAGCTACTCTCAGGCGATGAACTGCTGACCATCGCTGAAGAGGATAACCGACAAAAGGGACAGCATCTGCGGGATTTAATATTTGGCCTGCTGGATTGCAGCGTCGCCATGTTCTTTTTTCTCCCGTTCTTCGGCGAAAAAACAGGTGGAGTGATACGGGAAGTTTCCCTTTTGTCCCTCTCCGGAGTATCATCCTGGCTACGGACGGCTTATTTTGCTGTCGTAATCGGAATCATTCTGTGTGGCGTTTTAACGCTCGCTCTGCAAAACTGCCGTCAGGCGTTTTGGGACCGGAGCAAAAATCAAATATCGTTGCTGATCAATGCGGTTGGAACGCTCCTTTTCATGGTCAGCCTGCAGCCCTATACGGCGACATTTTTATTCGTATTTCTGGCGATTAAGGTGCTAATGCTGATCAAAAAGCAGTGACACGAACCGTATCACGGGTGTGACACCCCGTTTCTTGTAAGATTTCGATCCTTTCCGTAAATTTTGTTTTGGTGAAAACCGAATACACAGAAGGAAGGTCGAGCGAAATTGAAGAAAGAAACGAAAAAGAATTTTTGCATTGTGGTAATCTTGTTAGCAGCATTCGTAATATGGACGGCAGCAGTTCGGCTTGTTGACGTCCAAGCGATCGGACCGCAGGGCTCAGCGGTTGGATTTGCGACAATCAACGGCTGGGTCCATAATCTGACCGGTGTGCATATGTCCCTTTATACGGTTACGGACTGGCTGGGACTGGTGCCGATCGGCGTTGCAATTGGGTTTGCATTGCTCGGACTTATGCCACTTGAGGACAAGCTGCAATACACCCGAAAAGCGTTGGAACTGATCCACCGCTATGGCTTTGGAGCCACGCTCATCACGAAATCCGACCGTGTTCTGAGGGACTTAGACCTGCTGAAAGCCATCAACGAGCGCACCAAATGCGTGGTTCAGATGACCCTCACCACCTACGACGAAGAACTGTGCCGCAAGTTAGAGCCGGGCGTCTGTACCACAAAGGCCCGCGTTGAGGCACTGAAAACCCTGCGGGATGCAGGGATTCCAACCGTGGTCTGGATGTGTCCCATTCTGCCGTTCATCAATGACACGCCGGAAAACATCAACGGTATTCTGGACTATTGTGAAGAGGCGCAAGTGAAGGGCATCATCTGCTTTGGTATGGGCGTAATGCTGCGTGCCGGCAACCGGGAGTATTTCTATCGGCAGCTGGATCGCCATTTCCCGGGTCTGAAAGCGGACTACACTCGCCGCTACGGCAACGCCTATATGCTGGACAGCCCCCGCAGCCATGAGCTGATGAACCTGTTCCATCGCCGTTGCCAGTCGGCGGGAATTCTGCACGACAACGACCAAATTTTTCAATATCTCTCCCAATTTGAAGCGAAAACTATGCCGCAAGGGAATGGACA
>CAZQJD010000177.1:0-3305 GCA_964593575.1 uncultured Oscillibacter sp.
AACGTTCTGCGCGAGTCCGAGAAGCTGCGCAAGCTGTTCGACGAGAAGTACGTCTAAGTTTCGGGAAATATACATGATTTAAATACTAACAGGAGTGTGACAATTATGAGAAAAAGCAGAGAAAACGGTCTGTTTGTCAATGTCCCCGATGAGCAGTGGAACGACTGGCACTGGCAGGTAGCCAACCGCATCGAGACTCTGGACGAGCTGAAGAAGTACATCAAGCTCACTCCCGAGGAGGAAGAGGGCGTTGCCGCTACTCTGGGCAAGCTGCGCATGGCCATCACCCCCTACTATCTGTCTCTCATCGATCTGGACGATCCCTTCGATCCCATCCGTAAGCAGGCCATCCCCACCAGCAACGAGCTGGAGTTCGCTCCCTATGAGGAAGCCGACCCCCTGCACGAGGACGTTGACTCCTCCTGCCCCGGCCTGACCCATCGTTATCCCGACCGCGTCCTGTTCCTGATCACCGACCAGTGCTCCATGTACTGCCGTCACTGCACCCGCCGCCGTTTTGCCGGCCAGAACGACTGCAACGTGCCCAAGAATCAGATCGATCAGGGTCTGGAGTACATCCGCAACCATCCCGAAGTGCGTGACGTCGTTCTCTCCGGCGGCGACGCTCTGGTGGTGGAAGACGAGACTCTGGAGTACGTCATCAGCAACCTGCGCAAGATCCCCCATGTGGAGATCATCCGCATCGGCTCCCGCACTCCCGTTGTCATGCCTCAGCGCGTGACTCCCGAGCTGTGCAATATGCTGAAGAAGTATCATCCCATCTGGCTGAACACCCACTTCAACACCCCCAAGGAAATCACCGAAGAGTCCGCCAAGGCTACCGGTATGCTGGCTGACGCCGGCATCCCCCTGGGCAACCAGACCGTGCTGCTGGCAGGCGTCAACGACTGCGTCCACGTGATGATGAAGCTGGTCAACGAGCTGGTGCGCATCCGCGTCCGTCCCTACTACATCTACTGCTGCGACCCCTCTCTGGGTCTGAGCCACTTCCGCACCACCGTGTCCAAGGGCATCGAGATCATGGAGGCCCTGCGCGGCCATACCTCCGGCCTGTGCATCCCCACCTTCGTGGTGGACGCTCCCGGCGGCGGCGGCAAGACTCCCGTCATGCCCAACTATGTCATCTCCCAGACTCCCCACAAGGTCATCCTGCGCAACTTCGAGGGCGTCATCACCACCTACACCGAGCCCAAGCATTACGAGGGCAAGTGCAACTGCGAGGTCTGCACCGGTAAGGTCCAGCCCAAGATCGCCAAGACCGGCGTCGCCGCTCTGGCACAGGGCGTTGAGCAGCGCAGCATGGAGCCTGTGACTCTGGCAAGAAGAGACCGTCATAAGCACTAAGCAGAAGAGAGGCGAACTATGGAAAGCAAACTGAATCTGAATATGGAGCTGGTGGCGAAAGCCCGCGCCAGCGCCTCCAAGATCGCCGATGACGTCCAGGAATTCATTGATGTCCACACCACTGTGGCGGTAGAACGTACGGTCTGCCGCCTCCTGGGCATCGACGGCGTCAATGATATGGACGTGCCTCTGCCCAACGTGGTGGTGGATCACCTGCAGGAGCGCGGCCTGCTGCCCGGCGGCGCCGCCTTCCATGTGGGCAACGCCATGGCAGAGTACAGCCTGACCCCCCAGCAGGTGGCGGAGAAGATCGCCGCCGGCGAGCTGGATCTGGCCAAGGTGCCTGCTAACAGGGTGGAGCAGGTGCGTGAGGCGGTTGAGCCTGTTGTAAATGCAACACTCGAGCACATCAACAAGAACGTGGGCCAGCGCAACGAGTTCCTGAACGAATTCGGCGACAAGGAAGGCCCCTATCTGTACATCATCGTTGCCACCGGCAACATCTATGAGGATATCATCCAGGCCAAGGCCGGCGCCAAGCAGGGCGCGGACATCATCGCCGTCATCCGCACCACCGGCCAGAGCCTGCTGGACTATGTTCCCTACGGCGCCACCACCGAGGGCTTCGGCGGCACCTACGCCACCCAGGAGAACTTCCGCCTGATGCGCGCCGCACTGGACGAGGTGGGCAAGGAGCAGGGCCGTTATATCCGCCTGTGCAACTACTGCTCCGGCCTGTGCATGCCTGAGATCGCCGCCATGGGCGCTCTGGAGCGTCTGGATGTCATGCTCAACGACGCTCTGTACGGCATCCTGTTCCGCGACATCAACATGCAGCGCACCATCGTTGACCAGTACTTCTCCCGTATCATCAACGGCTATGCCGGCGTCATCATCAACACCGGTGAGGACAACTACCTGACCACCGACGACGCCATCACCAGCGCCCACACCGTGCTGGCCTCCCAGTTCCTCAACGAGGCCTTCGCCCTGCGCGCCGGAATGCGTGAGGAGCAGATGGGTCTGGGCCACGCCTTCGAGATGGACCCCTCTGTGGAGAACACCTTCCTGTACGAGCTGGCACAGGCACAGATGGCACGGGAGATCTTCCCCAAGGCTCCTCTGAAGTATATGCCTCCCACCAAGTTCATGACAGGCAACATCTTCCGCGGCCATATTCAGGACGCCCTGTTCAACATGGTGGCCATCCTCACCGGCCAGCGCCTGCAGCTGCTGGGCATGATGACCGAGGCCATCCACACGCCCTTCATGTCCGACCGCGCGCTGGCCATCGAGAATGCCCAGTACATCTTCCGCACCATGAAGGATCTGGGCGCCGAGCTGACCTACAAGGACGGCGGCATCATCCAGTCCCGCGCCAACGATGTTCTCACCAAGGCCACCGACCTGCTGGGCGAGATCGAGGAGCTGGGCCTGTTCACCACCATCGAGAAGGGTATCTTCGCCGATGTCAAGCGTCCCAAGGACGGCGGCAAGGGTCTCGGCGGCGTTGTTATCAAGAGCGCCGAGTACTTCAATCCCTTCATTGAGCGCATGAAAGGAAAGGTGGCTGCAGAATGAGTTCCGGACTGTACAACACTCATAAGAACGATTTTGATACCACTCTGGATCTGACCAGGCTGAAGCCCTACGGCGACACCATGAACGACGGCAAGGTCCAGACCAGCTTCACCCTGCCGGTGAAGGACGATGCCCGCGGCGAGGAGGCTGCACGCCAGATCGCCAAGAAGATGGGTCTGGAAGAGCCCAACGTGGCCTTCCATCAGGCGCTGGACAAGGAGTTCACCTTCTACGTGGTGTACGGCAGCTGCGTGCATACCGTCAACTACGAGGACATCCATGTGGTGACCGTGGAATCCGATGTGATGAGCATGGAGGATACCAACGAGTACATCCAGAAGAACATCGGCCGCAAGGTG
>CAZQJD010000178.1:0-3268 GCA_964593575.1 uncultured Oscillibacter sp.
CTCTGCTGGGTGCCACCGCTGTGGAGAACGCTCTGGCTCTCATCAACGGTGAGACTATTGAGCAGAACATCCCTGTTGAGGTCACCCTGGTCACTGCCGAGAACGTGGATTCCTACGCATCCTCTTCTGAGGACAGTGCGGCAGTGGAGATCGTGGGTAACGGCAGCGTCGGCCTGTCCGTCTCCACTCTGAATAACCCCTTCTTCGTCACCCTGGTCGAGGGTGCCCAGGCAAAGGCTGCTGAGCTGGGCATTTCCCTGCAGGTCACCGACGCCGGCGACGACGCTGCCAAGCAGACCACCGATATCGAGACTCTGGTCTCCTCCGGCATCAGCGTGCTGATCGTCAACCCCGTTGACTCCGACGCCGTGGCCGGCGCAGTTCAGACTGCCATCTCCGCCGGCATCCGCGTGATCAGTGTTGACCGCGCTGTCAACGGCGTGGATGTGGACTGCCAGATCGCATCCGACAACGTGATGGGCGCTGAGCTGGCCACCCAGTTCATCGTGGACACTCTGGGCGAGGGCGCTGTCGTCGCCGAGCTGCAGGGCACCACCGGCGCATCCGCTGCTATCGACCGCAGTGCGGGCTTCCACAACATCGCTGACGAGAAGCTGGACGTTGTCGCCAGCCAGACCGCAAGCTTCGACCGTGCCGAGGGCATGAGCGTTATGGAAAACATGCTGCAGGGCAACGGCAGCATCCAGGGCGTCTTTGCCGCCAACGATGAGATGGCTCTGGGCGCACTGGAGGCGATCTCCGGCTCCGGCAAGGATATCATGGTGGTTGGCTTTGACGCTACCGATGACGCCATCGAGGCCATCAAGGCCGGCCGTATGGCAGGTACCGTCGCACAGCAGCCCGCTCTGCTGGGTGCCACCGCTGTGGAGAACGCTCTGGCTCTCATCAACGGTGAGACCATTGAGCAGAACATCCCTGTTGAGGTCACCCTGGTCACTGCCGAGAACGCAGGCTGATACGGAGGAGCCACCCCATGAAAGTACTGAATATCGGCTCCATGAATCTGGATCTGGTCTATAGCGTTGACCACATCGTGCAGCCCGGTGAGACGGAGGCCTCCACCTCTCTGAATACCTTCCTGGGCGGCAAGGGCATGAACCAGTCCATGGCTCTGGCCAAGGCAGGCGTGGAGGTATACCAGGGCGGCATGATCGGCGAGGACGGCAAGGTCTTTCTGGATGCCTGCAAGGAGTACGGCGTTCACGGCGAGTACATCCGCCAGGTGGAGGGCAAGACCGGCCACGCTGTCATCCAGATCGACAAGAATGCACAGAACTGTATCCTGCTCTACGGCGGCGCTAACCAGATGCTGACGGAGAGCTATGTGGACGAGGTCCTGGCAGGCTTCCAGGCCGGCGACATCCTGCTGCTGCAGAATGAAGTGAATCTGCTGCCCTATATCGTGGAGAAGGCATATGAGAAGGGTATGCAGATCGCTCTGAATCCCTCTCCCTTCAACGAAAAGCTGGACGCAGTGGACATGACTAAGATCAGCATCTTCCTCCTCAATGAGGTGGAGGGTGGCCAGATCACCGGACTGACCGACGCCGACGCTATCATTGCTGATATGCTGGAGAAGTTCCCCCATGCCCGGATCGTCCTGACCCTAGGTAAGGACGGCGCGATCTACGCAGACAGCAAGGAGAAGCACTTCCAGCCCGTTTTCCCTGTGAAGGCTGTGGATACCACCGCCGCGGGCGACACCTTCACCGGCTACTTTCTGGCTGGTCTCACCGAGGGCATGCCCATTCCCGAGGTGCTGAAGATGAGCGCCAAGGCGTCCTCCATCGCCGTCACCCGGGCAGGCGCTGTGCCCTCCATCCCCTACCGGGAAGAGGTCATGAAGGCACTGGCCGAGCTGTAAGGAAACGCAAAAGCAATATCAAGGCCCCGCTCCAACCGGAGCGGGGCTTTTTGCCCGTAAATCTGGGAAAATACAGAGGAGTTTATTGATTTATAGTAAAAAGCTTGCTATAATTTTACTGTATGCTCCCCAAGCAGGGGAGAAATGCAGTAATTTTACATAGAAAAGAGGACTTTTTTATGATCAATAAGGAACGCCTGCTTTCCACCTTCCTGGAGTATATCCAGATCGACAGTGAGAGCACCCGCGAGGGTGCCTTTGCCGCCCGTGTGATTTCCGACCTGCAGGCCATTGGCTGCCAGGTCTATCAGGACAGCACCCAGGACAAGACCGGCAGCGAGACCGGCAACGTCTACGCCACTCTCCCCGGCAACGCTGAGGGCAAGGCTATGATCTTCTCTGCCCACATGGACACCGTGGTCCCCGGCAACGGCATTGAGCCCGTTATTGAGGACGGCGTCATCCGCAGCAAGGGCAATACCGTCCTGGGCGGCGACGACAAGTCCGGTGTGGCTGCCGTGGTGGAGGCTATGCGCACCATCGTGGAGAACGATCTGCCCCATCCCACCATTCAGGCTGTGTTCACCGTCTGTGAGGAGGTCGGACTGCGCGGTTCCCGCAATATTGAGTACGACAAGCTGGCGTCTGACCACGCCGTGGTGCTGGACAGCAGCGGCGACGCCGGCCTTATCATCACCGCCGCCCCCGGCCAGTATGTGATCAATGCCGCCGTTCTGGGTCGCAAGGCACACGCCGGTATCGCCCCCGAGACCGGTATCAGCGCTATCCAGGTCATGAGTGAGGCCATTGCCGGCATGAAGCTGCTGCGCATCGACGAGGAGACCACCGCCAACATCGGAACCATTTCCGCCAGCTTCCCCACCAATATCGTCCCCGACCGTGCCGAGCTGGTGGCCGAGGCCCGCAGCCGCAACGATGAAAAGCTGGAGGCCCAGGTGGCCCACATGAAGGAGTGCATGGAGAGCGCCTGCGCCAAGCATGGCGCCACTCTGGAGTGGGTCGCCAACAAGGCCTACTCCGCCTACGCCTGCGCTGCTGATGACGAGTTCGTGCTGCATGTCTCCGAGGCTTGCCGCAAGGCCGGTCTGGAGCCCCAGCTGGGTACCAGCGGCGGCGGCAGCGACGCCAACAACTTTAACTGCAACGGCGTGAAGAGCCTGGTGCTGGGCACCGGTATGAGCAAGGTCCATACCACCGAAGAGGAGATCACCGTCCAGAACCTGGAGAACACCGCTGCTCTCTGCCTGAGCCTGGCTACCGTCTGATAGAACCGAATATAAAGCAGAAAGTCCGCCATCCAATTCGGACAATGTCATTAAGATAATGACGACGGCACGGGAAAACAACAAATAAAAAAGCACC
>CAZQJD010000179.1:0-3237 GCA_964593575.1 uncultured Oscillibacter sp.
AAAGACAGCAAGAAGGATGGTGATTAATCATCCCGATACATCGTACCGCGAAATGGCGGCATCGATTTCAGCGAGTGGAAGCTGGTGCTGAAGGAAGCCGTTCTGGATTCCACCGGTGCTGAGGTGGCCAAGGAGGTCGCCATCACCTACGGCAACACCATTGCCATTGTCATTGACTTCATCATCATCGCTTTTGCCGTGTTCTGCATGGTCAAGGCCATCAACACCATGCGTGCCAAGGCCGAGGCCCTGCGCAAGAAGGAAGAGGAAGATGTTCCCCCTCCCACTCCCCCCGCACCTCCCGAGCCCTCTGCTGAGGAGAAGCTGCTCACCGAGATCCGCGATCTGCTGAAGGCTCAGAAGTGATCTCTGCAGTTCCTCTGTCTACATCTCAATCGTAAGGATACCGCCATGAAACAACTGCTCACCGCTGGTCTCACACAGCTGCACCTGCCCACAGACAACGTGGATGCCCTGCTGCAGTATGCAGATGCACTGCTGGAAACCAATAAGGTCATGAATCTCACCGCCATCACCGACCCGGCCGATGTCGCCGCCCTGCATTTTCTGGACAGCGCCGCCTTGCTGACACTGGCGGACTTTACAGGAAAGCGGATGGTGGATGTGGGCACCGGTGCCGGTTTTCCCGGTATGCCCCTGCGCATTCTGGAGCCGTCCATCCAGCTGACGCTGCTGGATTCTCTGGGAAAGCGCATCACCTTCCTGCAGGGCGTATGCGACCAGCTTGGACTGGGGAACGTGGAGTGCGTTCATGCCCGTGCGGAGGAGTTTGCCGCACAGCGCCGGGAAAGCTATGATATCGCTACCTCCCGGGCTGTGGCGTCCCTTCCCCTGCTGGCAGAGCTGAGTCTGCCGCTGGTGAAGGTAGGCGGGTTCTTCCTGCCAATGAAAGCAGTGGACAGCGACGAGGAACTGGCATCCGCCGCCCGTGCCATCCGCGTGCTGGGCGGCCGCCTGGCGGATGTGAAGGACTACCGGATCCCCGGCACGGAGGTAACACACCGACTGGTGGTCATTGAAAAAATATCGCCCTCCCCCTTCAAATACCCCCGCGCCTTCGCCAAGATCAAAAAGTCTCCCCTGTAAATCATCACCACACCGAAAGGAGGCCCTGTCATGGACTGTGGCAACCGAAACGGGCAGTGCATCGCCATCGTCTCCGGTAAGGGCGGCACAGGAAAAACCTCGTTTACCGCCGGCGTCGGCTCGGCGCTGGCTATGCTGGGCTATCGCACATTATGCATAGACTGCGACGTGGGTCTGCGAAATTTGGATCTGGCGCTTGGTCTGGCTGATATGGCTTTGATGGACTTTTCTGACGTTGCCCAGGGCCGCTGTGACCTGGCCTCCGCTGTGGTGGAGCATCCCCGCATCAAAAACCTTTACCTGCTGACAGCGCCCGCCCGAATGCGGGGCACTCCGCTGACAATGGATGCGATGAAGCTTCTCCTGGAGCAGGTGCGCCGGCAGTTCGATTTCTGCCTGCTGGATGCATCAGCAGGTCTGGGCTACGGTTTCTCCGTGGCTACCTGCTGCCCCGACCGCTGCATCGTGGTCACCACATCGGATTCCACCGCACTCCGGGACGCCCAGCATACCGTTATGGAGCTGAACCGCTTCCCCAGAGGCTCTCTGCATCTGGTGGTGAACCGGGTGCGCAAAAAGCTGCTGCGAAGCATGCACGCTACCATCGACGACGCCATTGACACGGCAGGTCTGCCGCTTCTGGGCGTTGTTCCGGAGGATGACCTGCTGATCCTCGCCCTGAGTCGGGGCATTCCTCTGCTGCTGACCTCCTCCAGCCCGGCCGGCCTGGCATACAAAAACATCGCGGCCCGCATTGCCGGCAAGCGGGTCCCACTCTTGCGTATCAAATAGAAGAAAGGAGTCATCCCTGCCCATGAACATCGCTTTTATGGCCCACGACAACAAGAAAGAATTGATGGTCCAGTTCTGTACAGCCTATGCCGGAATTCTGTCCCACCACAGCCTGTACGCTACCAACACCACCGGCCATATGGTCGCTGAAGCCACCGGCCTGAACGTTCACTGCTTCCTGTCCTACGCCCATGGCGGCAGCCAACAAATCGGCGCCCGCATCGCCTACGATGAGTTTGATATGGTCCTGTTTTTCAGCGATCCCAACAGCGATGCCATGCAGTCGGAAGTTCCCTATATCTCCCGCCTGTGCGATCAGCACAACATCCCCTTCGCCAGCAACATTGCCACGGCAGAGATGCTGATCCTGGGTCTGTCCCGGGGCGATCTGGACTGGCGCCTCATCGTCAATCCCCGTTCCCGCCCCATCGCGTAAGAAAACGTGTTTAAATTGCCGCCATTCTTGACTTTTTGCGGCAATTTGCATAGAATAACATATACCGCTGTGAAGCCGCAGCAGTAGACCGATCATCCAGCCCTACAGAGAGGAGCGCCTTGGTTGAGAGCGCTCCGGCCGGACCGGAGGAAGGACAGCGGCCGAGCGGGGGCAGAAATGCCCACGGCATCCTCCCCGTAACAGGAGGCCTCAAAGGAGAGGCATCGCCTCTTGAATTTGGGTGGCACCACGAAAGCATTGGATGCTCTCGTCCCAAAAGCATTGGGACGAGAGCGTCTTTTTTTCCGCGCAAGCTCCATATCCCTCGCCTCGCCGCAAGCGGCAAGGCTTGCTCATTCCGCTGCGCGTCCTCCTCCCCAACGCAAACGCTTCGCTGGTTTGCGCCGGGACCCTATTTTTCTCTTATGACATAGAAAACCACCAAAAAGGAGATCGATCACCATGGCAAAGATGACCCCCCGTACTCTGTCCGGCTTTATGGAGCTGCTTCCCGCGCCCCAGCAGCAGATGGAGCGCATCATGAAGGTCCTGCGGGAGACCTACGCGCTCTATGGCTTCACCCCTCTGGACACTCCCGTCATCGAGTCCAGCGAGGTACTGCTGGCCAAAGCCGGCGGCGAAACGGAAAAGCAGATCTACCGCTTCACCAAGGGCGACAGCGACCTTTCTCTGCGCTTTGACCTGACGGTGCCGCTGGCCAAGTATGTTGCACTGCACTACAACGATCTGGCCTTCCACGGCACGGATATTCAGCGGACGGCCGCAGTCGTGGCCGAAGGCGAAGTCGTCCAGCGTGACTGCTCCGGTCTCCATGTCGACGGTGACCTTGGCGGCGGAGGCGGAGAAGGAATAGGCGGTGGCATAGTTGCCGACGTTCTTGA
>CAZQJD010000180.1:0-3176 GCA_964593575.1 uncultured Oscillibacter sp.
TGGCGGTCATCTCGAACAGCAGCTTGTTGTTCTCGGTCTCGCTCCAGTCGAAGTCACGGGTGATGGAGTAGGTGGGGATGGGATACTGGAAGCCGTGGCCCACAGCGTCGCCCTCGGTCATGATCTCGATGAACGCCTTGTTCACCATGTCCATTTCCTTCTTGCAGTCGCCGTAGGTGAAGTCCATCTCCTTACCGCCCACGATGGCAGGCAGGTCGGCCAGATCCTTGGGCACAGTCCAGTCCAGCGTGATGTTGGAGAAGGGCGCCTGAGTACCCCAGCGGCTGGGGGTGTTGACGCCGTAAACGAAGGACTGGATGCACTGCTTGACTTCCTTCTGGGAGAGGTTGTCCACCTTCACGAAGGGAGCGAGATAGGTGTCGAAGGAGCTGAAGGCCTGTGCGCCGGCCCACTCGTTCTGCATGATGCCCAGGAAGTTC
Organism: uncultured Oscillibacter sp.; assembly: GCA_964593575.1. Classification (GTDB taxonomy): domain Bacteria; phylum Bacillota; class Clostridia; order Oscillospirales; family Oscillospiraceae; genus Oscillibacter. Next base: position 441 of record CAZQJD010000180.1, read on the forward strand.
ACCATCTGGTTGCACAGGGTGGACAGGTGGCTGGCAGGCGCGGAGTTGATCTTGCCGGGGATGCCCAGACCCTGCTGGATCAGCTGCTTCAGGCTCCAGCCGGCGCAGTAGCCGGTGAGCATGGAGAGGTCATGCAGGTGCATATCGCCGCTCTTGTGGGCGTTGGCGATTTCCTCGTCATAGATCTCGCTGAGCCAGTAGTTGGCGGTGATGGCGCCGGAGTTGGAGAGGATCAGGCCGCCCACGGAATAGGTGACGGTGGAATTCTCCTTCACGCGCCAGTCGTTGATCTGGAGGTAGTTGTCCACCAGATCCTTGTAGTCCAGCATGGTGGTGTTGAGGTTGCGGATCTTCTCCCGCTGACGGCGGTAGAGGATATAGGCCTTGGCCACGTCGTCGTAGCCGGCCTTGCCCAGCACGGACTCCACGCTGTCCTGAATGTCCTCCACGGTGACCTTCTCGTCCTTGATCTTGGACTGATAATCGGCGGTGACCTTCAGCGCCAGAAAGTCGATGGTGTCCTCGTTGTACTGGGTCTTGGTGGCCTCGAAAGCCTTCTTGATGGCGACGCTGATCTTGGACAGATTGAAGTCCGCGATCTGGCCGTCGCGCTTGACTACCTGATACATATTGCTCCCCCTATATATTTCTCTTTTGGTTGTTCGTATCGTTGCGAGCGGCGTATGCCGCGGTCAGTCACATTCTATTGTAGCCGCACAAACGGTATAAGTCAATGCTGGGAAACCACAATATCTTGTGCTCTTTTTGGTGTAAATTGCTGAGAGAAATCCACATTTGGTGCTTTAGTTCTTTAATGTCCTGCGGTGGAGCTTCAGCTGCCGCGCACCTCCACGGCAGCGAAATACGGCCGCGCCGATGCCGCGAGCGCCTGCATTTCCTCCGGTGCAAAGGGGTTCATGCCCCTGCCGATAAGGTTGCCGGAATCCACAAAGGTCTGCAGATAGTACCGTGGCGCACCCTCCAGCCACCGGGCGATGGCCTCAATGTCTGCTGCCGTGTGATAGGGGCGCATCACCGTGGTGCGGAACTCATAGTCAATGCCTGCGCCGCGCAGCAGCTGCACGCTCTCCTGAACGGGGCGGGTGTCGAATTTCTCCAGTCCCACGGTCATGGGGTACTTGGGCAGACAGTTTTTGATGTCCATGGCCACATAGTCCACGATGCCCGCCTCTAAAATGGCGGCCAGCCGTTCCGGGAAGGTGCCGTTGGTGTCCAGCTTCACGGCAAAGCCCAGCTCGCGCACCGTCCGGAGGAAAGTCTCCGCGTCCGGCTGCAGCAGCGGCTCGCCGCCGGTGAGCACCACGCCGTCCAGCAGGCCCCGGCGGCCCTTCAGGAAGGAGAGTACCTCCTCCACGGTGTGGCTTTCCGGGCAGCGGTCCAGCTGCGTCACCAGCAAAGCGTTGTGGCAGAAGGGACAGCGCAGATTGCAGCCGCCGGTGAACACGGTGGCGGCCAGCTTTCCGGGATAGTCCACCATGGCCAGTTTTTGCAGTCCGCAGATCCTCATAGCTTCCTCCAAGGGGATAGATTTCGGGGACGCGCCCCAATATATTGAGTATAATACTGGATATTATCCACAAGGGCAAGTGATATATGCAACAAAACAAAAATCTTTCTCATTCGTTGACAGGGTGTGGTATACTATATGCAATTAGGAATTAGAAATTAGGAATGATTCCGCGGCCCCTAATTCCTAATTGAAAGGAGGCTGTGCCATGGAGCTTGCCGTTTTGAACTGGATACAGACCCTGCGGGCAGACTGGCTGGACCCGCTGATGGTGTTTATCAGCGCCATCTGTGACCACGGCGAGGTGTGGATCGTGCTGGCGGCGGTGCTGCTGTGCTTCCGGAAGACCCGGCGGGCGGGCGTCACCGTGGCGGCGGCTCTGGCGCTGGATCTCATCGTGTGCAACGGCGTCCTGAAGCCGCTGATCGGCCGGGTGCGTCCCTGCGTGATGGACCCGGCGGCGGAGCTGCTGGTCTCCTGCCCCACGGACGCCTCCTTCCCCTCGGGGCATACGGCGTCCTCCTTCGCGGCGGTGGGCGCGCTGCGGTCGGCGGGCAGCCGCCTGTGGCTGCCGGGGCTGGTGCTGGCGGTACTCATCGCCTTTTCCCGGCTGTACCTGTACGTCCACTGGCCCACGGACGTGCTGGCCGGCGCGCTGCTGGGCTGGGCGCTGGGCTATGCCGCCCGCTGGCTGCTGAAAAAGACAGACCGCCTGCGGAGATAAAGAATCACCGGACGGGGTCCCCCGTGTGCCGATAAGACAGTAATTTGAAGTAATTACGAAATCGGCATCTGTCGGACAGGATTGGACAACAAAACAGACGACATTCAGCTTCGGTTGGGTGTTGTCTGTTTTTGTGCGTTTCAGGGTTGAAAATCGCTTGTTTTCTGCTCCGTGATGCGTTGTTCAAAGATGGACATATCAACTTCATGCATTCGCGTGAGTTGTTGTAGAGGCGCGAAAACAACCAATTCGTAAATTTCTATTTACCAATTTCGAAAATCTATTGAAAATGGTAAGGAGTTGCGGCATAATACTGTACGAGAGGTGATCGCCATGAAACTTATTGACCGAAATCAATATTTAGAAAAACTTATCAATGTAATCGGAACTCCGGATATTAAAGTCATCACGGGTGTTCGCCGCAGCGGAAAATCCAAGCTGCTCGAAGCATTTAAGAACCATATCGAACAGAATGTACCCGACC
>CAZQJD010000181.1:0-3157 GCA_964593575.1 uncultured Oscillibacter sp.
TGTATTATAGCATATCAGAAAGTATATGTTAAGCGGTTTTATTAAAAATTAGTATAAAGTGTTGGGTTATCACAAACAAAAACCCCCGTAACCCTTGAAATCACAGGGCTACGGAGTTTTTCTGTTTTATTGGGATTGATGCTGATGGGTGGAAAAACGAGACAAAATCGGGCCGAAAATTTGAAGCGTGCAAGTCAGGATGCAAGTCGGAGTATTATTTGTTTTGCCGGATAACCTTTTCGATATCGTCAATGGTGACATCAATCGTGTCCCAGTCTTCCGGGCCATCACCGACATCCGCCAGAAAATCCCGCTCGCTGAACTTTTCAACGATGGCAGCCTCTCTGCCGTCTTTTAACAGCACTTCATCATACTGATTGATAATCATATTCTCTCCTTACACATTGTTTCCTTAGGCTTGCTTTTCCAGATAGGCATCCAGCTTATCCACAGACTTCCTCTTGTGGATAGCGTCCAGATGGGTGTAGATTCTCAATGTAGTGGATACGTCAGCGTGGCCTATCTGTGCGCAGGCCTGCACCACATCGACGCCAGCAAGATAAAGGAGCGTGCAGAAGGTGTGCCGGAGCCAGTGCATAGTGATGTTAGGGATGGTCATGTCAAACATTTTCGGCCCCGGTTTGCTGGAGTTCATACGTTCCAGATCGGCCGGAGTTCTGGTGACGTATTTGATGTTCAGCTCGCGAATATAGGATTGCCACAGCTTCTTCCAAGCGGATTCCGTCATAACGCAGCCTTTTGTGCTGTGGATCACCAGCAAGTTATCCCGAGGCAATGTAGCCATATAGTCAGACAGCTTCTGTGGAATGTCCACAGTTCTCATGCCGGCGGCGGATTTGGTGACGTGCCGCAGGCTGGGAACGCCGTTGGCATCATATTCGATGACTTTATTGATGGTGATGGTCTTTTTCCTCAAATCAACGTCGTTCCATGTGAGTGCAGCCAATTCCTGCAGCTTGTTCTGGATCGCGCTGTATTTTTCCAGCGTCTCTGCCAGAGAGAACACGGCTTCAGAGACTTCGTCCGGAATCTTTTCCATATAGGCGATCCGTTTCAACTGTTCCATGAGGACCTCCGGAGCGGTGTTATGAGGCGGAGCCGGAGAAGACCATATCGATCCCCTGCTGCAGTGTATCGCCGTCAATGGCGCCGATGGCTCGCGCAACGGCATATCCATCGGCATCAATGAAGTAGGTGGTGGGCAGTGAATACGCACCATAGGCTATGGCGGCGTAAGAGGCTGTGTCGTAGAAAACCGGGAAGGTGTACTTCTGCTCTGCGATAAATTCGGAAGCGCTGGCAACCGTTTCCCGGGAACCGTCCGTCATGTTGATCATGAGAAAATGAACATCTTTGCTCAGCTCCAGATACTTTTCCTGAAAATCAGGCATCTCAAGCTGGCAGGGACCGCACCAACTGGCCCAGAAATTCAGAACGATGGGTTTGCCAAAGTGATCGGAGAGGTGAATTTCGTTGCCGGACTGATCGTATACGATGAAATCAGGTGCTTGTACCGGTTGGGCGTTTTCAGCGGAGCCTTGTGCATTGCTGGCGGCGGAAGATTGCGTGGGAGGGTCCTGCACGGCAAGCTGGTTCGTGTCCAGACCGTTGATGAGCCGGCTGTAGAGAAAGTAAGCGCCGACTATAAGCAGAGAAAAGAGCAGGAGCAGGATCAAAAGTGTTTTCCTGTTTTTCATAGCTTCTCCTTAACTGAGGAGGCTCAGCAGTCTGCCCAGAGTACCGGTGGCCATGAGGATACCGACCAGGATCAGAAGCGTGCCGCAGATTTTGTTGATGATGCCGTAATTGCGCTTGATCCAGCCGAAGATGGATTTCAGATAATCAATGAGTACAGCGCTGAGGAGGAAGGGGAGGCCCAGGCCCAGTGAATAGGCGAGGAGCATCAGCATTCCTTCGGCTGCGTGCCCCTGCTGGGAGGCCAGTATCAGGGCGGAGCCGAGAAATGCACCGACACAGGGCGTCCAGCTGATGGAGAAAATCACGCCAAACAGGATGGTGGAAAAAACTCCCATATTATCAACACTGACAGAACGGCTGCTTCCCCGAAAGAGATTCAGATGCAGTACGCCGAGGTAATTCAGACCGAACAGGATAACCAAAAGGCCGGAGAGGATATTGACCATGGTCTGATGTTCGATGAGAAAGCTGCCGAGAGTACCGGCCAGAGCGCCCATTGCCACAAAAACGATGGTAAAGCCGGCCACAAAGCCCAGCGCGTTTGTCAGGGTCCTGCGTGTGCTGCGCTCTCCGCCGCCTGCGAAATAGGAGATGTAGATGGGGAGCATGGGCAGCAAACAGGGGGAGATGAAGGTAATGATCCCCTCCAGAAAGGATAATATATGCTGCATGTTCTTCCTCGTTGATACCGTCAGCGGTTTTTCCGGTAGGTGAGATAGCCCTCCAGGATCAGGGAGGCGGCCACGGCGTCCACCGTCTTTTTCCGCTTTTTGGCATTTTTGCCGTTGTTCATCAGGATCTGGTGGGCGTCGATGGTGGTACGCCGTTCATCCCATAGGACTACCGGCAGGGAGACAGTCTGTTCCAGCAGCGCTTTCATGGCCTGCGCCTTTTCCGCACGCGGGCCACGGGTACCGTCCATATTGATAGGATGCCCCAGCACCAGCTCCTCTACGCCGTACTCCCGCACCAACGCGGCGATCTGCTGTGCAACTGCCTCCGGACGGTAGGCATTGATGACGGTGGCATAGCCGGTCATGAAACCGGTGGGATCGGAAATGGCGATGCCGGTATGGGCGTCGCCATAGTCAATGGCCATGATACGCATGCAAATATCCTCGCTTTCTGTACAGGCGAAGCCTGTGGCATGGCTGTTTTTAAAAATAATAGTATCATACCGGCAAAGTAAGTGCAAGTGATGAAAAAAACTCGAAAATATGATCTTTTTTCCTCAAAAAATGGTTGACCTTGGGGAGAGGTTGTGTTAGAATCTACATTACCTGTGAAATTGGGTTTTCTTTTTGTGCGCATTTTTCGCTTTTCATGCGCAGGGGAGACACCTGATGAAAGAGCAGGGAGGCAGTCGGTATCTCCGGCTGAAGCCGGAAAAGGATACCAATAATAAGGAGGTGCCGTTAGATGCGCGTTAAAGTCACCC
>CAZQJD010000182.1:0-3099 GCA_964593575.1 uncultured Oscillibacter sp.
GCTGCTCATCGCGGACGAGCCCACCACCGCTCTGGACGTGACCATTCAGGCGCAGGTGCTGGATCTGATGAAGAATCTGCGCACCAAGTATCAGACCTCCCTCATCATGATCACCCACGATCTGGGCATCGTGGCGGACACCTGCGACGAGGTGGCCGTTATGTACGCCGGCAGCATCGTGGAAAAGGGCACGCTGGAGGATGTGTTCCTGCGCACCAAGCATCCCTACACCGAGGGTCTTTTCAACTCCCTGCCCAACATCAATGACCGCAAGGCCATGCTGACCCCCATTCAGGGTCTGATGCCCGATCCCACCAATCTGCCGGAGGGCTGTCCCTTCCACCCCCGCTGTCCCTATGCCGGCGAAGACTGCCGGAAGCCTCAGGTCACCCGGAAGCTCTCCGACACGCATTTCGTCCGGTGCGGCGCTTATGACCGGCCCGGCTTCCACATTGCCCGGAAGGAGGAGGATTAAGTCATGGCCGAAAATATCTTAGAGGTCAGAAATCTGACCAAGCATTTCGCCACCAAGCGCGGTATGCTCCACGCGGTGGATGACATCAGCTTCACCATCGAAAAGGGCAAGACCCTGGGTCTGGTGGGCGAGTCCGGCTGCGGCAAGTCCACCACCGGACGCACCATCCTGCGGCTCATCGAGCCTACCTCCGGCGAGATCCTCTTCCAGGGGCAGGACGTCAACAAGATGAACAAGAAGGGGCTGCGCCACGTCCGCAAGGATATGCAGCTGATCTTCCAGGACCCCTATTCCTCTCTGGACCCCAGAAAGACCGTTAACCAGCTCATCAGCGAGCCCATCACCGCCAACAAGCTCTTCAAGACCAAGGAAGAGGTGGACGCACGGGTGGCGGAGCTGATGGGGCTGGTGGGACTGGCTCCCCGCCTGTTCAACTCCTATCCCCACGAGCTGGACGGCGGACGCCGCCAGCGCATCGGCATCGCCCGCGCACTGGCCACCGATCCCAAGTTCATCATCTGCGACGAGCCGGTGTCCGCTCTGGACGTGTCCATTCAGGCGCAGATCCTGAACCTGCTGAAGGAGCTGCAGCGGGATCTGGGACTGTCCTTCATCTTCATCACCCACGACCTCTCCGTGGTGAACCATTTCTCCGACGAGATCGCCGTTATGTATCTGGGCAAGATCGTGGAGAAGGCCCCCACCGAGGAGCTGTTCAACAATCCCATGCATCCCTACACCCAGGCGCTGCTGTCCGCCATCCCGGTTTCCGACCTGCGGGCCAAGAAGGAACGCATCATCATCAAGGGCGAGATCACCTCTCCCATCAATCCGCCCGCAGAGTGCCGCTTCTTCAAGCGCTGCAACTACGCCTGCGACAAGTGCAAGTCCGTGCCCCAGCTGAACGAGGTCAAGCCCGGCCACTTCGTCGCCTGCCACAGACTGGGCGAATTCTAACCTGCTTTTCTTTTCATGCCTCCCTGATAAGGCGAAGCTGTCGCGGAAATCTCTTTCTGCGGCAGCTTCGCTTTCCCCGAAAAGCATTGACCTTTACCATTTTATGGAGTACAATACTTTTGGATTTTGTACGTTCGAAACGGACAGTTCGCAGCCATTCGCAGCGCCATCTGCAAACACAACCGAATACCCAAGGAGGGTCTGTGTATGAATGAAAGCATCCGCAGCGTGATCGAACAAGCCGCCCAACAGGGAACCGGACTGCCGGGCGTGGGCTTCCGGGATCTGGCCACCGGCGAGGAGATCTATCTCAACGGCGATACCGCCTTCCCCACGGCCAGTGTTTTCAAGATCTTCGTGCTGTGCGAGCTGTTCCGCCGGGAAAAGGAAGGCGTCTTCTCCTTCTCTGACCAGCACACCCTGCCGGAGTCCGAAAAGAGCATTGGCAGCGGCACACTGGATGGTGGACATCATGCTCCAGCGCAAGACCAACGCCCGGATCCCGGCCAAGCTGCCCGACGGCGTCACCGTGGCACACAAGACCGGCTCCATCGATCATCTGACCAACGACTGCGGCATCGTGTTCAGCCCTTACGGAGACTATGTGCTGACCCTGTTCTACAACGGCAACCGGGCCTCCGAGGAGGAATACGAGGGCACCGACTGGGGCGATGCAGGCAACCGCATCCTGTCCCAGCTGTCCGCTGACATCTATACTGCTTACACCAAGAACAAATAATCATCAGGAGGAATTGAATATGCGTATCGACGGACTTGAACTTTATCTGGTGGAAAATGCTTTTTATAAGCCCTGGCGCACCGCCTACGGCTCCGATCCCGGCAACAGTGTGGTCATCGCCCGGATGGTATCCGGCCAGCACGAGGGCTGGAGCGAAGCCAGTCCCCTTCCCGACCCCAACTACAGCTATGAGTACGGCGCCGGCGCTTTTCAGGTAGCCAAGAAGTTCCTGGCTCCCCTGGTGGTGGGCAAGGAATTCTCTACCGCCCGGGAGCTGAACGACGCCATGCGGCATGTGAAGGGCAATCCCTTCGCCAAGGCCGCCGTGGAAATGGCATGGTGGACGCTGAAGGCCGACATGGAGGGCAAGACTCTGGGCAACCTTCTGGGCGCGGAAAAGACGCAGGTGGACGTGGGCGACGGCTGGGGCATCGAGGACAGCATCGACGCGCTGGTGGCCAACGTGGGCAGGAGCTTTGACGAGGGCTACACCCGGGTCAAGCTGAAGATCGGCCCCGGCTGGGACGAGAAGGTGCTGGAGGCCGTCCGCTCCGAGTTCCCCAATCAGACCATTCATGTGGACGGCAACTCCGCCTACCGTTACAGTGAGCATCTGGACCTGCTGAAGCGTCTGGACCGGTTCCAGCTGGCTATGATCGAGCAGCCCTTCCAGGTGGGCGACATCTATTTCCACAGCAAGCTGCAGGCCCAGATGGACACCCCCATCTGTCTGGACGAGACCATCACCGAGCCGTGGCAGGCCGAGGTGGCCGCCGAGATGAAGGCCTGCAAGTACATCAACATCAAGCCTGCCCGCGTGGGCGGCCTGCAGAATTCTCTGGACATCAATGAGATCTGCCGTCAGGCCGGCATCGGCTGCTGGGTGGGCGGCATGATGGAAAGCGACATCGGCAAGGCCATCTGCACC
>CAZQJD010000183.1:0-3084 GCA_964593575.1 uncultured Oscillibacter sp.
GCAGACCCTCAGCGTAGCTGTGCACCACCGCCAATGGGGTTTTCAGCTCATGGGCAATGTTGGAGGTCATCTGCCGCCGCTTGGCCTCTGCTGCCTTTGCATAGTTCAGTGCGGCTTTCAGGCGGTTGACCTCGTTTTCCTGTGTCCGCAGGCGATCATAGAGTTCCTTGTAATTGGTGATCAGGGCGTCATATTCCGGCCACGCCGGCGGTTTTTCCTGATACTCCGGCAGATTGCGGTACTGCTTTTCCATGGCTTCGTTCACCGCCGTCACCGGAAGGATCAGATTTTTTCGGAAACTCCTCCGCAGCCGCCAGAAAACCACCAATGCCAGCAGGAGCGTGCCGATGTATACGTTACGCAGCAGCGCTATTGCGGAGCGCAGAGGAAACGCCCGAAACGCGGTATACACCACAAAGTCATGCTCTCCCCACACAGGATCGTTGTAATCCTGCCGGTAAGTCATTTTATCAAGTATCACCATTTCCACCAGCCCCAGCTTCCGGAAATAGTTCCCGTTCAGATTTCCGTACCAACCGGCACCGCCAAACTCCTGCCGCATGGCATCCAGCAGATCCATAAGACTGTCGTAGCCTTCCTGTTCAAGGCTGCCGCCCACCTGCTGATCCTGACTTCCCTGAACAAATGCCTCCCCGGGTTTCCACGCACCCATGGACTCACCGGGATCGTAGAGACTCATGTCGGGATAGCCGGTGTAGATGGTAACCAGCTCGCCCTGCGCCTCAACCGTGTCGGTATGATCGAACAGGTTCACCCAGACGCCGTCAGCATCCGTGAGGTCGTATTTGAGATACAGATCTGAGCTGAGCCGCATTCGTTCCACCTCGAGGTCCATTTTCAGCGGCTCCATGCGGTTTCCGTCCATAACGCCGGTGATCCGCATATCCCGAATCAGCGAAAAGAAGGATCCAGTAGGAGAATACTCGCCCCGGAAGAAGCGGTACCGCGGGTCCTCCGCATCGGTCAGATCGATCCATGCATAGCCGTCTATCCCTTCCGGGTCACCGTCCTCCTGCTCCCAGTGCTCCTTGGTGAAGTAGTAGAAAGAGAGGAAGTCCCGGCTTTTCTGGATCACATTCCCATCCTGATCCGCATAGATCTTTGCAAGCTGGACTGGGATAAAAGCATTCCGCAGCAAAGAAACAGCGCCATCCTCATCCCCATAGGAATCATTGAGCCAGGTGCCGGGACGATCATCCCGATCCAGCTGCTCCAGCATCAGATTTTCCAGGAATCCCGGCAGCTGCCGCTTATCTGCAAAATTCTCACTGTTCAGGCGGTAGTCCAGCACATCTGTTTCCGACGCCAGATACACCGCCGACAAATCCAGCAGCACACCAAAGAGGACCTCTGCCGCCGAGATGGTCATGCATACCACACACACCAGCCACACGGCCAGCGTGCCTGCCGCCAGCCGGATGGTCATGGCACGGAGAGATTTGGGGCTTTTCTTCATCTTATTCTTCATATAGCCGCACCTCCAGCCTGTTGTATTGGGGATGACACAGCCTGAGCCGCGCCCCTCCCTGTATCTGTATCCTATCAGCCGGATTTGTATTTCCTGTGTCGATCATACCACATTTTCACTGCAAAAAAAAGACGCGTCGCCAAAGCAGGCAGCGCGTCCGAAAATCATTATCAACCCTGTCGGCAGGCGTCGTTGAGAAGGCCCAGCACGGTATCCTTGCCATCGCCCTTTTCCGCAGAGAACGGCACCAGAATATCCCGCCCGGTGAGCTCCAGCGTTTCGGTGATGAGATCCAGTGCAGGCTGCACCTGACTCTTTTTCAGCTTGTCCAGCTTGTTGGCCACCACAATCTCCGGGCAGCCGCTTGCCTGGAACCAGCTGTGCATGGTCATATCATCCTTTGTGGGCTTATGGCGGATATCCACGATCAGCACACCAAGAGTGATGATCTCGCCCTCGTCCTGAAAATAGCTCTCCATGAGCCGTCCCCATCGATCCCGCTCCGCCCGACTGACCTTGGCATAGCCGTAGCCGGGCAGATCCACCAGATAGGCCTTGTTGTCGATGCGGAAATAATTGATCTGGCTGGTCTTACCGGGGGGATTGCCCACATAGGCCAGATTCTTCCGGTTCACCAAACGATTGATGACGGAGGACTTGCCCACATTGGAGCGTCCGGCGAAGACGAACTGGGGAAGTCCGTCCCGCAGGAAATCGGCAGGCTTGGTAGCCGCCCGTACAAATTCCGCCTTGGCAAAATTCAGCGCCATAATCCTTCCCTCACTGCCGCAGCGCGGCACTTTCATTGTTTTCCCGCACCAGCGGTGCAAATGCCGCCAAGGGCTGGTCGTCATGCGCCGCTTTGGTCATGGTCGGCTGGGGCAGCAGCGCCTCCGTCAGCACCTGATCCACATCCTTAACGGGAATGAAGCTCAGTGCCGCCCGTACCGTCTGGTCGATCTCTTCCAGATCCCGGACATTGTTGGCCGGGATGATAACGGTATGGATACCGTTGCGCAGCGCCGCCATGGTCTTTTCCTTCAGGCCGCCAATGGACAGCACACGACCGCGCAGGGTGACTTCACCGGTCATGGCAATACCGGCCTTCACCTTCCGTCCCGTCAGGGCAGAGGTCAGCGCCGTGGTGATGGCAATGCCGGCAGAGGGGCCGTCCTTGGGCACAGCGCCTTCCGGGAAGTGCACATGGATGTCCTTGTTCTTATAGAACTCACAGTCAATGCCCAGCTGCTCCGTGCGGGTGCGCAGACAGCTCAGCGCCGCGTGAACAGATTCCTTCATCACGTCACCCAGATTGCCGGTAAGCTCCAGCTTGCCGCTGCCGTCCATGACGTTGACTTCCACTTCCAGGATCTCACCGCCAGTTTCGGTCCAGGCCAGTCCGTTGACCACGCCGATTTCCTCCCGGTCAGAGTAGAGCGCAGGCGGAATCCGCTCCACGCCAAGAAACTCGCGCAGGTCTTTCTCTGTAACAGAGATCCGCTTTACACCACCTGACAGCAGGCGCATATCCGCCTTCCGGCACAGGGTTGCAATCTGACGTTCCAGCTTACGAACACCGGATTCCCGGGTATAGT
>CAZQJD010000184.1:0-3076 GCA_964593575.1 uncultured Oscillibacter sp.
GCCCGGCGACCTGCAGAGTAAAGTAGACCCGTATCTGCGGCCACTGTACGACGCCCTTTTTGACATGTTGGGCGCCGAAACCTATCAGAAATATCTGGAGCGCGGCAACATCGAGGTGGCGCCCCTTGCCTATATGCGCGGCCGCACGCTGGACGACAGCTTCATCATTCTGGACGAGGCGCAGAACACCTCCCGGGAGCAGATGAAGATGTTCCTGACCCGCCTCGGCTTCGGCTCCAAGATCGTCATCACCGGCGATACCACCCAGATCGACCTGCCCCCGGATAAGATGTCCGGTCTCAAGGAGGCCATGCGTGTGCTGCGGGACGTGGAGGGCATCGGCATCTGCCAGCTTACCAATGCCGACGTGGTGCGTCATGTGATGGTGCAGCGCATCGTCAAGGCCTATGAGGATTATGAGATCGCAAAAAACGGCGGAAAGGGCAAGAAATAAGGGAGGGACCGGCATGAAACGTCATTATATACCCATCACCTGTGATATTCCCGGCGCGGATATCAGCGAGAGCCGCAGGGCATGGATCCGCAAGGTCATCCGCACGGCGCTGGAGGCAGAGGGCGTGGACTTCCGCTGCGAGGTGGATGTGTGCATCACCGACGACGAGGGCATCCGGGAGATCAACCGGGAAACGCGCGAGGTGGACAAGTCCACGGACGTGCTGAGCTTCCCGGTGTTTGACCTGACGCCCGGTGAGCTGCCGGACGAGGAGGACGCCGACCCCTGCACGGGCCTGGTCCCGCTGGGAGACATGGCGATCTCTCTGGAGCATGTGAAGGCCCAGGCGAAGGAGTACGGACACAGCGAGAAGCGGGAGCTTTCCTATCTGGTGGTGCATTCCGTGCTGCATCTGCTGGGCTACGACCATCTGGACGAAGGGGAGCGGAAGCGGCAGATGCGCGCCCGTGAGGAGGCCATCCTGTCCGTTCTGGGCGTCACACGGGACAAATAAACATTTACCCGTTCCCGGCATACACTGTCCTGAGGTGACGTGTATGAAACTGCTGGGGGACGGCCTGATCGCGTTCTTTTCCGCCGTGGGGGTGGCCGGGTGCTTCTGGTTCATCGCCGGGGCGGTGCTTGGCCTTGGAAAGTGTGCCAGCCGGGATGTGCGGCTGGTGCTGTCCGTGTCCGGCGATGCGCCGGCTATGGAGAGCGATCTGCGTGATTTGCTGCGCCTGCGGCGTCAGCTGCCCCGTGCGGCGGTGGTGCTGGATGACTGCGGACTGACGGAGGAGGCCAGGGCGACGGCGGAGTATCTCTGCCGCAGATATGACGGAGTGGAGCTGCGGACCGTGGCGGAGGCTCCAATACACGAATGAGGAAGAACACATGGAAGAGCTGGTGACCTGGGAGGGTACGGTACATAGTCTTATTTTTCAAAACGCCGAAAACGGCTATACCGTCCTGCGTCTTCTGGCGGAGGATGGCGAGGTGGTCACGGTGGTGGGCTGCATCCCATGCGTGGCGCCGGGTGAGCATCTGGCGGTGGACGGCGTCATGGAGACCCATCCCCAGCACGGGGAACAGCTGCGGGCGGTGGAGATCGAGCGCCGCCTGCCGGAGGATGAAGAGGAGATCGTGGCGTATCTGGCGTCCGGCGTCTGCAAGGGCGTCGGCGCTGTCACGGCTCAGCGCATCGTGGACCGGTTTGGCCGGGAGGCGCTGGATGTGCTGGAGAATGAGCCGGAGCGCCTTGCCCTGCTGAAGGGCATCACCATGAAAAAGGCGCAGGAGATGGCGGCGAACTTCCGTCAGCACATGGGCCTGCGGCGGCTGATGGCCTTCCTTGCCCAGTACAGTCTGCCGCCGGTGCTGGCCATGGGCCTGCGCCGCCGCTACGGAGACCGGGCGCTGGACGCGGTGCGGGAGAACCCGTACCTCCTCAGCAGCGGCGAAGGCGGTGTGGATTTTGCCCAGGCTGATGAGATCGCCATGAGCCTTGGCTTCGCTGCCGACAGCGAGCAGCGGATGCAGGCGGCGGTGCTGTTCACACTGGAGCACAACGAAAACAACGGACACGTCTTTCTGCCCCGGGACAAGCTGGCGGCAGCCACGGCCCAGATGCTGGGCTGCGGAGACGAGGGCGTGGAGCGGGCGCTGGACGAGCTGTGCGTCAGCGGCGCGGTGGTGTCCCAGCGCATTGCCAATGTGGAGGCCTGCTATCTCCGCCGCCTGTGGCAGGCAGAGAGCTATGCTTGTGCCAAGCTGATGAGCCTTCTCTCCGCCGATGCGGATAAAAGCAGTCGGGCTGCCCGGATCGTGGAGGATATCCAGCGGCGACAGGGCATCACCTATGCCGACGCCCAGCGTCATGCCGTGGAGATGGCCGCCGTCTGCGGCGTGCTGATCCTCACCGGCGGCCCCGGCACCGGCAAGACCACGGCGGTGCAGGGCATTGTGGAGCTGCTGCGCACCATGGGTCTGGACATTCTGCTGTGCGCTCCCACCGGACGCGCCGCCAAGCGCATGAGCGAGCTGACGGGCATGGAGGCCCAGACCATCCACCGGATGCTGGGCATGAACTGGAACGAGGCCACCCAGGAGGTGACCTTCCTCAAGGGCGAATCCGAGCCGCTGGAGGCGGATGCCGTCATCGTGGACGAGATGAGTATGGTGGATGTGAGCCTGTTTGCCGCGCTGCTCCGGGCGCTGAAGCCCGGCACCCGTCTGGTGCTGGTGGGCGACGCCGACCAGCTGCCCTCCGTGGGGGCGGGCAACGTATTTTCCGACCTCATCCGCTCGGAACGCATCGAGACCGTGTTCCTGCGGGAGGTGTTCCGTCAGGCGGAGGAGTCCGCCATCATCCGCAATGCCCATCAGGTCAACGATTCCGGCACGCTGGAGCTGACAGGCAATCAGGGGGATTTCTTCTACCTGTGCCGCCGGGACGGCCAGCGTGCGGTGGATACGGTGGTGGAGCTGTGCAGCTCCCGGCTGCCCAAGAACATGGGCGTGCCCACCGAGCAGATCCAGGTGCTGACGCCCACCCGCCGGGGCGCGGCGGGAACCATCCAGCTGAACCGGCGGCTGCAGGAGGCGCTGAACCCCCGTTCTCCC
>CAZQJD010000185.1:0-3037 GCA_964593575.1 uncultured Oscillibacter sp.
GTGCTTTCTTCCACTCTGACACGATAGCCATCGAAGCCAAGAATACCTGTAAACGGCTCAGCTCCTTCGGGGATATCAGAAACAGTCGTATCCACGGGATCTTCAGAGACTGTCACATCCGTGACCTGTGAAGCCCCGGTAATCATGGAGATCTGGTCATATATATAGTCAGGATCATTGGAATGGGTCGACACATCATAATACACTCCCTCATATTCGAAAAAGGCGGTATAGATATATTCATAGTCTAATTCGGGGGTTGGCTCAGCACGATACAGATAAATCGTTATATCATCATATATGGCTGTATCAACTTTTTTGAAACCATCTGCAGGTTTTGGAGCCTCATGAAAGGAGCAGTTCATGGTCATTGTATGATCCGCATAATTCGCAGAAATGGACAGAGCCTCCCAATCTGAATTTTCATAGTCGGAGCCCGTTCCCCAATAGGACAGCTTGACAGAGGTGGCGCCGGCATTTGTAAACTCCAAATTATCCACAAGGAGCGTACCGTCATACATGGACGAAAGCTTTGCGATATCACTTGCGGCGAGGTCGATTTCACGCACGGCTTCACCGGTGTGCTCCGAAATCATGATGCCGCACAAAACCATAAGACAGAAGCAGGCAGCAAGCGCTCCCCGCTTTATCCAACTGCGGCTTTTGTGGTTGCGCTGGTATGTCATGGCTTCGCTTACATATTCATCGCGGACATTTCCCAAAGCAACAGAAAGCATCTTTGCGTTCATGAGAAAACCTCTCTTTCTGTCAGATAGTCTTTCATCTGCTTGCGAATACGGGTCAGGCGGACAGATACATTCTTGTCGGTCATTCCGACACGAGCGGCGATCTGCTCGTATGTATCGGAAAACCAGTATCGCCGCATGAAGATCACGCGGTTTTCCAGAGACAAAGATTCAAGAAAGTCGTTGATGCTCCGGGTCAGCTCGTTCAATTGGATCTCCGCCTCAACTGTGGCCGTGGACGCCAAGCAGCCCTCCAATTCTTCCAAAGCAACATCATAGGTGCTGTTTCGTTTCATGGCGGCATTTGTATGGTGGCGCATGATGGAAAGATTACGGACGATTTTGCAAAGGAAAGTCAGCAGCGGGTTGGGACGCTCTGGTGGGATCGCGTTCCATGCTCCAAGATAAGCGTCATTGATACATTCCTCTGCGTCCTGTTTGTTGTGCAGTATGTTGTATGATACCTTGTGGCATACGTTTCCGTATTTCGCATCCAGTTCTTTGATCGCTTGTTCGGATCGCGCGAAAAACAGCTCTATGATCTTTTCATCTTCCATCAAGGCGTCGCCCCCTTTTCTTTTTACCCATGTACTATGGACTTGGAACGAAAAACTACAACAGATCCCAAAAAAATTTCAGCCGTTTTATTGAGGATCGGCGCCTCTTAGGTCATTAATTTTGAAAAGTGAGTTTATGCGCGGGATCGTGTCCCGCACATAAGTTCAGCAAAAAACGCGATTTGGCTTTTTGGACGCAAGCGCCATGCGAATTGCAGCAAAAGCCCTCTGTCAGGATCCTTTCGCCTGTTTCAGCCACTGAACGGCAATGTGCGCATAAACCGCGGCGGCAGCAGGCAGCGCGTCGTTGTCGAAGCTGGCCTTGGGATGGTGCACAGGATAGCGGTATCCGTCCTCAGGACGGCCTGCGGCCACAATAGCAAAGACGGCAGGCACGCGATGGGAAATGTGGGAAAAGTCCTCGGAGCCCATGCCGCCGGAAACGGGCAGACCCAGCTGGTCGGCGTCCACCACGGCGATGCCGTCCAGCGTTCCGCAGATGCTCTTGATCCGGGAATACAGGGGCTTGTCCTGCTTCAATGTCGGACAGCTGCTGCCATATTCCACCCAAGCCTTCGCGCCGAAGGCGGAGGCGGTGGTACTGACGATAGCCTCCATACGGGCTTTGACCTGGCTGCGCACATCATCGTGCAGCGTGCGGATGGTGCCGGACATCATGGCCTCCGAGGGAATGACGTTGGAGGTGCTGCCGCCATGCATCTGACCGATGGTGAGCGCCAGCGGCTGACAGGGGTCGATCTCCCGGGCGCTGATGGCCTGCAGCGCCAGATGGATGTGGGCCATGACATTCAGCGGGTCCACGCCGTTATGAGGCTGGGCGCCGTGGGAGCCCTTGCCCTGAATGTGGATGGTGAACCAGTCCACCCCGGCGAAGCCGGCTGCCGTGCCGGGCAGCAGGAGCGTGCCCGGCTTCATGGGAAGGTTGGGGAAAACATGCAGGGAAAAGGCGGCGTCCACAGTGGGATTTTCCAACACGCCTGCCTCCAGCATCATGCGGCTGCCGTCCATGGTCTCCTCCGCCGGCTGGAACATCAGCCTTACCGTGCCGTCCAGCTGGTCCTCATGGGCCTTCAGCAGCTGAGCCGCCCCCAGCAGGGCGGCAGTGTGGCAGTCGTGGCCGCAGGCGTGCATATTGCCGTTGACGGAACGGAAGCTGAGATCCGTTTGCTCCTCCATCGGAAGCGCATCCATATCCGCCCGAAGCAGGATACATTTCCCGCCTGCCTTTCCCAGTTCTGCAACGATGCCGCAGCTGCCCAGCCGGTGGGGCGTGTAGCCCAGCTCTTTCAGACGATCTTCCACAAAGGCGGCGGTTTCTGTAAGCTCCAGCCCCACTTCCGGATGGCGGTGCAGCCACCGGCGGGTCTCGGAGATGCTGTCCTGAATATTCCGGGCTTCCTGATACAAAGTGCTCATAGCAGTAACATCCTTTCCAACGGTAAATACAGAGTTAATATGACAAAATCATAGCCGGAATATGCCGGGATCGCAAGAAGAAAAGAAGGGCGCGTCCTTGCGGACACGCCCTTCTGGTTTATAGGAGGATAGTGGATCGGGAAGACCCGGATCAGCCCTCGTACATTGCCTTCAGCTTCAGCAGCTTCTGGTAACGCTCCATGGCGTTCTTCTCGTTGCGCTCGAACAGGTTGCCGGCGCGGTCGGGGAACTCGCGGGTCAGACGGCTGTAGCGGGCCTCGTTCATCAGGAACTCCT
>CAZQJD010000186.1:0-3000 GCA_964593575.1 uncultured Oscillibacter sp.
GAAAATCAGCTTGTTTTCTATTGGAAAAGTTGGATTATTCCTGCTCCCAGTTGTGCCAGACGTTCTGGACGTCGTCATTGTCTTCCAGCATGTCGATGAGCTTCTGCATATTCTTCAGATCTTCCTCGCCGGTGAGAGTAATGTAGTTCTGGGGAACCATCTCCACCTGAGCGCTGGCGAAGCTGTAGCCCTTTTCTTCCAGAGCCTTGACGACTTCGTTAAAGGCATCGGGATCGGTATAGATGGTGTAGCAGACATCTTCGGGCTCAAAGTCATCGGCACCGCAATCCATGGCGTCCATCATAACGGTATCCTCGTCCAGTTCGCCCTCTTCGTTGTCAATGACGATGACGCCCTTCTTATCAAAGGACCAGGACACGCAGCCCTGTGCGCCCATGGAGCCGTTGTACTTGGAGAAGGCGTGACGCACTTCGGGAGCTGTGCGCTGACGGTTGTCGGTCAGTGCGTCCACGATGACGGCTACGCCGCCGGGGCCGTAGCCTTCATAGGTAACGGACTCATAGTTCTCGGTGCTGCCGGCACCCAGAGCCTTGTCGATGGTACGCTTGATATTATCGTTAGGCATGTTGACAGCCTTGGCCTTGGCAATGACGGTAGCCAGACGGGAGTTATTGGCAGGATCACCGGAGCCGCCGCCTTCTTTAACGGCCACTACGATTTCCTTCGCGATTTTAGTGAATGCTGCAGAGCGCTTGGCGTCAGCTGCACCCTTCGTCTTCTGAATGTTATGCCATTTGGAATGTCCGGACATAGTGATTACTCTCCTTCAGTGTAATATTGAATCACTCCGCGATGGGAGGATTTTTCAAAATGCAGCGCAGGGAATCTTCCCTGCAGATATTGAATAACGGTCCTGCAGACCGGATCTTCTGTTTCAAAATGTCCTGCGTCAATGATACTGAGCCCTTCGGCAGATGCGTCCAGAAAATCGTGATACTTGACATCCGAAGTCACAAATGTATCACAGCCGGCTTCCAGAACCTCTCGCCAGCTATCACCGCAGGAACCGCCGCCAACAGCTACACCGTATACCGGCCTTCCGCCATCCACATACCGCAGGCCGTGACAATTCAAAAGTCCATTAACCTGTGCCGCAAACTCTGTCAGCAGCATACCGCGCTCCAGTGTGCCAAATCGGATGAGACCTTCCTCACCCAGCACTTGGGGATCCCGTAAGCACAGTGTTTTTGCCAGTACATCATTCACACCGCCATGCGCAATATCCAGATTGGTGTGCATACAAATCGCTGCAATATCGTGGCGCACCAGTGTACGCAGAAGCTTGCCCTGCCGTGTATCCTCCCGCAGCGTCTGCACAGGAAGCCATTTACAGTTCATTACCGGATGATGGGCTACGATCAGTTCCGCGCCTCTTGCTGCCGCTTCCTCTGCAACTGCCTGTGTGATATCCAGAGATACCAGAATTCGCGTCACTTCTCTGTCAGGGTCGCCCAAAAGAAACCCAACATTGTCCCAGCGCATAGCCAGCTCTGCAGGAGCCAGCGCATACAGCGCTTCTTCAATCTGTCGGACAGTTGGCACGTCGCCACCCCTCTCTCATTTCCAGCAATTCGCCGATCAGATTGCGGATACCATCCGCTTTCTCCTGATCCGACGAACGGCCGGTACGGTTTAATCCTGCCACAACAGCCTGATATCGGATGATTTTTTCGATCAGCGCCCGATCTTGCAGCGGATCGTGAAGCAGCTTCACACCGGCATGCAGCTGCCCCTGCGACAATTCCATATGCCCGGCTTTCACTTCCATCACAGGATAGACCGTTCCGCGGTCCATCACCAGCTTTTCTCTGACGATCTCATACCCGTTATGCGCCAGAAAATTGCGCAAAAGGTCCATTTTGCTCATCGGCTGCAGGAGCATCGTATGTGCCCCGTCCGCTGTCCAGGGTGCGTCAGAAAGGATCTGTGCGATATTCTCTCCGCCCATTCCGGCGATAATCACCACATCCGCCTCTTCCGGCGCAATTCCCATCAGACCGCTGCACAGGCGCATCTCCACCAGATGGGAAACACCGTGTTCTCTGGCAGTCTCCGCACCGCGAGCCAAAGGTCCTTCCCGCAGATCGCTTGCAATCGCAGACGCGACCTTGCCGTGCAGCACCAGCCACACCGGCAGGAATGCATGATCCGTTCCTACATCCGCGATACGTGCTCCGGAAGGCACCCAATCTGCCAACAGCTGCAGACGCGGCGACAGATCCAGTTTTCCGTTTTTTGCCATACGCCCTCCTGCTGTCGCACAAAACGCATACGGGGCCTCCGTATGCGTTTGCGTTGATTATTCTGCGGTCTCAGGAGCCTTGTTGGCTTCCTGGTTCACCAGAGCCAGCAGCTTGTCGACATCAATGCCGTGAACCATACAGGCCTCTTCCACGGTCTCGGCGCGGGCAGAAGGACAGCCCAGGCAGTGCATACCGATTGCCATAAAAATAGGAGCGGTCTGGGGTGCAATGTCAAGAATATCACCAATAATGGTGCTCTTTGTGATTTCGATCATAACTCGGTTCCTCCAAATTGATAGTTGCCCCGGCATCGGCCGGAAATATGACATAGGTATTATACTCTACTCTTTTACAGAATTCAATATTAAGCGCCAAAGATTCCGAAAGAAAAACACTGAAACCAGCAGCAAAAAAGGACGTCCGACAAGCGGACGTCCTTTTCCAGTCTGAATAACAGATTATTACTGCTCCTTCTTCTTTGCAAAGCACTCGCTGCAGTAGACGGGACGGTCAGACTTAGGCTCGAAAGGAACCTTGGCCTCGCCGCCGCAAGCAGCGCAGACAGCAGTGAAGTACTCCCGGGGACCGCGGGCAGCAGCCTTGCGGGCATCACGGCAGGACTTGCAGCGCTGAGGCTCGTTCTGGAAGCCGCGCTCTGCATAGAACTCCTGCTCACCGGCAGTGAACACGAACTCGTTGCCGCACTCTTTGCAAACTAAAGTCTTGTCTTCGTACA
>CAZQJD010000187.1:0-2986 GCA_964593575.1 uncultured Oscillibacter sp.
GGTGAAGGCTGAGCTGGAGAAGCTGGGCATCACCGCCAAGTACTATTCTTTCTCTGACTCCAACGATCTGGCCGGCATCACCGAGAAGGCCGCTGCCGAGTCCGACGTGATCTATGTTCCCACCGACAACACCGTGGCTGCCAACACCGGCATTATCGACAACATCTGCCGTCCCGCCAAGGTGCCCGTCATCGCCGGTGAGGAAGGTATCTGTGCCGGCTGCGGCGTAGCCACCCTGTCCATCAGCTACTATGATCTGGGCGTCGCCACCGGCAAGATGGCTGCCAAGGTCCTGAAGGGCGAGGCCAAGATCGCCGAGATGCCCGTCGAGTATGCTCCCCAGTTCACCAAGAAGTACAACAAGGACATCTGTGACGCTCTGGGCCTGTCCGTTCCCAGCGGTTACGTGGCCATCGGCTGAGCTGCATGATCTAAGCACACACAGCGGGAAAGGAATTTCCTTTCCCGCTGTTTTCTGAATTGTTATGCGGTGTTTCGCCCGCTTTTCAAGCCGAATGCTGTTGACATTTCGCCGAAGAATCGCTACCCTGAAAGCAGCGGACGGATAGCAACGTCGGCATTCGATACTTTTGGAGGAAGAGACCATGAAAAAAACGTCCAAGCTGACCGCGCTTGCGTTGTCGGTCATCCTGATCCTGTCTCTGGCTGCCTGCGGCTCCGCCGACGGCGGAAAGACGGATGGCGGCTATACCGTCGGCATTTGTCAGCTGGTCCAGCATTCCGCCCATGACGAGGCCACCCGCGGCTTCATGGATGCGCTGAACGCTGCGCTGCCCGGACAGGTGACTTTCAAGAGCCAGACGGCGTCCAACGACATCAATGCCTGCTCCGGCATCGTCAACAAGTACATCGCGGAGAAAGTGGACCTGATCCTGGCCAACGCGACGCCTGCTTTGCAGATCGCCAGCGCCGCCACGGATAAGATCCCCATTCTGGGCACCTCCATCACGGACTATGCCGCCGCGCTGGATCTCAAGAACTTTGACGGCACCGTGGGCGGCAATATCTCCGGCACCTCCGACCTGGCTCCTCTGGACAAGCAGGCTGCCATGGTTCGGGAGTGGTTCCCCAACGCCAAAAAGATCGGCCTGCTGTACTGTTCCTCCGAGGCCAACAGCCAGCATCAGGTGGACGCGGTGGGCGCCGCGCTGAAGGACATGGGCTATTCCTGTAAGAACTATGCCTTCACCGATTCCAACGATCTGACGCTGGTGCTGCAGGACGCGGTGGTCAACTGCGATGTGATCTACGTTCCCACTGACAACACCGTGGCTACCAACGGCAGCATCATCGACAACATCTGCCGCCCTGAGAAGGTCCCTGTCATTGGCGGCGAGAAGGGCATCTGCGCCAGCTGCGCTGTGGCCACCCTGACCATCTCGTATTATGACATCGGCTATGTCACCGGCGAGATGGCCGCAAAAATTCTCACCGGCGAGGCCAAGATCGCCGAGATGCCCATTGCATACGCCGGCTATACCGGTATGTACAACCCTGAGATCTGCGCGGATCTGGGCCTGACGCCGCCCTCGGACGCATACATCCCCGTGAACGCTCAGTAAACAACACAAGGAAGAAGGCAAGCTCACATGAATGTTACCGCTTTGATCAACGCCATGCCGGGCGCCATTTCCCAGGGTCTGATCTGGGGCATCATGGCCATCGGCGTGTATATCACCTATAAGATCCTGGATTTCTCCGACCTGACGGTGGACGGCACCCTCTGTACCGGCGGCGCCGCCTTCATCATGGCCACCATGGCCGGCTGCAGCATCCCCGTGGCGCTGCTGCTGGCATTCATCGCCGGCCTTGCCGCCGGCCTTGCCACCGGCCTGCTCCATGTGGCCTGCGGCATCCCGCCCATCCTGTCCGGCATCCTGACCCAGCTGGCGCTGTATTCTGTGAATCTGCGCATCATGGGCAAGTCCAACCAGCCCATCAACGCCAACAATTACAAGCTGCTGATCTCCTCCCGCAACGTGAAGTCCCTGAGCCTGGAAAACCCCATCCTCATCGTGGGCGTCATCGTGGTTCTCACCATTGCGCTGCTGTACTGGTTTTTCGGCACGGAGCTGGGCTGCTCCCTGCGCGCCACCGGCTCCAACGGCAGCATGGCCCGTGCCCAGGGCATCAACACCAACCTCACCAAGGTCATCGCGCTGATGCTCTCCAACGGTCTGGTGGCGCTGTCCTCCGCGCTGCTGGCCCAGTATCAGGGCTTTGCCGACGTCAGCATGGGCCGCGGCGCCATCGTCATCGGTCTGGCGGCCGTCATCATCGGCGAGGTCGTTTTCGGCAAGATCTTCCGCAATTTCGCTCTGAAGCTCCTGAGCGTCGTTCTGGGCGCCATCATCTACTATGTGGTGTATCAGGTGGTCATTGGCCTGGGCATGAGCGGCGACGATATGAAGCTGCTCACCTCCCTGATCGTGGCGGTGTTCCTGGCCATTCCCTACTGGAAGAACAAGTATTTCTCCAAGCCTGTGAAGATCGGAGGCGACCACCATGCTTGATGTCAAAAACATTTACAAGACCTTCAACGTGGGCACGGTCAATCAGAAGACCGCCCTCAACGGTGCGACCCTCCATCTGAATGACGGCGACTTCGTTACGGTCATCGGCGGCAACGGAGCCGGCAAGTCCACGCTGCTCAACGCCATCGCCGGCGTCTGGACGGTGGACGAGGGCAGCATCTCCATCGGCGGCGTGGACGTGACCCACCTGCCGGAGCACAAGCGCGCCAGGTACATCGGCCGCGTGTTTCAGGACCCCATGATGGGCACCGCCGCCAGCATGCAGATCGAGGAAAATCTGGCTCTGGCAGCCCGCCGCGGCCAGCGGCGCGGCCTGCGTGCGGGCATCACCAAGGCGGAGCGGGACGACTACCGCGAGCGGCTGAAGATTCTCGACCTGGGGCTGGAGGAACGCATGACCAGCAAGGTGGGCCTGCTGTCCGGCGGCCAGC
>CAZQJD010000188.1:0-2972 GCA_964593575.1 uncultured Oscillibacter sp.
GTACTGGCAGACCACCGTGTCGTCGTTCTTCGCCAGAGGCACATATTCATAGACCGGATCTTTCGTGATGACCACGCCGGCGGCGTGGGTAGAGGCGTTGCGGGGCATGCCCTCCAGCGCCTTCGCCATGTCGATCAGACGGCGGACATTCTCGTCCTCGTCATACATATCCTTCAGGGGCTTGCTGAGCCGCAGGGCATCGTCCAGCGTGATGTGCAGGGCGTTAGGCACCTGCTTGGCAATGACATCCACATCCGCATAGGGCATTCCCAGCACACGGCCAACGTCACGGATCACACCCCGGGCAGCCATGGTACCAAAGGTGATGATCTGCGCCACATGGTCGTCGCCGTATTTCCGGCGAACATAGTCCACCACCTCGCCGCGGCGGGTGTCGCCGAAATCCATATCAATATCCGGCATGCTCACGCGCTCCGGATTCAGGAAGCGTTCAAAATACAAGCTGTATTCCATCGGGTCTACATCTGTGATGTCCAGACAGTAGGATACGATGCTGCCCGCCGCGCTGCCGCGCCCCGGGCCAACAGGAATGCCGCGGCTCTTGGCGTAGCGCACAAAATCGGACACGATGAGAAAATAGTCCGTAAAGCCCATCTTCTCGATCATGTCGATCTCATATTCCATCTGCCGGCGATATTCCGGCGTTCCAGCGCCGTAGCGGGCTGTATACCCCTCCGCGCACAGCTTGCGCAGATAGGACGGGGAATCATAGCCCTCCGGCAGCTTGAATTCCGGCAGGTGGTATTTACCGAAGGTAAATTCCAAGCTGCACATATCGGCGATCTTCGCCGTATTTTCCAATGCCCCCTCGTAGCCGGCGAACAGCGCCCGCATCTCATCCTCGGAGCGGAGATAGAAGTTCTGGGGCTCGTAACGCATACGGCTCTCGTCATCCACCGTTTTTCCGGTCTGGATGCACATGAGGATATCGTGAGCCTCCGCGTCTTCCTTGCGAAGATAGTGGGCGTCGTTGGTGCATACCAGCGGCAAGCCGGTCTCCTGATGCATACGCAGCAGGAGACGATTTACCTCCACCTGCTCCCGGATGCCGTGATCCTGCAGCTCCAGATAAAAGTGCTCCGGCCCGAAAATATCCGCTAGTTCAAGGGCGTACGACTTGGCATTCTCATATTCTCCGTTGCGCAGGCGGCGGGGGATCTCGCCCGCCAGACAGGCGCTGAGAGCGATCAGGCCCTCGCTTCGCTCACGCAGCAGCTGCATGTCAATGCGGGGTCGAATATAAAAGCCCTCCGTCCACGCCATGGACACCATATAGGAGAGATTGCGGTAGCCTACCTCATTTTCACACAGCAGCACCAGATGACGGCTTTCTGCGTCAAATTCGTGCTGCTTGTCAAACCGGGAACGACCTTGGGGCGTCACATATACCTCACAGCCGATGACGGGTTTGATCCCCTCCGCCTTACAGGCACGGTAGAAGTCAATGACGCCGTACATGACGCCGTGGTCTGTGATGGCGCAGGCAGTCTGCCCCATCTCCTTCACGACTTTCGGAAGGTCCTTTATGCGGCAGGCGCCGTCCAGCAGGCTGAACTCCGTATGTACATGTAAATGGACGAAGGACATTCCCCGACTTCCTTTCCGTTGTTTTGTAGCTTACAGCTTCTCTCCGCAATCAGGGCAGCTGTCCGGCAGACGCCGGGGCAGCATTCCGTTGTTCAGCATGGACTTGCCGCAGCCGGGACAATTCAGATAGGCCATGCCCATCACGCTGCTGCCGGCAGTTCCCAGAATTCCAATGGCCATGGCAACGCACTGAGGAACGCCCAGCCGCATATCCCGGATAAACAGCACCAGACACGCTGCCAGACCTGCGATGCCGATGCAGAACAGAACCTTACAAAGCAGCAGCACCTGCTTCCGATTCAAGGCAGGAAGCGTTCTTTTCATGCCTGCGCCTCTCTTTCCGCCAGCATATCCGCCACGATCTCCACCGCAGTCACGATCATCACGGCGCAGTGGCCGGAAAGCCCCATTTCTGCCGCAGCAGGCGTCTTCTCGTCCGGCACATATTTTTTCTTGATCAGGTCACTGCAGCGCAGGCCGTCGAAAACATCAGCAAACCGCTTCTGAAACTCCTTGGACAGCTCCAGCGTGCGTTTTTTGCTGGCAACAGGCTCGTCCATATCCACGGGCGTCAAAAGGCCCAGAGCCATAACCGCGCCGCTGACGGCGCCGCACAGCTCACCTGTGCCTGTACCGGCACCGAAGCCGCCGGCGAGGCTCATGAGCTCCTGCTCCGGCATTCCGATACGGTCGGCAAAAGCAGCCAGCACAGACTGTGCGCAGTTGAAGCCCCGATCATGCCATTCATTGGCCATTCTGCAGCGTTCCATCTTATCCATCTTATCCATCTTATCCATCTTATGTATCCTCTCTCTTTTCAAGCTCTCTTGCCAGAGCCTGCAGCTTGCGCAGCCGATGGTTCAGGCAGGATTTTGTCAGCGGCGGATCAAATTCCTCCGCCAGTTCTGTCAGTGTCAGTTCCGGATTCAGCAGACGCAGTGATGCCGTCTGACGCAGCTTGTCCGGCAATCTGCCCAGAAGCTCCGCATCTTCCAGACGCCGGATGGCCTCCAGCTGTTCCTGAGACGCGCTGACAGTTTTGGTGAGATTTGCGCTGTCGCAGTTCAGGCGGCGATTGACCCGGTTGCTGAGCTCCTTCTCCATTTTGGCCGTCATGATCTTCATGGCAGCCACCGGTGCGCCGATCAGCGTCAGGTAATCCTCGATATGTTCGCTCTGCTTGAAGTAAGTAATATAACCGCCGTTGCGGCGCACGCTCTTGGGCTGGAAGCCTGTATCCTGCAGCAGCGGATCCATCTCCTGACTGACATGGCGGTGAGATGTGTTCAGCTCCAAATGATAGCTCTTCAGCGGATCTGTGATGCTTCCGCCGGCAAAGAACACGCCCCGCAGGAATGCCGCGC
>CAZQJD010000189.1:0-2968 GCA_964593575.1 uncultured Oscillibacter sp.
GCATAAAAAACCGCCCAAGGGGAAACCTACTCTCCCCTACAGGCGGTCTTATTTTTGCATTTATGGACAACAATTTATATTTTGTTCAAAAACGCCTGCCGAGAAATCGCCCCCCTCCCCGGGGGCTGCTGCGGGGCGTTTTTGTTCGGGCTTCGCCCCGCCACGCTGTGGCGGGCTGCGCTTGCGCGGCTCCGTTCCAGCGCATCCGAGCGGCGTCGCCGCGCGCGCTTGGCTCCGGGCGCTCCGCCCAACAAAATATGCTTTGTTCAATTATGTGGATGCTTCAAAAGACCTCCCCTTCGGGCGGCACAGGATACTTTGCACACATGATCCGTTGAGCTAAGATCGCTGTGTGTCATATATGAATTCAATTTATTTGGAAAGCGACGTGTTTATTGTGAACCTGATCCCTTGCATCAAGCGATGTATCTATCAACAGGATGGCATCTGTAGTCTTGAATGCGCAGGTGCTGCGGGTTTTCCCTCACTTGGCAGCACCTGCGTTCATTTCATTCCGACTTGCGAAATACAGCGCGTAAAGCGTCTCCCACATTTTGCACCGGAATCAGCTCTAACGAATAACGGTCACTCAGCTGCTCTGCGCATCGAACCGGAATCAAGCACTTTTTAAATCCCAGTCTCTGGGCTTCCGACACGCGCTGTTCCAGTTGGTTTACACTGCGCAGCTCTCCTGTCAGGCCAACCTCTCCGATAGCAACCATTTCCGGCGGCACAGGCTTGTCCAGATAACTGGATGCCACCGCGATCACTGCTGCAAGATCTGCCGCGGGCTCATCCAGCATCAGACCACCGATGATGTTAAGATATGCGTCACATGTGGACATTTTAATGCCGCTGCGTTTTTCCAGCACGGCCATCAACATGGCAGCCCGGTTATGGTCGAAACCGTTTGTGGTGCGCCTTGGAGTACCGTAGCTGGTGGGTACGACCAATGCCTGAATTTCGGCCAATACCGGACGAACACCTTCCATAACGCATGTCGCACAGGTGCCGGGAGCGTCTTCGGGACGTTCCGACAGAAGCATTTCGGAAGGATTTGGTACCTCTGCGAGACCAATATCCCGCATTTCAAAGACGCCGATCTCATTTGTTGCACCGAAACGATTCTTTGCAGCGCGAAGGATCCGGTAGGATGTATGTTGGTCGCCTTCGAAATACAATACGCAGTCTACCATGTGCTCCAGCACCTTCGGGCCTGCGATGGAGCCTTCCTTGTTGACATGGCCGATGACAAATACTGTAATTTCCTCCCCTTTTGCCAGCTGCATCAAAGCCATTGTGCAGCTTTTCACCTGGCTCACACTGCCTGCGGTGGACTCTGTTTCCTCACTGTACAGCGTTTGGATGGAGTCGACGATCAGGACATCCGGTTTTTCCTTGCGTACCGTTTCCAGTACATCTGCTAACCGGGTTTCTGAGATCACATACAGCCGGTCGCTTTCAACATGGAGGCGTCTGGCGCGCAGCTTCAGCTGATGTGGAGATTCTTCGCCAGATACATACAGCACTTTTGAAAACTCGCACAGCTTGCTGCAGATCTGCAGCATCAGCGTAGATTTGCCGATACCGGGTGCGCCGCCCACTAGAACAAGAGAACCTTTTACCGCACCGCCGCCCAGGACGCGATCCAATTCACCCATTCCTGTGGGAAATCTGATTTCGTCGGCGTAATCCAGTTCAGTTATAGGGCAGGCATTTTTCTGTGTAAACGCCGCTGCGGCGCGTCCGGCGGTTTTTTTCACGGATACCGGCTGTTCAACAATGCTGTTCCATGCGCCGCAGGCGGAGCACTTCCCTGCCCATTTGGAAAACTCATTGCCGCACTCAGTGCAGTAAAACATGGTCTTTTGTTTCATTTTGATAACCTCTCAGATATGTTCCGGTTCCACAAGAATACCGGACAGTATCGATGCAGCGATTTTAAGCTGATGTGATGGAATCTTCAGCATAGTGGTTTCTGCGGGATTGGAAAGAAAACCACATTCTACCAATACGGCGGGTGCCCTGCTGTGTTTCATAAGATAGATGGAATCCGGGATCTCTCTTGTGTTTTTTTCATTTCCGGGATTGATGGTCAGATTCAGTGCATCCTGTATACGCTCTGCCAGCTCCATTGCACCGTTTTCGGTATTGTAAAAAACCTGTGCCCCATGCACCGAGGGTACGGCCGGGAGAGAATTCTGATGTATGCTGATCAGGACAGCACGCTCGCTGCTGTTTACGAAATCCACTCGATTCTTCAAATCGGATGCCTTGCGCTGACGAAAAGTTGTCAATCCCGGTGTGTTTACAGAGACATCCTCTGATCGGATCATTGCGGTATTTTGGCCGAAAAAGCGCATCAGATCCCGGAAGCGTAAGGCGATCTCCAGATTGATACCGCTTTCAGTCGTTCCGTCCTTCGAGACAGCCCCTCCATCCTCGCCGCCATGTCCGGCGTCGATCACAAAGAGGCATTCATCTGGAAGGTTAATGTTTGCCATGACGGACAAATGTTCATCCCGCCCGCTCCAAAGGATAGCAGCCATGCCGCAGAATAAGCACAAAAATACAATCAGCACATGGATATGTCGTTTCCGAATCAGAATTATCACGAAATCACCCCGGTTTAAAGGTATTCCGGGTGGTGCATTTATTATTCTTCTTATTATAGCAGTATTTCTGTGGAGATTGCAACCCGTGACCTGCCTGGTCCCTTTTACCTTTTGTGTTGATGGCTAAAACTCCGTTGATTTCACCAAAAGCCTGCCCTTAAAGCTCCAAATTCCAGAGGATACCCGATTTTAGGGTATCCTCTTTCTTTAGGTCTGCTGTCCTAAAATCCAGCTTGCAGGTATTCAAAAGAAAATTGATTTTTAAGGACGGTGTTCCTATGGAAGATATATTCGACAGGCTCCAAGCCATAGTAGGCATTTCAAAATATTCCAACTCGGAAGTCATAACGCCC
>CAZQJD010000190.1:0-2951 GCA_964593575.1 uncultured Oscillibacter sp.
GGTCATCAATAAGCCTTTGCCTATTTGCCATGCTGAATCCTTGGCAGGGAGGACCGCCCCGCTGATAGTGGCCGGGAATGGTGACCCGTGCCTCCTGACCGGTGATCTTCTCCAGCTGCTCCGCCAGACGGTAGGAGACGGGCACATGGGAGTCCGATTCCTTCTGGCGGCGGCGCTCCTCCTCGCTGAGGCTGGCGGCATCCCTGGACACGGCGCCTTCTGCCACGGCGATGATGGTGAAGTTGCGTCCGGACTTTCTGCGCTGCTCGATGCCCGCCACGATCTTGTCGATGTCGTAGGGGATCTCCGGCAGCAGGATCACATCCGCACCGCTGGAAATGCCGGCATGGAGGGTCAGCCAGCCTGCGTCGCGGCCCATCAGCTCCACAAGGAAGGTGCGGCTGTGGGAACTGGCGGTGGAATGGATATAGTCGATAACATTGGAGGCAATGTCCACAGCGCTCTGGAAGCCGAAGGTGATGTCCGTGCCATAGATGTCATTGTCAATGGTCTTGGGCAGAGTGATGACATTCATGCCGGCGTCCATCAGCAGCTTGGCGCTCTTCTGGGTGCCGTTGCCGCCCATCACCACCAGACAATCCAGATTCAGACGGTTGTAGGTGTCCAGCATGGCGGGCATCACATCGTTGCCGTCCTCATCCAGAATGGCCTTGCCGGGGATATAGGGCTGGCGGGAGGTGCCCAGAATGGTGCCGCCCAGCGTCAGGATCCCGGAAAAGGCACGGGACTCCATGAAATCATAATCGCACTCAATCAGACCCCGGTAGCCGTCCCGCATACCGAAAATCTCCACATTGTCCACATACTGCAGCAGTGCCTTGCCCACGCCGCGGATGGCGGCATTGAGCCCCTGACAGTCGCCGCCGCTGGTGATGAGACCTACACGAGTCATTCTTTTCATATTTATGTACTCCTCTCCGGGGTGTTTTCTGTACAAAAGTATGATAGCGGCTTTTTCAACCTCCGTCAAGTGAGAAAACCCGGCAAAATACCGGGTTTTCAGAATGATACTGAGCAAAATGGGTGGAAATTTTCAAGAAAACAGTGTTTTTAGAAAGGATTCGGCTGGTTTTGCTAAATCGTTTACCTGGATATCCATCCGCACTTCAAAGGCGCGGTTCCACGGAAAACGCCAGTTGGTGAGGGTCACATCGCCCCACCCGGCAAGGCTTTCTTCGCTGCCGTCCAGACCAATGAGCAGGTGGCTGCCGGAGAGATTTTTCAGCAGCGGTTTGGCGGACTTGGCCATGCCGTCGGAGAGCGTCTGGTTCAGCTTTTCCAGATCGATGGCCGGGGCGTAGAAATTGTTGGCGTCGCCGCCCAGCTTCTGTGCCTGCGCGATGACATCCAGACGCACATCGTTTTTGTAGGCCAGATCCAGCACCACGGCGGCGGTCATGGTCTTACAGAAGGCGGCATTGGAGGCGGGGGAGAGGCCGTTGCCGTTGGCCAGCCATGCGTAGCGGGCGATGCCGTGGGAAATGGCGGTGCCGCTGACGATGGCCATATCCAGAAAACCGGAGTAGCTGAGGGAATAACCCAGCTGGGTGTCCTTTGCCAGCATGTCGTGGAACTGACTGCCGTAGGTGCCGTTGCCGGCGTCAATGAGGATCACCGGGGTTAGGGTTTTCTCACATTCCTGCAGTGCCGTCACCAGAGCACGGCAGTAGGCGGCCTTTTTTCCGGCTTCCTTGGGCTGGGTCAGCACCAGGATCCGGATGTCGGCGTCGGCGGCATGGTCCGTCCGCGTCATACCGAAGTAGGCAAGATGCTCGTCCACAATGACATCCAGCGGCTGATAGTCGTAGTCGCAGGCAGGCTGATCCTCCGTGCCGCCGAAGTACTCCACCGTCACAGCGGGAGACACCGAAACGGTACACTCGTTGAGGTACAGCCGGGTCACGGATTTGAAGGCCAGATCATCCACGCCGGAAAGCAGGGCGTCACCTTCGCGCAGACCCTGCCGCAGGCAGGCGATCTCATTGCGCTGGATGCTGTCCGCCTCGGAGGAATCGTCAATGCCGATGAGAAGCCGGAAGTTTTCGTAGCCGGGTTGAGCCAGTCGGGACTGGATCTGTGCGGAAAGCCGCAGTTTTCGCTCACGGGCGGCGAAATAGTTCTCCGCCATGTCCGACGTGATACCGAAATCCGCCGCACGCAGGGCAGTGCCGTCTGCCGCCAGCGGATAGTCCGCCACGATGTTTTCCACCGTCAGTGCGCTGCCGGTGAGTATGGGACGCCCGGCGATGCCGAAGCTCCGCAGGCCGTTGTACTCTGCAAGGCCGAAGCCGTCATAGCCCACGGTGGGCGCCAGACGCATCACCGTGTCCAGCAGCCAGACGGCGTTGTTTTTATCCGCGGCCAGCGTGGTCATCAGGCTGTCCAGCAGCTCAGTCTCCGTCAGCACAGCACCGTCTGACAGGGTGACGGGCAGGCTTTCGCTCATGTGGCGGGAATTCACCAGACCGCCAGAGGTCAGCTGATCCACGAAGAGGATGTACCGGTCGCAGCCGGCGGCTTCCTGCGCCAGTACCCACTCATACAGGGCGGCGCGGTGACCGTACTGGGTGCCGTGGGCGTTGGCGGGCTGGCTGTCCAGCGTGGTGCTGAACCAGTCCTCCTCCGGCAGCAGCAGGGTATACCCCAGCGACTCTGCCAGATAGACCACCCGCTCCCAATTGTCCGGTCGGTCATCCAGCGGAACGTAGCAGATGTCCCCGGTCTGTACCGACGTACCCTGCGGCAGCGGCGCGTCCGGTGTGCTGCCGGGCTGGACGCAGCCGGTCAGGAGCAAGAGCGCGATGAACCCGGCCAGAAGGCGAAATCGTTGTCTCATAGTAAGTCTCCTTACAGAAATCGCCTGCATGGGAGCATGCAGGCGATTCTTCGTTGCTGATCAGAGGCCGAAAGCGCCCAGATTCAGGCTGCCG
>CAZQJD010000191.1:0-2853 GCA_964593575.1 uncultured Oscillibacter sp.
AGCAGGCTGCTACATGGTCCACCGAGGCGGTCAAGGGCTCTAAGCGCTTCCTGGATCGCGTCTGGAATCTGGCGGAGAGCGCATCTGACAGCTATGATGTTACCGCTGCCAATGAGCCCATTCTCCACAAGACCATCAAGAAGGTCACAGACGATGTGGATACCCTGAAGATGAACACGGCCATTGCTGCCATGATGACTGCCGTCAATGAGATGGCTGCCAACGGCGTCAGCCGCGGCGATATGCAGATCCTGCTGCAGCTGCTCAGCCCCTTTGCGCCTCACATCACCGAGGAACTGTGGGAGATGCTGGGTCTGGCAGAGAAGGAAGGCATGCTGTGCTGCCAGAGCGGCTGGCCTGTGTATGACGCTGCCAAGACTGTGGCTGCCACCGTGGATATGGCTGTTCAGGTAAACGGCAAGCTGAAGGGCGCCGTCACCGTTCCCACCAACAGCGAGGAGGCTGCCGTCGTGGCTGCTGCCATGGAGGTGGAGAAGGTCCAGAAGGCTGTGGAGGGAATGAAGGTGGTCAAGACTATTTTCGTGAAGAATCGTCTGGTCAACCTCATTGTCAAGCCTCAGTGATCTTCCTCTCTGAAGGAATGAAAAGGAATTCGGGAGTTAATTTGCGGAAAAAAACGGTATTTTATAAAAAATTCCTTGACATTCCATAGGATCGTCCGTATAATAGCGTTGTTGACGCCATAATTATATGGCCCTTAAGTATCCTGGATTTAGCCGGATACCTCGGAGGGAGGGAAATATAGATGTCTGAGATCCATGTCAAAGAGGGCGAGTCCATCGACAGCGCTCTGAAGCGTTTCAAGCGCAGCTGCGCCAAGGCTGGCGTGATTGCCGAGGTTCGTAAGCGTGAGCATTATGAGAGCCCCAGCGTTAAGCGTCGCAAGAAGTCTGAGGCTGCTCGCAAGAACAAGAATAAGCGTTTCTATTAAGGAACACCAGTGCCGCACCGTTTGGTGCGGCACTATTTCTTGCCGTATTTCGTGTCAGGAAGGGAACAGCTGGCTGATCAGATCGCTGACCTCCGGATACATGACCAGTGCCGCGCGATATCCCATGGCCTTTGCCAGCTTCATCTTTTGCTGCATGGTTTCTGCGTCGTCATACAGGACAAAATGCGCCTGCCCGTTCTGCATGTAGGTGAAGTATCGGGCGCACAGCTCCGGAGAAAAGAACACCGATGGCCCCAGTCGTTTCCGAAGAGTGAGCAGCTCATCCAGAGACAGCGGCTTGCCCTCGCCGGTGGGTGAAGGCAGCGTAAAGTCCATCATCAGGCGCTGCAGGTCCAGCGCGGCGTTGGGATGCCGCTGAATGGCTTCCTGCAGGTACTGGCTGAGGTTTCCGCCGGAAACGGCGGTGTTGATCAGAACGGTAGCGCCGGGGACGGAGCATCCTTCCGGAACAAGAAGCTGAAAGTTTTTGCCGCTTCGATTGGCCAGTGCGCGAAGCAGAGCGATACGGTCCGTGGTGGGCGGCAGCTCGAAATCTGTCACGACTCCGGAATAATTGCGCTGTGTACATTCCCGCAGAATGGCTGTTGCCAGCTGTTCCGGATTTGGTATCAATGGCGCGTCCTGATCGCTGAGGGAGAGAAGACCGCCTCGTACGTTTGCGCTCAGTTCCTGCCGCAGCAGTACGCCCTTTCCAATGCGGTATGCAACATGAGACAGCTGCCGGACCCGGCGGCAGACCTCCTGTTCTTCCTTTGGCGTCACTGCAAGATAGAGCTGCATGCCGGTGGACCCCCTTGTAGAATCTGTATTGAACTGGTATACTATATACAAATATCAGACTTCCGGGAGAAACGATCTGTCTCCCGCTGTTACTCTATGAAAATGAGGAATTGTTTATGTCCTTTTCTCTGGTTCCCGATGTGGTCTTGGATCAATATGCCCAGCTGACGCCCGCATGGCTGAAGGAGCGGGGGATCACGCTGCTGCTCAGTGATCTGGATTACACATTGGCACCCAAATCCGTCCGCCGCCCGGATGATACGCTGAAAGACTGGATCTCCGCGCTGCAGGCGGAGGGGATCACCATGATGATCGTCTCCAACAACCGTTCTCCCAAGCGGGTGGAGGAATATTGCGCGGAACTGGGCATATCCTATCAGGGACATGCCGGAAAACCCAGTCCCAGAGGTCTGCTGGCAGCTATGGAAAAGGCCGGTATCGACAGGGCGCACACGGCCATGCTGGGCGACAAGCTGTTGACGGATGTGCTGGCGGCCAATCGCGCCGGGGTGGCAGCACTGATGGTGGAGCCCATGGGAGGCGCCGTGACCTTCTGGCAGAAGGTGCTGCACACGCTGCAAAAACCCTTCAAGGCGCTTTGCCCTGAGGATTTACGGAAAGAAGTTTGAAAAAAACAAGGAACTATTGGAAAACTACTTGAAATGCTTTGCAATATACGGTAAAATATCAACGGTAATTTTACTAGATATAGAGAAAATGTCCTCCCGCGGGTCGTTTTCTCGTAGATTTGTGAGGAGGAATAAACTATGCCTACTGTTGTTGCCGGCGATTTTCGCAAGGGTGTTATTTTCGAGATGGATGGTAAGCCCATGGTGG
This sequence comes from uncultured Oscillibacter sp., assembly GCA_964593575.1. GTDB lineage: Bacteria > Bacillota > Clostridia > Oscillospirales > Oscillospiraceae > Oscillibacter. The sequence continues at coordinate 2,591 of CAZQJD010000191.1, forward strand.
TCGTGGACTTCCAGCACGTCAAGCCCGGTAAGGGCGCCGCTTTCGTGCGTACCAAGTACAGAAACGTTATGACCGGTGCTGTCCGTGAAGAGGCTTTCAACCCCACCGCCAAGTTTGAGCAGGGCGCTGTGGAGCGTCGTGACGCTGAGTACAGCTACAACGACGGCGACCTGTACTACTTCATGGATCCTGAGACCTATGATATGGTTCCCCTGAACGCTGACGTTCTGGGCGATGCCTTCAAGTTCGTCAAGGAGAACACC
>CAZQJD010000192.1:0-2815 GCA_964593575.1 uncultured Oscillibacter sp.
CGAAGAAGTCCACCTCCAGATTCCGCCGGGTGCCGGAATTCTCCACAAGGAAATCCAGCGCCCGCTTGCCCACCTCGAAGCTCATGACAGCACGGTCGCCGTGATACTTGCCCTGACTGGCAAAGCAGTAGGCGCAGTTGAGGTTGCAGGTGTGGGCCACATGGAGGCACAGCGCCTTCACCACACCGGAGGTCTTCGCCTTCAGCTTACCGGCCATGGGCTCGAAGGTATCCTCGGTGAAGAGCTTGCCGCTGTCCTTCAGGGAAACCACCTGCGCATAGCATTCCGCCAGATCCTGCGCCGTGATATCGGTGCGATCCGCATATTTTTCGGACACGACCCGCAGGATGGTTTCCCGGTCATGGGTCTCAAACATGCCGATGATGTCGTAGGCCACCTCGTCCACCACGTGAACGGAGCCGGAGCAGACGTCCAGCACCACGTTGTAGCCGCCCAATTTGTATTGATGAATCATGTTCATTCTTCCCTTCTATGAAAAAATGCCGCCGTTATGAACGGCGGCATTTCCGTATGTGCAATTACTTTTCCTTGTTCTCGCACTGCTGATTGGCGATACCGCAGCTGGTCTTGCAGGCAGACTGGCAGGAAGTCTGGCACTCACCGCAGCCACCGTTCTTTGCGCTCTCGCACAGATTGCGGGTCTCAATGGTCTTGATATGCTCCATGATAGCAACCTCCACAGAAATTTACTTTTAAGATGTTATCACAAACCTGCGGCAAAGTCAACAAGACCCGTTACTGGATTTCAAATTCCACCGTCAGATACCGCCTGACGAATGTATTCTCCGATATCGTCCCCCGATGGATCTCCTTCACCAGACGGTACGTTCCCGCCGGAAGGTCGCCCCACCAGTCCAGCCCACAGGTTTTCTCCACAGCTTCGCCGGCATTCAGTGAAAACCCCCGAAAAAGCTCCTGCTTTTCAACGCGAAAGGACGTGCTGTCCCCAAACACCATCTTTATCTGCGGCTCACCGGATAGGGATTCTCAAAAAAGCAGACACGGACCGGTGGAACACCAAACGTATGCGAAAACCGGCTTTCCAGATTCACGACGTCAATATCCACCGAGCCTTCATACAAAACGAGAAACAGCAGACATTCCACATTTGGATTTTGCGCGTAGAAGCCTCTCAATCCCTCTAATGTTTTCAGCACCTCCGCCTTTTTGCCGGTGGAGTCTATATACTTGGTCTCGATCACGATCCTGTTGGAGGCAATGCCAAAATCCGCCAGCTTGGCATTGCCGTCGATCCGGACAGTGACCGGTTCCCTCTCCATGTCCGGAAATACCGGCCGCAGCAGGAGGTGTATCAGATTTTGAAAGTCATACTCATTTTCCAAACGAATGGTATCAAAGGAGAAATTCCGGGCCCGCCGCTGGAACTTACTCGGTTTCTGCAGGCCCACTCTGACCATTTCCGTGATACTCTTTCCAATGTCCTGCCAGGAGCTTCCCGCATAGTAGGTCTTGATCCCCGTCCTTTCCAGTTCCTTCAGCGCGTCAGCGATCTTTTGATCCGCTTCATCCGCAGAGCTGTCAGGTATGATGCTCATGGGAAACGACCCGTCCGCCAGCGCCTTTTGTATCCAGCCATCAAAGGCCGAAAACCCACTTTGCGCATCCCACAGCTTTTTCGCATCGAGCTGATCCACCAGATCCGCATATCCCCGCTCCGTGTTTTTGCGGTATCGAAGCACACTGCCGTTCACCACGGAAGCCGCGTTCATCCTGTCAAACGACAAAAAGAGGTCTACCGGCGGATACTCATGGTGCAGCCAGGTATTGACTTCCGCAACGGATACCATTTCCCCGCCCGTGACGGCAAGGATATCGATATCAGACCGGTAAGACCCCGTTTTATATGCCCGGGAGCCAAACAGATAGAGCTCTCTGATCTCCGGGTGATGCTCTATCAGGCTGTTTACGATATCTCCCAGATCCCAGTCCACAAGCGTTTTTCTTTCCATACACCTTTCCGGCGAAACAGTCCGCCGCTCCTTTTCTGTTGAATCCGTTCATTCCCGACCACTCTTATATACCCATAATAGCGGAAATCATCCGGAATGAAAAGACTTCTTTTTGTCTTGCTTTTCAACAAAAACAGCTTCTGCCTGCGCTGACGCCCCAAACACCTGCCGCACGATCGTTCCTCCTGTGTTCACCCCGAAATCCGCCACTTTCCCGCAGAAAATCTCCGTTTTTTATTGCCTGCTTCAGGAAGCGGCGGTATAATATAACAGATAAGCAGTCCATCGCCCGCGCACCTGTGCCCCTGCACACGTCGGGCAAATTTCATACTTGAGGAGGAGAATCCCCATGCAGACTTATCTGAAAAACGGCTACATTGTCACCATGGGCGCTGAGGAGACTGTCTATGACGGCGGCGGCGTGCTGGTGGAGGGCGAGGATATCATTGCCGTGGGCAAGGTCGACCCCCAGCTGGTGAAGCCCGACGCCGAGGTCATCGACCTGCAGGGCAAGTACGTGCTCCCCGGCTTCGTCAACACCCATGTCCACACCTCTCAGCAGATCTCCCGCGGCGTGGGCGACGACGTGGATTTCATCACCTGGCTGCACAAGCGCATGTGGCCCTATGAGAGCAACATGACGGAGGAAGATTCCTACGTTTCCACCCTGATGACCTCTCTGGAGCTGATCCGCTCCGGCGTCACCTCCTTTGCCGAGCCCGGCGGCCAGTTCGTGGCCGGTATGGCCAGAGCCACCAAGGAGTCCGGGCTCCGCGGCAAGCTGGCCAAGTCCGTCATGGACTGCGGCGAGGGCCTGCCCAAGG
>CAZQJD010000193.1:0-2779 GCA_964593575.1 uncultured Oscillibacter sp.
GCGGCGGTGGTGAAGATCTGGCTCTTCTTGGCGGGGATGGTGGTGTTGCGCTCGATGAGCTTGGTCATGACGCCGCCCATGGTCTCAATGCCCAGGGACAGGGGGGTGACGTCCAGCAGCAGCAGGCCCTTCACATCGCCGGTCAGAACGCCGGCCTGGAGAGCGGCGCCCATGGCCACGCACTCGTCGGGGTTGATGCCCTTGAAGGGCTCGCTGCCGGTGAACTTCTTCACGGCCTCCTGCACGGCGGGGATACGGCTGGAGCCGCCCACCAGCAGGACCTTGGAGAGCTCGGAGGGCTTCAGGCCGGCGTCGGACATAGCCTGATGCACGGGGCCCATGGTGGCGTCCACCAGATGGGCGGTGAGCTCGTTGAACTTGGCGCGGGTCAGGGTGACGTCCATGTGCTTGGGGCCGGTGGCGTCGGCAGTGATATAGGGCAGGTTGATGTTGGAGCTGGCAACGCCGGACAGCTCGATCTTGGCCTTCTCGGCAGCCTCCTTCAGACGCTGCATAGCAACCTTGTCATTGGTAAGATCCACACCCTCGGTGCGGCGGAACTCGCTAGCCAGCCACTTCATGACGCACTCGTCGAAGTCATCGCCGCCCAGACGGTTGTTGCCGGCGGTGGCCAGAACCTCGATGACGCCGTCATCGATCTCCAGAATGGAGACATCGAAGGTGCCGCCGCCCAGGTCGTAGACCATGATCTTCTGGGCCTCTTCCTTATCCACACCGTAAGCCAGAGCGGCGGCGGTGGGCTCATTGATGATGCGCTTCACGTCCAGACCGGCGATCTTGCCTGCGTCCTTGGTGGCCTGACGCTGGGAGTCGGTGAAATACGCGGGAACGGTGATGACCGCCTCGGTGACGGTGGTGCCCAGATAGGCCTCAGCGTCAGCCTTCAGCTTCTGCAGCACCATGGCGCTGATCTCCTGAGGGGTGTAGCTCTTACTGTCGATGCTGACCTTGTAGTCGCTGCCCATCTCACGCTTGATGGAGGAGATGGTGCGGTCAGGATTGGTGATGGCCTGACGCTTTGCCACCTGGCCCACCATACGCTCGCCGGTCTTGGAGAATGCCACCACAGAAGGGGTGGTGCGGTTGCCTTCAGCGTTGGCGATGACGACGGCCTCGCCGCCCTCCATCACTGCCACGCAGGAATTGGTCGTACCCAGATCGATACCGATAACTTTTGCCATAATTGGTTCCTCCTATATACTCTGTATCAAAAATTTTTATTACTTCAATGTATTCATATCCGTATCCGGCGATACGGATTTGCTATACAAAAGCATAGCAAGGTAATTCAATTTCATAACTTCATGCATCGAAACTTTCGCCTGTTTTCGTGGTGCGTTCTGTACGCATGAAGTTTTATACGGATCAGTTGGCTACCCGTACCACAGCAAACCGCAGCACACGGTCGCCCAGCATGAAGCCCGCCTGGAACACATCGCAGATCTCGTTCTCACCGAAGCGGTCATCATCCACATGCATAACAGCGTTGTGTCGGTTGGGATCAAAGGGCTGACCCAGCACTTCCATCTCGGTGACGCCCATCTTGCCGAGCACCTCACGATACTGCTGGAAGATCATCTCCAGACCCTTCTTGTGGGGAGAATCATCGTCACCACCGGACTTCACCGCACGCTCCAGATTGTCATACACAGCCAGGAATGCCTGGATGGTGTCCATCTTGGCATCCTGATAGATGGTCTCCTTCTCCTTGGCGGTACGCTTGCGATAGTTGTCATACTCCGCTGCCAGCCGGGTATACTGGTCGGTGACAGAGGCCAGCTGCTTGGCTGCCAGCTCCGCCGCTTCCATCTGCTCCCGGGTCAGGGTGTAGGTCTTTTCCTTTTTCTTCTTCTCCTTTTTGGCCTTGCCGCCGCTGGCCGCGGCTTCCGTTTCCGGCGCTGTTTCTTCCGCAGCGGGCTCCTGGCCGGTCACAGCCTCTTCCGGGGTGGGCTGCTTGGTTTCTTCGCTCATGTCTCAGGCTCCTCCTTTGGGGGCAAATTGTGTTGTTTATCGAACAGGCGGGTCAGGCCCTCGGCAAAGCCGGTCAGGCGTGCCGCCACCGCCGCGTAATCCATTCTGGTGGGACCCACCACACCGATAAGGCCCCGCATATCGTCGCCGATGTCGTAGCTGGCCACCACAACGCTGGTATCCCGCAGAGCACGGCTGACGTTTTCCGGTCCGATGAGGATCTTCATGGGGCTGTTCTCATCCGGCACGGGCAGATTTTCCTTGCTGTCACTGAGGAAGCTCATCAGCTCGTGGGCCTTATCCGCATCCCGGAACTCCGGCAGCTTCAGAAGCTGGTTGGCACCGGAGGTATAGATCTCCCTCTGTCCGGCCTCCTCCAGCGCATCTCCGGCATAAGCCACCGTCTGGCTCAGCAGCAGGAACAGCTGGGGCTGGATCTGCTCGGACACATCCATCAGGCGGCGGTTCATCTCGTCGGCATCCACCCCTGTGAAGTTGCGGTTCAGAAGGCCGGTAAGCACCGGGATCTGGGAGGGATCCACCCGCAGCTGCAAACGCAGCAGCTGGGACTTGACCCGGTTGTCGCCCATCATCATCACCACGATGCAGCTCTTCTCATCCACTGGCAGGAGTTCAAAGTGCCGGGCCGTCACCGCAGGCTTTCGGCTCACCGCCGCCACATAGGCGGGATAGTTCACGAAGGACGAAACCGCCCTGCCCGCCTGGGAGATCACCCGGTCAAGCTCCTCCATCTTCACCCGGAGGGACTGGTTGATACGCTCCGTCT
>CAZQJD010000194.1:0-2774 GCA_964593575.1 uncultured Oscillibacter sp.
GGATCGCATCCAGTTTCTCCGCAATGGTGGTCTCCAGGGAATATGTATTGACCACCGGCGCATCAAACCCTTCCAGCTGGGTAGGGATTTTCCGTTTTTCCTGATTTGGAACGATGACATCGCCAACACCAAAATCAATACCGAAGGGTGTCCGGGTATTTTTGATTCTGGCCACTACCGTTGCACCCACACCGGCATATTTCTTGGTTACGGCGATCTGTGCAACGCTCTTGATTTCAAACGTCACAAAATCATTTTCGGTGGGAACGGCAATAATCTCCTCCAGCACAGCCTTGACCTGCTCCGGAGTATTTGGAACCTTGCGAAGCAGGAAGTCTACATCTACGGTCACCCGGCTGTCAAAATCCGTAACCGCATATACGAACAAGCCACCCTTCAGGACGAAGTTCTCAGCATATCTGGATTTTTCCAAGCGGCGCAGAAATTCCTCCTGGAAAAAAAGCTGCAGGCACAGCTGGTGGCTTCTCCCGCTTGCAGCCGCTTTATTCTTCAGTCTTGCCAGCACAGATGCTGCCATATCAGCCATTGAGAAGCACCTCCATCAGTTCAATCACTTTTTTATAAACGCGCAGTTTTTTTGCATATATGGAAAGGTTGGTCAGATTCTTTTTAGGGTCATTTGCATAGGCGTTCAGTGCCTTGGAAAACAGTTCTGTATCCAGCCGAGAGCGATATTTGAAACAATCGCAGATTGTACGTTCTCTGTCATATACAGGCAGTATGACTCCGTTAAAGTCACCCGTGGTTCTGCCCAGCTCATACAGATCCTGCTGAACAAAAAAGGTTTGTACCGGCAGAGCATCCACATTTAGTTTTGCTCTGGAGACAGAGCGAGGCACAGCAATAGACCATTTGCGTGGTGCAAAGTCACTATATCCATAATGGAACAGTGCCGATTCCACGCATACGATTCCCTGTGGAATCAGCGTCGCCAGCATTTGTTCCTCGGTTGCCGCATTCTGCTCTGCCATCTGATAATAACCATGGCGCACACGATCCAGATAACCGGCATTGCACAGACCCACAACATCGACTGCACGGATTCCTGCCGCTACAAAATCAGCGGATTTTGCAATGCCGCCTTTGCTTTCGATTACATCCTTTACAGCTACACGAATATCCACGCAATCACCTACCTTCAACATAAAATTCGCTTACACTTACACCTTTTTTGTGTTCTAATTTTATTATATCCAACGAGTTGAAAAAATCAACTAAAATTCGCACACAAATAACAAACAGATGTGTGCGATAATAAAGCCGAACTACAACTGCAATTCCCATGCAAACGCACGCTCCTTCACCAAGAGGAGCGTGCGTTTTGCGTTTTGTGGCGGCGTGTCGCCGGACACGGGGTTTTCTGATCTTTTGCGGGCAGCGCGGGGGCTTTCAATCGTGCGGCCGACGTGGGGCCACATGTGGCGCGCGTCGGTCGGGGGAAACTATGTTGGCCAACATACTCAAATGCGGCGCCATATGTGATTTGCATTTACAAGGTGAATGAACTGTGGTATAAGAATAGTGTTCATTCATTGCTTTTTTCTGTAAGGAGATAATCATGGAAACGATCAGAATTCAAGATGACCTGTATACCTATGTCAATCAAGCACGGTTGGAGGAGCTGGTGATCCCCGATGACCTGCCCACTGCAGGCGGCTTTGCTGCCCTTGCCATGGATGTGGAACAGCGCATGATCGCGGACTTTAACGCCATGTGCGAGGATGCTTCTTATCCCAACGAGCACATGGCAAGAGCCTGCACCCTCTTTCAGCTTGCCAAGGATGTGAAGCGCAAGAAGAAGCACGGCATCAAGCCCGCCCTGAAGCACCTGAGCGTCCTGAAGAAAGTCGCCACCCTGCGCAGCTTCAACCTGCGCGCCAAGGAACTGACCTTAAAGGGCATTGCCATGCCCATCAGCATTGCTGTGGAGCCCAACATGAAGGACACCGCCCACCACTGCGTGATGATTCAGGGTCCCAGCGTGATCCTGCCCGATGCTTCCTACTATCAGGAGGGCAGAGAGCAGCAGAGAGAGATGCTGCTGAACATGTGGAGCGGCTTTGCAAAGCAGGTGCTGACCATTGCCGGTCACACCGAGGAGGAGTGCGACGCGCTGCTGAAGGACACGCTGGCCTTCGATGCTCTGGTTGCCAAGTATGTTAAGACCAGCGAAGAGTGGTCTGAGTACGTCAAGATGTACAACCCCATGAAGACCGGCCGTGTGGCAGGCATGGTTAAGCCCCTGAACCTGAAGAAGCTGCTGACCGACCTGTTTGGTTTCCTGCCCGAGGAAATCATTGTGGCAGAGCCCAGATACTTCAAGCATTTCAAAGAGGTCTTCAATGCGGATACCTTTGCCGCTTACAAGAGCTGGGCCTATGTTTTGACCCTGATGGGCAGCTGCTCTCTGCTGACTGAGGAGCTGCGTGATCTGGGCGGCGGCTTCCGCAGGGCCATTTCCGGCATTGCCGCCAACTCCTCCGCAGAGAAATTTGCCTATCAGCTGGCGTCCTCCCTGTACAGCGAGCCTGTCGGCCTGTACTACGGCGAAAAATATTTCGGCGAGGAAGCCAAGAAGGACATCACCGAAATCGTGCAGCAGATCGTTGCCACCTATCAGAAGCGGATTGCGGAAAACGACATTCTGGAGCCTGCCACCAAGGAAAAGGCCATCCTGAAGCTTTCCAAGATGGGCCTGAAGCTGGGCTACCCCGACCGTGTGGAAGCCATTTACGACAAGCTGGTCTTTGATA
>CAZQJD010000195.1:0-2728 GCA_964593575.1 uncultured Oscillibacter sp.
GACTCGAAGGGATTCGAACCCTCGACCTCTCGGATGCGAACCGAACGCTCTCCCAGCTGAGCTACGAGCCCAAATGAAATTTTGAATCGCGTTGAAATTGACGGCGTGTTTTCAGCGCCTCGTCAAAAAATTTCGACGCGGAAAACCGGCGAGATTTTTTGACCGAAAGATGGTTGTCAGGGGCACTCACCACAGCGGCAACACGGCGGACACAAAACTGACCACTCCGCGCTCCCAGCTGAGCTACGGGCCCAAAGCTGCCGTTTCTCCTGCGGCATATGATATTATACCACATTTCCCCCATCGGTCAAGATTGATTTTCCGTCTTTTTTGAAAAAGTATGCATTTTTGCCTTGATAATTGCGTCATGTTATAGTAAAATAATTAGGTAACTGAATTCCTCCGCATACAGCTGCGGAGCCGGTCTCGCGCAATGGATGCCCGTGAATCATGTCAGGCGGGGAACCGAGCAGCATTAAGCGGGATGTTTCATGTGCCGCGAGGGTGCCGGTTCCGCAGCTGTATACGGAGGAGTTTTTGTATCTTTCACGAAAGGAGACTGCCCATGTATCAGGCGCTGTACCGCAAATGGCGGCCCAAGACCTTTGCTGACGTCATTGGTCAGTCCCATATTACCGAAACCCTGCAGCGGCAGGTGGCGGAGGATCGCACCTCCCACGCCTACCTCTTTACCGGCACCCGCGGCACTGGCAAGACCACCTGTGCCAAGATCCTGGCCAAGGCCGTCAACTGCGAAGCACCGGTGAACGGCAATCCCTGCAACCGCTGCCCCTCCTGCCTCGGCATTGAGAACGGCAATTTTCTGGATGTGTTGGAGCTGGACGCCGCCTCCAACAACGGCGTGGATCAGGTCCGTGCACTGCGGGACGAGGCCATCTACTCCCCTGCCAATGTGAAAAAGCGCGTCTACATCATCGACGAGGTGCACATGCTCACCACCGCGGCCTTCAACGCTCTGCTGAAGATCCTGGAGGAGCCGCCCCGCCACCTGATGTTCATTCTGGCCACCACGGAGCTGCACAAGGTGCTGCCCACCATTCTCTCCCGCTGCCAGCGGTTCTCCTTCAAGCGCATTATGCCGCAGGATGTGGCGCTGCGTCTGCATTATGTGGCCGCACAGGAGCAGATCGACCTGACGCCCGACGGCGCAGAGCTGCTCAGCCGCCTGTCCGACGGTGCGCTGCGCGACGGACTTTCCCTGCTGGACCAGTGTGCCGCCATGGGCGGCAAGGTGGACAGCCGGGCCGTTCTGGAAATGCTGGGGCTGGCTGGCAGCCTGCAGACGGCAAAGCTGATGGAGCATGCGGCACGCCGCGAGACACAGCAGGCACTGGTACTGCTGGATCAGCTCTACACCGGCGGCAAGGATATCAGCGCCATTCTGGGCGAGATGTCCTCCCTGACCCGCGATCTGCTGCTGCGGAAGACCGCCCCCGGCGGCAGCGACGCACTGCTCTCCGGTGCCTTTGACACCGCCACGCTGGATAGCCTTGGCAAGCAGATCTCCGGCAGCCGCCTGCTGTTCTGGGCCACCGCCCTGCAGCAGACCGCCGCAAACCTCTATTTCAGTGCCAACCGCCGCATGGACGCGGAGCTTTGCCTTCTGCAGCTGTGCGACGAGTCTCTCTCCTCCGACCCCGCCGCCCTCAGCGCCCGCATCCAGCGGCTGGAGGAGCGGATCGCCGTTCTTCCCATGACCATCCGGACGCAGGCCAACATGCCGGTGCCGGAAACACCGCCCACCTACGACGAGCCGGTGCCCGTACAGGAAGCCCCCCCTTGGGACGAGCCTCCCCTTCCGGAGGAACCGCCTGTCATCAACGACGCACCGCCATGGGATGAGCCGCCTCTGCCGGAGGAACCGCCTCTGCCGCCGGTCTTCCATGCGCCGGAGCCGCCCGCACCCAAGGCCGCTCCTCCCGCCAAGCCCGCAGCCTCGATCCCCGCAGCCCCCACCGGCGGCAGCAGCATGGCAGTCTGGCAGGAGCTGGCGGAAAGCTGCAAGGGCAAGCTGCCGCCTATGTACCGGGTATTTCTGGATATGTGCCGCGGCACGCTGACAGATGATCTCATCACTGTTTACGCTCCGGACGACATGACCATGGGACGTCTGAACAACGACCGCGTGCTGGGCGCACTGCGGGAGCAGGGCGAAAAGCTCACCGGCACCCCCGTGCAGGTGCGGCTGCAGGTGGGTATGCCCGCCAACACCACGCCGGAACAGCTGAGGAAGAACCTCATTCAGTTCGGCAGCCAGTTTGACAACATCACCATCAAGTGATACTCAACATTACGACATATAAAGGAGATTTCAATTATGGGTTACAGTGCACGCCGCGGATTCAGCAACGGCAGTATGAAAGCCACCGGCGCTCAGCGTCAGATGGAAATGCAGCAGAAGATCGCTCAGATGCAGGAAGACATGAACACCAAGCAGGCAGAGATCGAGGCCAAGGAGTTCACCGCCAGCGTCGGTGGCGGTGTTGTGGAGGCCAAGGTCAATGGCAAGAAGGAAGTCCTGTCCATCAACATCAAGCCGGAAGCCGTGGATCCGGAAGATGTGGAGATGCTGCAGGATCTGGTGGTCTCTGCCGTCAACGAGGCTCTGCGTCAGGCCGGTGAAGCCATGGAAAAGGGCATGGAACAGGTCACCGGCAGCCTGAATCTGGGCGCTTTCGGCCTCTGATCAGCAACGAAGAATCGCCTG
>CAZQJD010000196.1:0-2709 GCA_964593575.1 uncultured Oscillibacter sp.
GGGCACATCAAACGCAGGTATTGCCCACGCAGCAATCGTGGGTAATATTATGGGTATACCCATGGGTTATGTGCGCTCCGGCAGCAAGGATCACGGCCGTCAGAACCGCATCGAGGGCAAGCTGCTCCCCGGCCAGAAGGTGGTCGTGGTGGAAGATCTGATCTCCACCGGCGGCAGCTGCATCGAGGTGGTGGAGGCTCTCCGCGAGGCCGGTGCTGAGGTGCTGGGCATCGTCTCCATCTTCACTTACGGTCTGCAGAAGGGTATTGACCGTCTGGCTGCTGCCAACGTGCTGAACTACTCCCTCAGCAACTTTGACGCTGTGTGCGAGGTGGCTGCCGAGGAAGGCAAGATCCGCACGGAGGATATCGACCGTCTGAAGAAGTTCCGCGCCAATCCCTCTGACGAAAGCTGGATCGCAGGCTGAGATAACCACCCTTTGGGTAAAAAGGAGAAGATAAATATGAATATCAGACATCTCATTGACATCACTGACTTCACCACTGCTGAGATCGATGCCCTTATTGCCACCGCAGAGGACATTATCGACAATCCTGCCAAGTATCAGGATGCCTGTAACCACAAGCAGCTGGGCACCCTGTTCTTTGAACCCTCCACCCGCACCCGTCTGAGCTTCGAATCCGCTATGCTGGCACTGGGCGGCACCGTGCTGGGCTTCTCCGAGGCCGCTTCCAGCTCCACTGCCAAGGGCGAGACCGTCAGCGACACCATCCATACCGTCAGCTGCTACGCCGACATCATCGCCATGCGTCATCCCAAGGAAGGCGCACCCTTCGCCGCTTCCTTCGTCAGCGAGGTGCCCATCATCAACGCCGGTGACGGCAGCCACAACCATCCCACCCAGACCCTCACCGACCTGCTGACCATCCACCGTGAGCGCGGCAGTCTGGACAACTTCACCATCGGCTTCTGCGGCGACCTGAAGTTTGGCCGTACCGTCCATTCTCTGGCCAACGCCCTGAGCCGCCAGACCGGCGTTCACTTTGTGTTCATCTCTCCCGAGGAGCTGAAGATGCCCGATCACATCAAGCACCACGTGCTGGAGAAGCGGGGCTTCACCTATGAGGAGACAACCTCTCTGGAGGAGGCCATGCCCAAGCTGGATGTTCTGTACATGACCCGCGTCCAGAAAGAGCGCTTCTTCAACGAGGCGGATTATGTCCGTCTGAAGGACACCTACATTCTGGATACCGATAAGCTGGTGACGGCCAAGAAGGAGCTGTGCATCCTGCATCCGCTGCCCCGCGTCAACGAGATCGCCGTGGCGGTGGATGCCGATCCCCGCGCCTGCTACTGGAAGCAGGTGAAGAACGGCAAGTACATCCGCATGGCGCTGATCCTGAAGCTGCTGGGTATTGAGGTCTGAGAAAGGAGCTTATAAATTATGAATATTGATAGCATTCAGAACGGCGTGGTTCTGGACCACATCCAGGCCGGCAAGTGCATGGATATCTACAGGTATCTGCATCTGGACGAGCTGGACTGTAGCGTAGCCATCATCAAGAATGTCCGCAGCGGCCGCATGGGCAAGAAGGACATCATCAAGATCGACTCTCCCGTGGAAGTGGATCTGGACGTGCTGGGCTACGTGGACCCCAACATCACCGTTAACATCATTCGCGACGGTGTCCGCGTGGAGAAGAAGCACGTTGCCCTGCCGGAGCGGCTGGTGAACGTCACCCACTGCAAGAACCCCCGCTGCATCACTGTGGCAGAGCCCCAGCTGGACGCCATTTTTCTGCTCAACGACCGCGAGAAGCGCACCTATCGCTGTGCCTACTGCGATACTGAGAAGCAGAGAACGTTCTGATAAAAGCACGATGCCCCCTGCCGGATCCGGCAGGGGGCATTCTTGGTGGTTTACAGGGCACGCCAGCCTTCCGGCTTCAGAGAGGAGAGATCCTGCTCTGCCCGGCGGATGGTGGCCAGCATGGCGGCTTGATCGTCGTTGAGGGTGCCCCGGAGGGACAGGTAGTTGGAGGCGTGGTTCATACGGAACACGCTTCCGGGACTGTCCAGAGCCTGCACCAGCAGCTTTGTTTCCAGCAGCACCTGTGCCGGGGTCAGCAGCCGGAAGCTGCCGTCCTTTACCCAGTCGAACAGGGGAGTACCCGGCTCCACCATCAGTGTCAGCATACCGATGTACTCGGGATTCATGGCGTTGAAGGCGGCGGCAGTGTCTTCGGCGTGGCGCTCCAGCAGTGCCGGGCCTCCAAGGCCGGTGATGGCCGTGACGGACAGAGCGATACCGTTCTTCCGCACCTTCTGTCCCATGGCCACGATTTCCTCGGGAGTGTGGCCCTTGCGCATCCGCGTCAGCACTTCGCCGCAGCCGGATTCCAGTCCCATGTAGACCATGGTGAGTCCCTTTGTCCGGAGCATCTGCAACTCCTCGTCGGTACGGATGCGGATGGAGGAGGGGGAGGCGTAGCAGGTGACGCGCTGACATTCGGGGAACAGCTCCCGGACGGTGTCCAGAATCACAGCCAATTCAGCGGCCTTGCGTACCAGTGCATCGCCGTCTGCCAGAAAGACCTTCTCTACATGAGAATAGTATTTTCTGGCCATGCGGAAATCTTCCAGAATCTCTTCTATGGGGCGGAGTGTAAAGCGCTTTGCCTTGTACATGCTGCAGAAGGCGCAGGTGTTGTGGCTGCAGCCGTAAGTCACCTGCACGATGAGGCTGCG
>CAZQJD010000197.1:0-2689 GCA_964593575.1 uncultured Oscillibacter sp.
GCAACTATGCCCTGGGCGTTAAGGAGCAGCTGATCTTCCCCGAGATCGAGTACGATAAGATCGACAAGATCCGCGGTATGGACATCATCATTGTCACCACCGCCCAGACCGATGAAGAGGCCCGCGCCCTGCTGACCCAGGTTGGCGCTCCCTTCGCTCGCTAAGGAGGAGAAGAAAAATGGCTAAGAAGTCTATGATCCTGAAGCAGCAGGCCCCTGCTAAGTTCTCTACCCGTAAGTACAACCGCTGCAAGCTCTGCGGCCGTCCCCACGCCTACCTGCGTGACTATGGCGTTTGCCGTATCTGCTTCCGCGAGCTGGCTTACAAGGGCCAGATCCCCGGCGTCCGCAAGGCATCTTTCTAAGAAAAAAATGATAATTGGCGCAGAGAGTACTTGACGAATGGAAGATTCTCTGGTACTCTATAATGTGGGGCATCTTGGAAAAGGTGCGCCACTTGCGCCATGTTCAGACCCTTTTCCAAAAAGGTCGAAACCGGCGGAAATATTCAATTTTTTGTATCAGGAGCCTTTGATATGGGGCTTTTGAGATAAACGGATGGCGAAAGGTCATGACCAATTGGGTATACATGCGCGAGCAGACTGCTCCATTGGCCATGATACCTCGCTGCCGCAGCGGTACTCCTGAAAAGGGCCGCAACTCTAAAATAGGAGGAAATACAACATGCATATCACCGATCCTGTTGCGGATATGCTGACCCGCATCCGCAACGCCAACAGCGCCAAGCACGACACCGTTGATGTACCCGCTTCCAAGATGAAGAAGAGCATCGCTCAGATTCTGCTGGACGAGGGCTATATCAAGAGCTTCACCGTGATCGATGACGGCCTGCAGGGCATCATCCGCATCACTCTGAAGTACAATGGCGGCAAGGAAAAGGTCATCACTGGCCTGCGCCGCGTCTCCAAGCCCGGCCTGCGTGTTTACGTGGGCGCCGACGAGCTGCCCCGCGTTCTGCGTGGCATGGGCATCGCGATCATTTCCACTTCCAAGGGCGTCATGACCGACAAGAAGGCCCGCGAGGCTCATGTCGGCGGTGAAGTCCTGGCATTCGTCTGGTAAGGAGGGTATTTAACAATGTCTAGAATTGGCAGAATGCCCATTACCGTTCCTGCCGGCGTCACCGTTACCATCGCTGATGGCAACGTCGTTACCGTCAAGGGACCCAAGGGCGAACTGACTCGCGCTCTGCGCACCGAAATGATCATCAAGCAGGAAGGCGACACGATCACCGTGACCCGTCCCTCCGATGACAAGCTGCATCGCAGCCTGCACGGCCTGACCCGTACTCTGCTGAACAACATGATCGTTGGTGTTACCAATCAGTACACCAAGGAGCTGGACGTCAACGGCGTCGGCTATCGTGTTGCCAAGGAGGGCACTAACCTGGTCATGAACCTCGGTTTCTCTCACCAGGTGATCGTTCCTGAGATCGACGGCATCACCATCGAGGTGCCCGGTCCCAATAAAATCATCGTTCGCGGCTGCGACAAGCAGGCTGTCGGCCAGTTCGCCGCTGAGATCCGCGAGAAGCGTCCCCCCGAGCCTTATAAGGGCAAGGGCATCAAGTATGTGGACGAGGTCATCCGCCGTAAGGTCGGTAAGACCGGCGGCAAGAAGTAAGGAGGTGTGCCGTTATGATTAAAAGACCCAATACCAACGCTCAGCGTCTGAAGCGTCATAAGAGAGTGCGTGGCAAGATCTCCGGCACCGCCGAAATGCCCCGTCTGAACGTGTTCCGCAGCGAAGCCAACATCTATGCCCAGGTGATCGACGATACCACCGGCATGACCCTGGTCTCCGCTTCCTCTCTGGATAAGTCCATCGAAGGCTACGGCGGCAATGTTGCTGCTGCTGCCGCAGTTGGCAAGCTGGTGGCCGAGCGTGCCCTGGCCAAGGGCATCGAGAACGTGGTCTTCGACCGCGGTGGCTACCTGTACCACGGCCGTGTTCAGGCACTGGCCGATGGCGCCCGTGAGGGTGGCCTGAAGTTTTAATCGGAGGGAGGAACAACAATATGGCAAGATTTGAAAGAGAGCCCAGCGAGTACACCGAAAAGGTTGTTGCTCTCAACCGTGTTTCCAAGACCGTCAAGGGCGGTCGTGTTATGAAGTTCTCCGCACTGGTCGTCGTCGGCGATCAGAAGGGCAAGGTCGGCTATGGCATGGGCAAGGCCGCTGAAGTTCCCGAAGCTATCCGCAAGGGTCTGGAAGCCGCCAAGAAGAACATGATCACCGTCAACCTGTCCGGCACCACCATCCCCCACGAGACCATCGGCGCTGCCGGCGCCGGCCGCGTGCTGATGAAGCCCGCCGCCCCCGGTACCGGTGTTATCGCCGGCGGTGCTGTGCGTGCCGTTGTGGAAGCTGCCGGCATCAAGGATATCCGTACCAAGTGCCTGCGTTCCAACAACCCCAACAACGTCGTCGCCGCCGCCTTCGAGGGCCTGAAGTCCATGCGCTGCCCCGAGGAAGTTGCCCGCATCCGCGGCAAGAGCGTCGAAGAGATCCTGGGTTAAGGAGGAGCTTATAATGGCAAATATTACGATTAAGCTCGTCAAGAGCCTGAATGGCCGTCTGGAAAAGCAGATCGCCACCGCACATTCCCTGGGCCTGCGCAAGATCGGTGACATCACCGTGCAGCCCGACAACGACCAGACCCGCGGCAAG
>CAZQJD010000198.1:0-2585 GCA_964593575.1 uncultured Oscillibacter sp.
AGGGCATCCTGGGCTACACCGAGGACGAGGTCGTCTCCTCCGACTTCCTGGATGACGAGCGCACCTCCATCTTCGACGCCAACGCCGGCGTATACCTCACCGACACTTTTGTGAAGGTCGTCTCCTGGTACGACAACGAGTGGGGCTATTCCAACAAGCTGGTGGATCTGGTCTGCTATATGTCCTCCGTGGACAACAAGTGATCCATACCGGATACGCACCGTTCCCTCTGCCACAGCGCAGGGGGAACGGTTTTTTTCATGGTTTTTTCATGGTTTTTTTATAAGCCGCAATGCTTGCGCCCGCAAAGAATCCTTTGCTATAATAAAGGCTCGAAAATCTCTGCACAGAAAGGAATTCGCCTGTGAAATACAATTTTGACCAACACATTGACCGCGTGGGAACCGGCGCATTAAAATACGATATGCGCCGTGCCGTCTTCGGCACCGACGATGTGATCCCACTGTGGGTGGCGGACATGGATTTCCGCACCGCACAGCCGGTGATCGACGCTGTGGAAAAGGCCGCCGCGCTGGGCATCTACGGCTACACCACACCCACGGAGCGCTTTTTCAACGCCGCCATGAACTGGCAGAAGCGCCGCCACGGGCGGGACATCGACCCCGCACTGCTCTCGTGGAGCCAGGGCGTGATCTCCAGCCTCGCCGCCTGCATCCAGCTGTTCACTCCCACCGGCGGCGCCGTGCTGATCCAGCCGCCGGTATACCATGTCTTCCGCAGCACCATCACCGCCTGTGACCGCCGGGTACTGGAAGCGCCCCTGCAGGAGCGGGACGATGGCTGGCATGTGGACTGGCAGGACTTTGAGGACAAGCTGCGCCGCAGCGATATGTTCGTGCTGTGCAACCCCCACAATCCGCTGGGCATGGTCTGGGGCGAGGACGATCTCCGCCGGATGGCGGAGCTGTGCCTGCGCCACCATGTCCTGCTGGTCTCCGACGAGATCCACTGCGACCTGCTGTTCCACGGCAAGCAGCATATCTCCACGGCCAACCTCTCCCCTGAGATCGCCGCCAACACCGTCACTCTGTTCGCCGCCACCAAGACCTTCAATCTGGCAGGCCTGCAGTCCTCTCTTGCGGTGTTCCCCAACCTGCGGATGAAGCAGAGCTTCGACCACTGGTGGAGACGCCAGACCATCAGCTTCAACAATCCCATTGCGCTGCCCGCCGTCACCGCCGCCTTCGAGGAGGGCGACGAATGGCTGGATCAGCTGCTGGAATACCTGGACGGCAATATGACCTATGTGACGGACTACTGCCGCACCCGCGTCCCCCGGATCAAAACCACCCCGCCGGACGCCACCTACCTCATGTGGCTGGACTGCCGCGGACTGGGACTGGACGGCGACGGTCTCCGGGACTTCATGATCCAAAAGGCACGGCTGGGGCTCAACGAGGGCCGCATCTTCGGCCCCGGCGGCGAGGGCTTCATGCGGCTCAACGCAGCCTGTCCCCGCAGCCTTCTGGAGGAAGCCATGGCGCGTCTGGAGGCTGCTGTCAGCGCGCTGTGATCGCCTCTCGCAGGCGAGCAATGCATAAAATATCACATATTCATGCATATTGCATATTTTCACCGGATATGCACAAAAACGTGCATATCCGGTGTATTCTGGGGTTTTCCTGCGGCAATCCAATTTTTTAAATAGGTATACTTCTGGAAAGCTATGCCAAAACATACAAAACCACCCAAAAGCCGGGCAAATTGTTGTGCAACATGACGGTTGCATAAATATTCGCATATGGCGTATAATCTGAGCATCAACCATTATAAGCATTGGAGGCTTTTTATCATGGATAAGACCAATATCAAGAAAATCGTGCTTGCATATTCCGGCGGCCTGGATACTTCCATCATCATCCCCTGGCTGAAGGAAAACTACAATAACCCTGAGATCATTGCCGTGGCCGGCAATGTCGGTCAGGCCGACGAGCTGGACGGTCTGGAGGCCAAGGCCATCAAGACCGGCGCCAGCAAGCTGTATGTCATGGATCTGGTGGACGAGATGGTGGACGACGTCATCATCCCCTCCATGATGTTCGGCGCAACCTACGAGGGCTACCTGCTGGGTACCGCCTTCGCCCGTCCCATCATCGCCAAGGGTCTGGTGGAGATCGCCAAGAAGGAAGGCGCCGACGCCATCGCCCACGGCTGCACCGGCAAAGGCAACGACCAGATCCGTTTTGAGCTGGCCATCAAGCGCTTCGCCCCCGACATGAAGATCATCGCTCCCTGGCGCGAGTGGGACATCAAGAGCCGCGACGAGGAGATCGACTATGCAGAGGCTCACGATGTGCCCCTGAAGATCAGCCGCGAGACCAACTACTCCAAGGACAAGAACCTGTGGCACCTGAGCCACGAGGGTCTGGATCTGGAGGATCCCGCCAACGAGCCTCAGTACGACAAGCCCGGCTTCCTGGAGATGGGCGTTTCTCCCTTCAAGGCTCCCGACGAGCCCACCATGGTCACTCTGGACTTTGAGAAGGGCTGGCCCGTGGCACTCAATGGTGAGAAGATGAAGGCCAGCGAGATCATCGCCAAGCTGAACGTCATCGGCGGCGCCA
>CAZQJD010000199.1:0-2568 GCA_964593575.1 uncultured Oscillibacter sp.
TGGAGATGTAGGGGATCTCAGCCCAGATGACCAGACCGCGCTCGTCGCACAGGTCATAGAAGAACTGGTCATGCTGATAGTGGGCCAGACGAATGGTGGTGCAGCCCACCTCGCAGATGAGGTCCATATCCTCGATATGATCCTCGTGGCTCAGCGCGTTGCCCTTGCCCCAGCGGTCCTGATGGCGGGAAACGCCGCGGAGGGGATACTCCTCGCCGTTGAGGATGAAGCCCCGGTCGGGATCGATCCGGAAGGTGCGGCAGCCGAAACGGGTGCAGACATTGTCGATGACCTCGTCGCCGTCCAGCAGCTCAGCCTCGCAGCAGTACAGGTAGGGATCCTTGCGGCCATGCCACTTGTGGGCATTCTCGACAACGAAGCTGACCTTGGTCTCGTCGCTGACGATGCTCTGCAGCTCATTCTCCTGGGCATCATAGATGGTATAGCGCACCTTTTGGCCCACCTTGGAGCTGGTCAGCCAGACCTGCACGTCCACATTTGCGTTGTCGCCGTCCATGACGGGAGTAACAGCGATGCCGGGGCCGCCGTAGTAGTCCAGATCGAAGTGGGACTCGCTGACGCAGATGATGTTCACATCACGGTAGATGCCGCCGTAGAAGGTGAAGTCGGCCATCTGGGGATAGACGGTCTCGTTTGCGGTGTTGTCCACAGAGATGGACAGCAGGTTGGCAGCCTCCAGAGCGTCGGTGAGATCCACGCGCCAGGTGGAGTAGCCGCCGTCATGGTGAGCCAGCTTCTTGCCGTTGAGATACACATCGGCAGAGGAGTTGGCGCCCTGCAGCTCCAGATAATAGCGGTCTGCCTCAGGCAGATCCATCTTGTTTAGGGACTTGGCATACCAGCAGGTGCCGCGGTAGTAATCATTATCGCCGTCCTGACCGTCGATGGCGTTCCAGCAGTGGGGCAGATTGACCCAGTTCCAGTTCATGGGCAGAGCGGCAGGTACCGAATCGTTCTGCTTGGTGAATGCCCACTTGGCGTTGAAATTCACTACAGTTCTCAAGTGTTGTTTCCTCCTCGAAAATTTTACAGAGCGTATGGCGGGGAGACCCCGCCATACGCTTGGTTTGTCTTCCGTTTCCGCATTTTACCACAGCTATGGCGTCATGCGGTCAACAAAGTGTAAACTTTTTCAGAAATCAGCCAGCCTTGCGGGCTTCCAGCTCGGCGTTCATCTGAGCGGTGGTCTTCTTGTCCAGATTGTAGATCAGGCCCAGGCCGATGAACTGCATGGCAGCAGCCACGGTATACAGAACGGCCACCAGATAACGCATACGCAGAGCGACCTCAGCGGTCTGATTGCCCTCGTTGGCGCCGACATAGCCCAGAGCCACCATGATCACCAGAGCCAGAGCGGGGCCGCAGCCCTGAGCCAGCTTGCGGAAGAAGCTGTGCAGAGCATAGACGGTGCCTTCCTCGCGGGTACCGTTCTTCCACTCATTGTAGTCGATGGCGTCGCCCATCATGCCCCAGGACACGGTGGAGTAAATGCCCATGCCCAGCGAATTGACCAACTGGCAGACGATGTAGATCATCATACCGTTGTTGTCGGGAGTAATGGGCAGGATCAGCATTGCCACGCAGGCCACCAGAGAGAAGATGGAGCCGACCACAGCCAGTTCCTTCTTACCGTACTTGGTGACCATCTTACGGGCCAGGGGAGTGAACAGGATGATGGGGATCATGGAGAATGCAGACACGATACCGGAAGCGTCAATGTTCTTGAAATAGGACTGGAACAGCACGATCACTGCGGTAGCAGCGCCCTGCATACCGATGAACATACCGCAGGCAGCCACGGTTGCGCCCACAGCAGGACGGTTCTTGCAGAAGTTGCCCATTGCCTTGAAAACGTTGAACTTGGGCTGCTCTTCCTTCAGAGTGATGTCGACATCCACGCGGATCTCAGTGTTCTTGATCATGAACTGGAAGCAGAGGAAGCCCAGGAAGCCCATGATCAGAGCGGCAATGAACACGCGCTCGCCGATCAGGTTCTGGTTGTCATCATAAATGATGAAGGGCAGGATGATCATGGGGACCATGTTGCCCACCAGAGAACCGACAGAACGCCAGGCAGACAGAGAGGCACGGTCAGCGGGCTCGTTGGAGATCAGGGACAGCAGAGAGCCGTAGGGAACGTTTGCCACGGTGTAGAAAGCATCCCAAATCACATAGCCGGCGATGAAGATGATCATCTTGGCAGCAACAGGAGCATTGGGGAAGGGCAGGAAGCAGCAGGCGCCGCCCACGATGAGGCCAATGGAGCCGGCCCAGATGTACTGCAGGAACTTGTTGCGCTTGTACTGGCGCTTATCAGCATCCACCAGGGAGCCGATCAGGGGATCGTTGATGGCGTCCCACACCTGCACGATGACGATCAGCAGAGAATACCAAAGATCCATACCCATGAACTGGGTCCAGAAGATCGGCATGATGGTGCCCTTCAGGGCGAAGCTCATGTTGCAGCCCAGATCGCCGGCAGCATACGCGACACTGTCGCGGATACCAAACTTGCGATGGCCGTTTGCGTCCAACTGGACAGATTTC
>CAZQJD010000200.1:0-2565 GCA_964593575.1 uncultured Oscillibacter sp.
AAGGCAGGTACCTGCCTTATGCTCTATGTTCCACAGAGCATAACAACGAATTCCCTTCATACCTTAGCCGCTCCTGGAAGAGAGCGGCATAAGGGTCATTCACCCACAGGTCTTTATTCCGTGCATGAGGAATCAAGATAAAAATATTTAAGAAAGTGGAGGCAAAAGAATAAAACGAACAGTTGCACTGATTCTGGCCCTGGTCATGACCATGGCACTGGTGGCCTGCGGCGGCGATAAGCCCACCACCAGCACTCCCGGCACCTCTACCCCGGCAGCATCTACCCCCGGCACCACTCCCAGCACACCCTCTGATCCTGCAAAGCCCTCCGAGCCCGCAGTGGACCCCGAGGCTGCCCGGTACGGCGGCGAGCTGGTGATGTGCTCCAACAACGCCACCAGCACCATGGACGTCCATAACGGTATGGGATCTCTGGGCAACCAGCGCTGGATGATCCACATCTTTGAGAATCTGGCCGTCATAGGCCTTGACGGCAACGTCTATTCCGAGGTCTGCGATTTTGAGCAGTCCGCCGACGGCCTCACCCTGAAGTTCACCCTCCGGGAGTGCTACTTCTCCAACGGCGAGAAGGTGACCATGGACGACGTCTGGGCCTCTATCCAGCGCGTTGCCGGCTCCGCCACAACCGCTACCTATGACAAGCTGTGGAAGGGCACCGGCATACAGAAGGATGACAAGAGCATCACCTTCACCTTTGAGACGACCAACGTCAACTTCCTGTCCTCCTTCTGCAGCTCCGGCGGCCTCTATAGGATCCTGCCCAAGGAGATCTGCGACAAGTATCCCGTCACCGGCGGCGAGCTGCAGGCCAACGGTCTGGTCCGCGGCGGCACGCTGGAGACCAAGATTGGCGAAGTGGCCGACGTTATCGGCACCGGCCCCTACAAGCTGGAGAGCTGGAGCGATGAGGCCGTGGTCATGGTCCGTAACGACAAGTACACCATCGTGGACAACGGCGTGACCGAAGGCCCGGCCGCTCCCAAGAAGGCCTATGCCGACAAGATCACCATCTCCATCAACAAGGATGAGGGCTCCCGTACCGCCGCCATGCTGGCCGGTGAGTATGATCTGGCCATGGTGAGCACCTCCATGATGGAAACTGCAGAGTCCCTGGGTCTGCAGAAGGTGGATCAGGGTACCACCTGGACCCACGGCATGTTCTTCAATCTGGACCCCTCCAACGCCGACAGTCCCATTGCTGATGTCAACGTCCGCAAGGCCATCCGCGCTGCCATCGACTGCAATGCCGTCCTGCTGGCCATCAGCGGCGATGAGAAGGCCAACGTGCTGCAGCCCAGTCCCATCGTGTCCGGCACCGCATATGACAACACCATCATTGCCGACGGCGAGTGGAATCTGGGCAACCAGACTCTGGCCAAGGAGTACCTGGCCAAGTCCAGCTACAACGGCGAGCCCATCAAGTGGCTGTGTACCGCCAACTCCAACTTCTACAAGGCTGCCATGGCTGCCAGCGGCCAGCTGGAGGCTGTGGGCATCAAGATCGAGCTGATGGTGGTGGACGCCGGCTCTCACTCTTCCCTGCGCAGTGATCCCAAGACCGGTCACGACATCGGCGCCTGGACCGTCCAGAAGGTGGATGACAATCCCGTGCTGCACTCCACCTTCGTCACCGGCACCCAGGGCTGGTGGAGCAGCGACGCCCGCACCGCCGCCATCGACAAGATGAAGACCAATCCCACCGGCTCCGCCGCCAGCGTCGAGGGCTACGAGGAGTGGTGTCAGGCCGTTGTGGATGAGTGCCCCTTCATCCTCTTCGGCCACCTCATCAACTACAACTTCCTGAAGCCCGACCTGGTCTGGGACGTTCAGGGCTCCCGCGAGTACTACTGGAACATGTACCGCCAGTGATTCAGCAGCTCTTTTCTATGAAACCGCGCTTAACGATTCCCGTATGGCTCCCGCTCCCCCTCCAGTGAGAGGGATCCATTCCATGCACGGGAATGTGATTTCGGTCAGATGCGAGGCGCAGGTTTCCTCCTAATAAAGTCCCCGGCCTTCCCGGCCGGGGACACTTTTTCACATCGACAAGACAACGACCCTGCCGCATATCTCTGCGGCAGGGTCTTGACCGTATATGGAAAAGAGCCGGCGGAAGGCTCACGGAACCTGCTGCAATACCTGCTTTGCCGCCGGCACATCCTCGGGACGGACGGCAATGTAATAGACCCGGCGGTCGATCCAGCCGTTGGGGCCGTAGTTGCGGCGGTCGATCTTGGCGCCGCAGCTGCACATGGGCATCTCCACCTCCCGGGACAGCGCCTCCATGATTTTGATGTCAGCCTGCCGCAGAGCCGCCTTTGCCGCGTTCCAGCGCTCCTTGTCGCCCTGCGCCTCGAACACCACTTCCCGCTTTCCGAACAGTGCCATCGGCCGCACCTCCTTTTTAAAAGCATACCACAGAACGTTCTCTCTGACAGATGCAAATGCAACGAACGCCGTAAAGAGAGCGTAAAGAAATATCCCGGCCATAGGGCGGTGTTCGTAAAACAGTTAATCCTCCGTATGGTTAAGATCATACGGAG
>CAZQJD010000201.1:0-2487 GCA_964593575.1 uncultured Oscillibacter sp.
GAATGACGTCCACATCCGGCAGGGACTGGAAGATCTCATAGGCGATGGTGCCCTGTCCGCAGGCGATGTCCAGATCGTTGAAGGGGGGGATGTAGGTCATGCCCCGTTCCTGCGCCAGCTGCATGGCGTATTCCGCCGCGTCGTCGAAGACGCCGCCGTGGAGGATCACCTCCGCGCCGTACTGCTTGGTGCGGTCCACCTTCATCAGGGGCGTGGTGGTGGGCATGACCACCGTTGCCTGAGCGCCTGCCATCTTGGCGGCGTAGGCCACGCCCTGGGCGTGGTTGCCGGCGGAGGCGGTGATCAGTCCCTGGCTCTTCTGCTCCTGTGTCAGCTGGGAGGTCTTGAAATAGGCGCCGCGGATCTTGTACGCGCCGGTGACCTGCAGGTTTTCCGGCTTGAGATAAACCTGATTTCCATAGACGTCGGAAAGGTACTTGCTGTGGACCAGGTCGGTTTTGCTGATGACGCCCCGCAGTGTGCGTCGGGCTTCCTTGAATCGTTCGATGGTCAGCATGATTTCACATCCATTCTGGGATTACAGCCTGTGGCTGAAAAATTACGCCTTATCATAACAAAAAATGCGGAAAAGTCAATTCTTTTCCGTAAACAAACACGGCGCCGCGGCCGTTTTTTTCCGGGGCGTACAAATGTGGGTGAAACTGCGTTTCCACGGCGGAAACGAAAATTGCCGGTCAGATGCCGTCGGCGGTTGTTTTCTCCCGCAAAATGCGGTATACTATCTTATTACGGAAAACGACGTCCCCGTGGGGGACGATAACGGAGGTCGCTCCATGAAACTGATGGTCATTGACGGCAACAGCATCCTGAACCGGGCCTATTACGGCATCCGGCCTCTCAGCACCCGGGAGGGCTTGTATACTCACGCCATTTACGGCTTTCTCACCACTCTGCGCCGGCTGATGGAGGAGGAAAAGCCGGAGGCGCTGTGCGTCACCTTCGATGTTCACGCCCCCACCTTCCGCCACACCGCCGACGCTGCCTACAAGGCCACCCGAAAGCCCATGCCGGAGGAGCTGCGGATGCAGGTGCCGGTGCTGAAGGAGGTGCTGGACGCCCTGAATATCCCCCGCTATGAGCTGGCGGGCTGGGAGGCGGACGACCTCATCGGCACCATCTCCCGCAGGTGCGAGGGGTTGGACTGGGAGTGCGTGGCCGTCACCGGCGACAAGGACTCCCTGCAGCTCATCACCGACAAAACGAAGGTGAAGCTGGTGTCCACCCGGATGGGGCAGACCACCACAAAGGACATGACCCCGGAGACCTTCCGGGAGCAGTACGGCTTCGACCCCATCCACATGATCGACCTGAAGGCGCTGATGGGCGATTCCTCCGACAATATCCCCGGCGTGGCGGGCATCGGTGAGAAGACCGCTATGGATCTCATTCAGAAGTACGGCAGCGTGGAAAACCTCTACGCCCGCCTGCCGGACATCGAGGCCAAGCCCGCCGCCATCCGGAAGCTGACGGAGGGGGCGGAGGCTGCAAAGCACTCCTGCTGGCTGGCCACCATCGTCACCGACGCCCCCATCGACTTCGCCCCGGCGGACTGCCTGTGCAAGGCGCCCGCGGCGGCGGCCTATCCGCTGTTTTTGAAGCTGGAATTTGCCAGACTCATTGAAAAGTTCGGCCTGACGCCGGAGGAGGAACCTGCCGAAACGGCGGCACAGAAGGAATACGCCGTCACCGCCGAGACCGTCACCACGCCTGCGCAGGCGGAGCGCCTGCTGGAGCTCTGGCGGAAGGCGGAGTATGTGGCCGTGCTGGCGCTGCCGGATCTCACCGGCGTCATGGTGGACTGCGAAACGGGCGAGGATACCGCCGTTTCCGCGGAGCTGTTCTTTGAAAAGTATACCGGCGACTGGAACGAGCTGCTGTCGGCGCTGTTCGCAGTCGACATCCGCAAGGTCTCCCACAATGTGAAAGACCTGATGCGCACGCTGCTGGAGAGCGGACTGCCCGCCGACGGCTTCGTGTTTGACACTGCGCTGGCGGCCTATCTGCTGGACGCCACCGCAGGCAGCTATGAGATCGGGCGGCTGTTTGTGGCCTATTACAACGCGGAGCTGCCCAAGCCCCTCCATCTGGAGCCGGACGCCTTCTCCATGCTGGGCGACGCCGCGGCTGCGTCCGCCGCGTTCCACAGCTATACCTCCGCCGTGGCTGCACTGTACGAAACCCTCGCGCCCAGACTGCGTGAGCAGGGGATGTGGGAGCTGTTTGAAACGGCGGAGCTGCCCCTGTGCCGTGTGCTGGCGGAGATGGAGCGCACCGGCTGCCGGGTGGACGCCCGGTCGCTGGCCGCCTTCGGTGAGATGCTCTCCGCCCGCGCCGGAGAGCTGGAGCAGTCCATCTTCGATATGGCGGGCGAGAAGTTCAACATCAACTCCCCCAGGCAGCTGGGCGAGATTCTGTTCGGCAAGCTGGGTCTGCCCCACGGCAAGAAGACCAAGACCGGCTGGTCCA
>CAZQJD010000202.1:0-2400 GCA_964593575.1 uncultured Oscillibacter sp.
AGACGAATAGCCAATGAAAGAAGTGCTGATACAGAAAATTCTACGAAACCAACAACGCAGTTTGTGACCTGTGCATCACCACATACTCATGGTCTGTGTCCTGTCATGACTCAGCTTCTGGCCCATGGCCATCTTCTTTATCGCCTCCCGCTGGAGCTGCTTGCTCTCCGACCACTTCGGAGCCGCTGGCAGAGGCGGCAGGTCATCGGCTTTCTCTATGGACTTGCCCAGCCGCACAAGGTCGTTGGCCAGTTCACCCATCCACCCCATCTCAGGTTCCATCGTACCGGGGGTGAAGCCGGTTGCTTCCCTGTATGCGAACAGCGTTTCCAGATTCTCTTTGAGGAATGTTTCATCGCGCAGACTGCTGTCCCGGCACTTGCGTCCGTTGGGACAGGTGAAGGTGATGTGCTTCCGGTTGTCGCTCCAGCTGACCTCGTAGCCTTCGTACTCCATGTTCTCAATAAAACTCTCACGGTCGGTGGCGTACTCCAGCGCTTCATTGATGGCCTGGATGAGTTCCAGCTTCCAGCTCTCACCCCGCAGTCCCGCCTGGTACTCACCGGGGCGCATCTGCTTTTTGTTCGTGTGCCTTTCCGGAGCTTTCAACACATTCAAGCCATGGGCCAGACAGAGCTCATCGTTGACCTGCCGGTGCCGCTGTAGGTCGGCGGCATTTTGATGCAGCTTTTTACCATCCTTGCAGCTGACGCTGTTGACGATCAGGTGGTTGTGCAGATGGTCCGTGTCCACATGGGTGGCGACCAGCACCTCGAAGTTCGGGAACTGCTTTCGCGCGAACTCCACGCCGATGGCGTTGACCTGCTGCGGAGTGATTTTATCTTCCGCAGAGAAGGACTGGACGAAGTGATAGAACTGTCTGCCGTCGGTTTTCTGGAACTGCCGTTTCGTTGTCATCATTTCCAGATAGGAGGACTGCGGGACGCAGTTGTGACCTGTGACCAACCATTTGTGATCCCACATGGTCTTCTTTCCCTGCGCAACATATTTTACCGTTCGCTTGAATGTGCCCGCCGTCTGCTTCTTGTTTCGCACCGCGGTGAATGTCGCCATCATTTCACCTCCGTGCTGATGGAGGACAGGATCTCGCAGAGGTCAGCATAGCGTTCGATGAGTTCGCGCCCATGCACCATCTGGATCTTCCCCATGTTGGCCAGCGTAGTCAACTGATTCAGATTTCTGCCCTGGGCCTTCAGCTCAGTCATGATCGCATCCAGACCCTCGACCCGAACAATCTCCTTGTTCAGAGCGCAGGTAACGATGTAGTCGGTGACCGTCATCCCGGCCCGCTTCGCCAGCCGTTGTATCTCAGCTTTGTCTTTCGGCGTCATCCTTGCGGTGATGATCGCCGTTTTTTTCTTCTGCATTTGGCTCCTTTCTCCCCCTTTAGGGGGCAGGGGGTGCTGGGGCGTAACCCCGGCGAGTGCGTCCGGCGTATAGCCGGACGCTATGCTTGCCCCACCCGAGGGTGGGCATCGCTCTCCCGCACCCCCCTGCAATTTTCGTTGCAAATCGCGCTCCAAACGCGGCTCATTCTTGGCCCGGTCTCCGCCGTGGTGTCTTCGGTTTACCCTTGGCGGAAAATCTGCACACAGCGGCACACAGGGGCCGACACGGGGCAGTCATGCGCTCTGTCCATCGCCTGCCGGGATGAACCCGATGCCCAACTTTTCAGCTTTCGCCTTCGCTTTTTGCCGTGTGGTAGTGAGCTCCAGCTCTGCCAGCCGCCGCTCGTTGTGTCGGTCAAGGGCCTGTCGGAAGGGCAGGATGTGATACCGCAGACAGCCGTTGCGCTTGACTCCGTCTTTGGTCACGAACTCCGTGCGCTCTGTATGGATGAGACCACGCTCCTCCAGCGTGCGCACATACTTTGCCACCGTGTTGACCGCGAAACCTACCGCTTCCGCGATGGTGGGGTAGCTGACGATGCACTGGTAGGTGCTTCGATCCTCGATGCGGATGAGGTATGCGTAGATATAAAACTCGTGCTGGTTCAGCTTCAAATCGAAGATCGCGTTGGGGAGCAGGAAAAAATTCTTTTCTTTCATCCTCTGTTCATACTGAGAGAGCAGCATCACTGCACCTCCTTGGTGCGGGCGGAGATCCACTCCCGCAGTTCCTCCTTGGGAATGACGATCCGCTTGCCGATGCGCAGAGAGGGAAAGCCATCCTCCTGGATGAGTTCGTACACACTGGAGTCGGAGACACCCAGCAGGTCGGCCAGCTGCTTCACGTTCAGAAGCAGAGGCAGTTCGTCGTAGCTTGTGTAGATAGACTTTTTCAAAATAGTAACCTCCGTGATTTTAGACTCAGAGAAAAAATGATTGCGTTTCGGAGGTCTCTCTGTTAGACTGATTGCAGATGGAGTCTGCGTTTTCC
>CAZQJD010000203.1:0-2393 GCA_964593575.1 uncultured Oscillibacter sp.
CTGCTCATCGCCGGCGAGCAGGTAAAGGGCGAGGCGCTCACCGAAGGCTCCCATGTGAAGGTGTATGTGGTGGAGGTCCGCCGCTCCACCCGCGGCCCTCAGGTGCTGATCTCCCGTACCCACCCCGGTCTGGTGAAGCGCCTGTTCGAGCTGGAAGTCCCCGAAATTTTCGACGGCACCGTGGAGGTCCGCTCCATCGCCCGCGAGGCCGGCAGCCGTACCAAGATGGCCGTCTGGTCCAACGACGAGAACGTGGATCCCATCGGCGCCTGCGTTGGCCCCAAGGGTCAGCGCGTCGCCAACATCGTGGATGAGCTCCGCGGCGAGAAGATCGACATCATCAAGTACAGCGAAGATCCCGCCGCCTTCATCGCCGCCGCACTGGCTCCCGCCGATGTGCTGGAGGTGATGATGGCTGAGGAGGGCAAGGCTTGCCGTGTCATCGTACCCGATGACCAGCTGTCTCTGGCCATCGGCAAGGAGGGGCAGAACGCCCGCCTGGCCGCCCGTCTCACCGGCTACAAGATCGACATCAAGCCTGAGCACTATCAGGAGGACGAGACCGCTGAGGAAACCGTCTGAGCGGTTCCGAAGCATCCAACACCCACTGGAAAGGCGGTTCGGTGATGCAGAAAGTCAGAAAGATCCCCCAGCGCCAATGCGTCGGCTGCCGGGAAATGAAAGATAAAAAGTCCCTGATCCGGGTGGTCAAGTCGCCGGAAGGCGTGATCTCTCTGGATTTCGTCGGAAAGAAACCCGGCCGGGGCGCCTATGTCTGCCGGGACGCGGCCTGCCTGAAACGGGCGCGGAAGTCCAGAGCGCTGGAGCGCGCCTTCGAGCTGCAGATCCCCGACGAGGTGTACGACACGCTGGAGCAGGAGATGGGAGGGCAGGATGCATAATATTCTCACTCTTATCGGCCTGTGCAAGCGGGCAGGCATGCTGGAGGTGGGCGAAGAACCGGCGGAAGCGGCGGCCCGGGCCAAGGACGCCCGTGTTCTGCTGCTGGCAGAGGATGCCGCGGACAACACCGCCCGCCGGGTGCGGCATTTCGCCGAGATGGGCAGCTGCCTGTGGCTGAGAGTCCCCTTTACAAAAGAGGAGATGGGACGCAGTCTGGGCCGCACAGCCTGCGCCATCGTGGCCGTGACCGACATCGGCTTCGCCTGCAGCATCGTGGGACGTCTGGCACAGGAAGACCCCGTCCGCTATGACGAAGCCCACGCACTCCTGCAGGTCAAGGCCAAACGGGCCGCCGAACGCAAGGCGGAGATGCTGGCCCATAAGAAGAACATCCGCACCGGAAAGGTCAAGCGCAAGGCAGTGGAGCCCCCCGAAGAGCCGAAGCCCAAGCGTCAGAGCGCCGCGGCCGACCGCAGACCGCCCCACGATGACCGGCCACGGGACAGAAAGCCCCCGGATGGCCACGGCAGCCGCAAGAGCACCGGCGCCAAGCGTCCCAGCAAGGCGAACCGTCCCGCACCCCGGGCGGAAAACCGCTTCGCCGGCAGCCGCCCCGTGAAAAAGGGCAAGGGCTCCTTTCGAAAAAACGGCTGAATCCCCGCAACAATGCTCCACGGCGACCCTTCGCCGTCGGTGGCTGCCCATCGGGGCAGATAAATGAATTTAACCCGTCCTTCGGGTGGTAATGAGGTGGCTATATTTAGGTATGGAAAAATACAGAGTGCATGAAGTGGCAAAGGACTTCGGTCTGCCCACCAAAACCATTACGGAGATCCTGACAAAATACGCGACAACTCCCAAGAACCACATGCAGGTTCTGACAGACGCAGAGCTTTCCGTGATCTTCGAGCATCTGACCCAGACACACCCCGTGTCCGGGATCCAGGTGATCTTTGCCGACGCCTACGCGGAGAAGCCCGCTTCCAAGCCGGCCGCTGCTCCCAAGCAGGCTGCCGCTCCCGCCGCGCAGGCAGCTCCCGCTCCCCAGCAGGCAGCTGCTCCCGCCAAGCAGAATCAGCAAAACCAGCAGCGGCAGCAGGGCGCTCAGCAGCCCCGCCAGCAGAACCAGCAGCGGCAGCAGGGCAACGCTCCCCGTCAGCAGCAAAACGCTCCCCAGCAGCCCCGTCAGGCTGCGCCTCAGCAGCAGGCGGCTCCCGCTGCTCCCCAGCAGACCGCCGCTCCCGCTTCCCGCGTTCCCACCAAGAAGGTGGTGGACACCCGCAAGGGCGGCGAGGTCAATCTGGCCAAGTATGACGAGCGTCTGGAGGATCTGGGCGGCGAGCGCGGCGCACGCATGTCCCAGAAGGGCGGCAAGGAGAAGTTCCGCAACAATAACCAGCGCAAGGGCAGCCAGAACCCCTTCTCCAGCAAGCGTAAGCAGGAGGAGCAGGACAAGATGCGCCGCCTGCAGCTGGAGATCGCCAAGAAGA
>CAZQJD010000204.1:0-2388 GCA_964593575.1 uncultured Oscillibacter sp.
TTAAGAAAGAGGTAATGCAACATGAACACTATGCAAGAGACCAGAGCCTGGCTGGAGAGCATCGGCCTGCCCGGCGGCGATCTGTACAACCTGCCCACTTCCGAGAAGCGTTTTGACGACGGCTGCCAGTATCGTTTCGAGGTTCCCGGTATCCAGGGCCCCGGCGTTATGAAGGCACTGCTGGAGGAAGTGGATCGTCTGGGCTTCTACATCCATCGTGTCACCCAGACCAAGGGCATTTGGTTCCTGAGCGATGACGACATCACCGCCATGGTGAACCTGGCCACCGAGCATCAGGTTGAGCTGGTTCTGGCAATCGGCCCCCGCGCCACCACCGACACCTCCGCATCCGTTAAGAGCCCCGAGGGCGTCCGCATGGGTTATCGTCTGCGTGGCCAGGATCAGATCGTCCGCGCTCTGGAAGACGTCCGTCGTGCTGCCCGCCTGGGCTGCCGCACCTTCCTGGTGTATGACGAGGGCTGCCTGTGGGCACTGGGCAAGGCTCGCGAGACCGGCCTGATCCCCGAGGATTGCCGCTTCAAGATGTCCGCACACGCCGGCCACGGCAACCCCTGCTCCGCCAAGCTGCTGCAGGACATCGGTGCTGACTCCTTCAACATCGTCCGCGACTATCAGCTGCAGCATCTGGCCGCAGTCCGTGCCACCATCGACATCCCCATCGACTGCCACACCGAGAACCCCACCTCCTCCGGCGGCTTCATCCGTCACTATGAGGTTCCCGAGATGATCCGCGTTGCCGCTCCCATCTACCTGAAGACCGGCGGCTCCGTGGCCAAGACCCACAGCTGGGATTCCACCGAGGCAGACGCCAAGAAGCGCGCCAAGCAGGTCATGCTGGTCAAGCGCATGATCGACTGCTACTATCCCGAGGCAACCTATTCTCCCAAGGGCTCTATCAAGCACTAAGAGAAACTGACCCAATGGGGTGGGGGAATGCCCCCACCCCATTGCCTTTGAAGAATCGAAGAAAGAAGGAGAATACTCATGGAATTCAGAACCATCACCGCTCCTTTCACTGACGAAGTGCTGAAGAGCCTGAAGGTGGGCGAGATCGTGAACGTGTCCGGCAAGATCTATGCCGCTCGCGACGCGGTCCTGCCCAAGATCGTGAAGATGATCGAGTCCGGCGAGATCGAGAACAGCGAGATCGATCTGCAGGGCGGCGTGATCTTCCACACTGCCGTAAGCCCCGCCGGCGTTGGCCCCACCTCCAGCAACAAGCTGGAGATCGAAGGCACCATGCCTCAGATGACCAAGGCGGGCATCCGCATGCATCTGGGCAAGGGTTCCCTGAAGAAGGAGACTCTGGAGATGATGGACGAGTACGGCGCGGTGTACGCTGTCATCGCCCCCGTTACCGCTCTGCTGAACAGCAAGGTGCTGAGCAAGAAGTGCGTGGCACATCCCGAACTGGGCATGGAAGCCTGCTACGAGCTGATCGTGGACAAGTTCCCCTGCATCATCGCTCACGCCCACGGCGAGAGCATGTAAGAAAGGAGTGTAGAGAAAATGGCATTTGATTACAACGAGGTCGTCGCAAAGGTTGCAGACACTCTGGTGCGTGCAGGCTCTACGTTCCGTCAGGACAAGAAGGACGCCTACAAGCGTGCCATCGAGGCAGAGGAGCTGGAGCGTGCCAAGTGGAACCTGTCCACCATTCTGGAGAACGCCGAGGTTGCCGAGTGCAACCGCAGCCCCCTGTGTGACGATACCGGCATCCCCCACGTGTTCGTGGAGGTTGGCCCCAACAAGTGTGTGACCGGCGCTCTGCTGACCGCCATTCAGGACGGCGTGCGCGAGGGTCTGCGTCAGCTGCCCGGCCGTCCCATGGCCATCATGGGCGACGATGAGGGCCGTATCGACATGAGCGGCGGCATCAGCCCCGACTCTGACGCTCTGGACGCCGCTCCCATCCTGATCAAGGAAGTGGAGGAGGACGTTCTGCGCGTTCACGTTCTGATGCTGGGCGGCGGCCCCGCCATCCGCGGCATCACCCACCGCATTTTCCACAAGCACGATGTTCAGGTGGTTCTGGACGAGATCGTGACCCGTGCCAAGGATGCCACCAAGCTCCTGGGCTGCACTCCCACCGCACTGGCCATCGGCGTTGGCCGTTCTCAGTTTGAGGCCACCGCACTGATGATGGAAGCCATGGTGTACAGCGACTTCAGCAAGCAGAGCCGCATGGAGCAGTACATCACCGACAAGGTGAACGAGACCAATGTTGGCCCCCTGGGTCTCAACGGCAAGACCACCGTGCTGGCCACCTTCATGAAGGTCGGTCCCCAGCGTGCCAGCGGTGTCCGCGTGGTCGCCATGCGTCCCGGCTGCTGCTTCGAGCCTCGTATGGCCTGCGTCGAGCTGTAA
>CAZQJD010000205.1:0-2352 GCA_964593575.1 uncultured Oscillibacter sp.
TACCTGCAAGAGGAGCAGGCACTCCTGGCAGGGGATGTGTGAAGGGGGCGGTCTTGGAGCCCCCTTCACGTATTGGATCACCCGCCCGCAGGCGAAAATTCCGCAAGAAGTCTGTGACCTCTTGCGGAATTTCAAGGGGGTGTTGCAAAATGCAACGCCCCCTTTTCTTGCTGTATATACGCTTATCGGCCAGAGGGATTGGCAGGGCCGCTGGGCTGATAGGCGGAGGTCAGCACCTTTTCAAACACCGGCGCATCTGGATTCTCGATCCTGGCCAGGATCTGCTCGCCGGCTACACGGCCCAGCTCCGCCACAGGCTGCACGATACAATCCATCTGACCGGCATAGATCTGATTCAGGCTGGAATCATAGTCCAGGAAGGTCACCAGCTCCAAATTGTCCGGCAGCCGGATGCCGCGCTTATGGACATACACCAGCGCATCTGCCGCCATAGAGGTCCGGCAGATCACAATGGCGTCACACTCCTGCTCCAGCAGCTCATCCAGACAGCGCTGGGTATCATGCTCCTCCGCAGTCTTATAGCGGATCATGGACTCATCCACCGGCAGACCGCAGTCCTGCATGGCCTCACGGTAGGCAGAGATACGCTCTCTGGTACTGCTCAGGCGCGGCAGACCGCCGATAATGCCGATCCGCTGGCGTCCACGCCCGGCCAGACGGCACACACTGCGGTAAATGGGCTGAAAATTGGACACGCAGACAGAAGGGTACTTTTTCATGTCGAAAATTCGGTCCACCAGCACCACCGGGAATCCATTGGGGATCAGCGCATCAAACCGCTGGAAATCCTCCATGGTGCTGGCCACCAGCAGGCCATCCACCAGGCCGGCCGTCAGCAGACGGATATTGTTCTCCTCCCTGTCCGCGTCCTCCCTGCTGTTGGCAATGATCAGATGATAGCCCTGAGCTGCCAGACAGCTCTCCACCGCCTCGATCATATTGCCGAAGAACTTACT
Organism: uncultured Oscillibacter sp.; assembly: GCA_964593575.1. Taxonomy (GTDB): domain Bacteria; phylum Bacillota; class Clostridia; order Oscillospirales; family Oscillospiraceae; genus Oscillibacter. The sequence goes on from CAZQJD010000205.1 coordinate 978, forward strand.
GGAAATATCCGGCACGATAAAGCCCACGGTCTTTTTCTTGCCGGTACGGAAGCTGCGGGCAGAGGCATCCGGCGTATAGCCCAGCTGCCCGATCGCCTGATAGACCTTCTCCTTCGTCTCGTTGGAGACATAGCGGGTATTATTAATGGTGTGTGACACGGTGGCAGTGGATACTCCCGCCAGCTTGGCAACATCACTGATGGTTACTTTCATAGCACTCTCCCGTTTGCGCAAAGCGCTCCTCTCTTGCGTAATACTCGTTTGAAAAATAGTATAATCGTTTGCGCCCCATTCGTCAAGATATTTCACGAAAAACGGGAATTCTGTCATCTTTGCTAAAAAACAGCACGAATAACCAGGAGGTAACCGTTTTAATCTTATAAATTTTGACAGTTGCACAACAAACTCTGCTGTGGTAATATACTGTTGTATTTGTGATAAACGTTTGCGCAATCGTCAAACGTGCGCGGCAGCCAAGGCGGCTGCCCAATAGGAAAGGAGTCTTTTCAACATGAAAACGCAGATTGGTATCAATGGATTTGGCCGTATCGGCCGTCTGGCCTTCCGCGCCGCTCTGGCCCGCGAGGATGTGAAGGTTGTCGCTATCAACGATCCCTTCATGACCACTGACTATATGGCTTATATGCTGCGCTATGACACCATGCACGGCAAATTCAAGGGCGAGGTCTCCTACGACGACACCACTCTCACCGTCAACGGCCAGCGCATCGCCGTCTATGCCGAGAAGGATCCCAAGGACATTCCCTGGGGTACGGAAGGCGCTGACTATGTTATCGAGTCCACCGGCGTGTTCCTGACCAAGGAGAAGGCACAGGGCCACATCGACGCCGGCGCCAAGCACGTCGTGATGTCCGCTCCCTCCAAGGACGACACTCCCATGTTCGTCATGGGCGTCAACAACCACACCTACACCAGCGATATGACCTTTGTGTCCAATGCCTCCTGCACCACCAACTGTCTGGCTCCTATCGCCAAGGTGCTGCACGAGAACTTCGGCATCAAGGAAGGCCTGATGACCACCGTGCACTCCATCACCGCCACCCAGAAGACCGTGGACGGCTCTTCCATGAAGGACTGGCGCGGCGGCCGTGCTGCCAGCGGCAACATCATCCCCTCCTCCACCGGCGCCGCCAAGGCTGTGGGCAAGGTCATCCCCGCGCTGAACGGCAAGCTCACCGGCATCTCCATGCGCGTCCCCACCCTGGATGTTTCCGTGGTGGATCTGACTGTCAACCTGGAGAAGCCCGCCTCCAAGGAAGCCATCTGCGCTGCTATGAAGGCCGCTTCCGAGGGCGAACTGAAGGGCATCCTGGGCTACACCGAGGACGAGGTCGTCTCCTCCGACTTCCTGGAT
>CAZQJD010000206.1:0-2344 GCA_964593575.1 uncultured Oscillibacter sp.
GAACGGCACACTCGGTGGTGTGAGAGGGGCGGAAAACCGCCCCTACTCGATTGTTATTCGGAAAGCTACTGACGCTGCCAGGCAATATAGTCCTCATAGGTGCCCGTTTTATCAATAAGTGTTCCCTCACGAAATTCCATAATACGGTCCGCCACTGTCTGTACAAATTCATGGTCATGGCTTGCAAACAGTACCACACCTTTAAAGTCGATCAGACCGTTGTTGACTGCCGTAATGGATTCCAGATCCAGATGGTTGGTAGGCTGATCCAGTACCAGCACATTGGAACCAAACAGCATCATACGGGAAAGCATACAGCGTACCTTTTCACCGCCAGAAAGAACCTTCACGGGCTTGAACACGTCATCACCAGAAAAGAGCATACGACCCAGGAAGGAGCGCTTGAAGGACTCTGTATTTTCTTCCGCAGTATTCATTGTGTATTGCGCCAGCCAGTCCAGCAGATTCAGATCGCACTCATTGAAGAACGCAGAGTTATCCAAGGGGAAATAGCTGGTAGTAATGGTGGTCCCCCACTTATAGCTTCCCGTATCCGGCTCCAGCTCGCCCATGATGATCTTGAACAGCGTCGTCTTGGCAATCTCGTCCTCGCCCACAAACGCGACCTTCTCGCCCTTATTGATTCGGAACGTCACATTGTCCAGCACCTTGCGGCCATCCACAGTTTTGGAGAGATTCTCAACATACAGGATCTCCTTGCCGCATTCACGATCCATCTTGAACCCGACGAAGGGATAGCGGCGGGAAGAACAGGGCATCTCCTCCACCGTCAGCTTGTCCAGCAGCTTACGGCGGGCAGTCGCCTGCTTAGACTTAGACTTATTGGCAGAGAAGCGCTGGATAAAGTTCTGCAGTTCCCGGATCTTATCCTCGTTCTTACGGTTCTGGTCCCGGATCATCTTCTGCACCATCTGGCTGGACTCGTACCAGAACTCATAGTTACCCACGTACATTTTGATCTGTCCGTAATCAACATCCACGATGTTGGTGCAAACGGTGTTCAGGAAATGACGGTCGTGGCTGACCACCAGGATCAATGCCTGACAGTCCATGAGGAAATCTTCCAGCCATTCGATGGCCTGAATATCCAGATGATTGGTAGGCTCGTCCAGCAAAATGATGTCAGGCTTGCCGAACAGCGCCTGCGCCAGCAGCACCTTTACCTTTTCTTTCGCCGTGAGGGCATTCATCTCATTGTAGAGTATCTCCTCAGAAAGGCCCAGTCCCTGAATCAGACGGCTGGCATCCGACTCAGCTTCCCAGCCGTCCATATCAGCAAATTCCGCCTCCAGCTCAGAAGCACGGACACCATCCTCCTCAGAGAAGTCCTCTTTCTCATAAAGAGCATCCTTTTCCTTCATAATGTCATAGAGCCGCTGGTTGCCCATGATGACAGTATCCAGCACAGTGTGCTGGTCGTATTGGAAGTGGTCCTGTTTCAGAATGGACATACGCTGATCTTTGGAGATAATGACCTCGCCACTGGTAGGCTCCAGATCTCCGGAAAGAATACGCAGGAACGTGGATTTGCCGGCACCGTTAGCACCGATGATGCCGTAGCAATTGCCGGGAACAAACTTCAGATCTACGTGCTTGAACAGCTGCTGGCCGCTGAAGTTCATACCCACATCATTGACAGTAATCATGTTATTTCCTTTCCATACGCAGAACGGCGCAGGGCGACTGCCCTGCGTCTTGTCCTGCTATCTTTTATTTTACAAAAGCCCTGTGGAAAACCTTCTTACCCTTCTTGATAACCAGCCCCTCGCCGGCAAACTGCTCCCGATCAAAGGTCACATCAATGGAAGTCACCTTCTGGTCACCTACGGCAACACCGCCCTGCTGGATAAGCCGACGAGCCTCGCCGTTGGAAGCACACAGGCCGCAAGCTACCATCAGACTGATAACGCCGATCTTGCCGTCGGTAAAGCTCTCCGCAGTCAACTCCGTGGCAGGCATGTTCTCCAGAGAGCCCTTGCCGGAAAACAGTCCGCGGGCGGTCTCCTGTGCCTTTCCGGCCTCTTCCTCACCATGAACCAGCTTGGTCAGCTCATAGGCCAGGATCTCCTTGGCGGTGTTCAGCTGTGCGCCTTCCCATTTGTCCATCTCATCGATCTGCTCCAGAGGCAGGAATGTCAGCATGCGGATGCACTTGAGAACATCGGCATCCTCGATGTTGCGCCAGTACTGGTAGAAATCATAAGGAGAAGTCTTGTTGGGATCCAGCCACACCGCGCCGGAAGCGGTCTTGCCCATCTTCTTGCCTTCGGAAGTCAGGAGCAGAGTAATGGTCATGGCGTGGGCGTCCTTGCCCAGCTTGCGG
>CAZQJD010000207.1:0-2307 GCA_964593575.1 uncultured Oscillibacter sp.
TCTCCAGTGTGGGGCTTCTGATCCTCAACAGCCTGCTGCTCCTGCCGGCGGCGGCAGCCCGGAATGTGGCACGGAATTTGAAGCAATACCACGGTTTTTCCGTTCTGTTTGCCTTAATCGCCGGAGTGGGCGGTCTCGTTATTTCCTATTACCTGGGCAATTCCGCCGGTGCCGCCATCAGCCTGATGCTGGCTGCTGTTTTCGCCGTTTCTTTCTGTTTCCGCAAAGTGAGGGCGTAATATGGAAAACGTAAACATTCAGATCATCGCCCGGATGCACTCGGATTTTGCAAGCAAATTCGGCATTCCCCGGCAATCCGGTCTTGTGGAGGAGCTGCGCTCCACCATCGTGTTTGAGCCGGAATTTCGCAACAGCGACGCATTGAGGGGCATCGAGGATTTTTCCCACCTTTGGATCATCTGGCAGTTTTCCGAAGCGGTGCGCAGTCAGTGGTCTCCCACCGTCCGGCCACCCCGGCTGGGGGGCAACACCCGACTGGGCGTTTTCGCTACCCGATCTCCTTTTCGGCCCAACCATCTGGGGCTGTCCAGCGTGAAGCTGCTGGGGGTGGAGCATACCGCGCAGTTCGGCACCGTTATTCATGTTGGCGGCGCGGATCTGATGGACGGAACGCCCATCTTCGACATCAAGCCCTATATTCCTTACAGTGACTGCCATCCCGAGGCCACCGGCGGCTTTACCGACACCGCAGGAGAATTTCTGCTGCAGGTGGATTTTCCGCCGGCGCTGCTGAATATGCTGCCACAGGAAAAACAGGCTGCCGCCATCGGCGTACTGCGCCACGATCCCCGGCCTTCCTATCAGCGCGATCCCGATCGGCTCTACGGGTTGACCTTTGCCGGCTTTGACATCCGCTTCAAGGTTGACGCGAATGTACTGACCGTTATTGAAGTAAGACAGGCGTGAGGAATTCTTCACGCCTGTTTCTTCTTTACAAATATCACGGTTTCCTGTATAATGAAACTGAAATCTGCAAAGGGAGGGATCATTTATGAAATTGCACAGGCATTGGCTTTTACTTGCGGTGATTCTGCTGCTGATTTTGGCGTTTCCGCTGACGGTCTCTGCCAATTCCGCAGAGCCGCCGGGGATGATCATCATCACCACAGGACTCCCTGAGGATGCCGAACTGACGCTGATCGTACCCGGCAGCGATACCCAGCCGGAGGTTAGAGTGTATCGGGTGGATAAGGTTTGGGAAAGTCAATATCGTCTGTTCTACCATTTTGACATGGAGACTTTGGAAAATGCAAGTCTGCAGGTGACCGTTGGTGGGCAAAGCTTTATCTGTTCCCTGCCCGACGGCATCGGCAGCGGTTATAAGAATGTTCTGACGCTGGATTACAAGATGCAAACCCTGACGCTGGGACAGAATCCCTGGCGGCAGCCGCTGCTTACCGCATTGCGCATCGTGCTGACGCTGCTAATCGAGGGTCTGGTGTTTTTCCTGTTCGGTTTCCGCAGCAAGCGCAGCTGGATCATATTCTTCGTTGTGAACCTGCTGACCCAAGGCTGGTTGAATATCGTCATCAACAGCTACGCTTTCTCCAGCGGATACTGGGTCATAGTTTTCGTGCTGATGGAACTGGCTATTCTGGCAGTGGAAAGCATCTGTTTTCCTCTTCTGACCAAGGAAAAGCCCTGGTGGCGGTGTCTGATCTACACCCATGTTGCCAATGCTGCCAGTCTCGCCGCAGGCATTCTTATCATCGGCCATCTGCCTCTGTAAAGGATACAGTAGGGGACGGGTTTCCCGTCCCTCAGGAGGCGAAACGCCTCCCCTACAGGAAGAATATACAAAAAGGGTGCTGCCTCATTCATTTTGAGACAGCACCTCTTTTCATATCATTATAAATACAGCACCGGTACATCATTGAGCATCAGCGGATTGATGTCAAATTGCACCATATCGCCGCTCTTGCAGGGCACACCCGTCACATCCAGTATCACCATTTCGGAGCAGATGCTGCCCAGAGCTTTGCAGCGATGCCCGTTCAGGATGCCGCCGGGCACGCCATCACCCCGGATCCGCTTGCGGAAGGCGCTGAGGGCCTGGAAGATCTCCACCCCGGGGCGCACGGTGCCTGTCAGATAGGAATGGCCGAAGCCATTGTGCAGGCCCAGGGGGCACAGGGCGGTGGTCATGGGACGGCGGGTGGTGAACAGGCCGCTGTAGCCAACCTGCGCCCCCTTAGGGAGCTGGCGGACGCTTTCAACAGGCACATAGCACACGCCGGTGCGCTGAAAACCCATATTTAATGTATCAGAAAAGCGACCCAGCAAGGC
>CAZQJD010000208.1:0-2294 GCA_964593575.1 uncultured Oscillibacter sp.
GACCTCCACCAGCTTCATAGCGGGGACGGGGTTGAAGAAGTGCATACCGATAACGGGATGCTTCAGGCCCAGACCCATCTCGGTGATGGACAGAGAAGAAGTGTTGGAAGCGAAAACGGTCTCGTCCTTGCAGATGCCGTCCAGCTCGCTCAGCAGAGCGCGCTTGGTGGCCATCTCTTCCTTGACGCACTCGATGACCAGATCCACGTCAGCGGCGTCCTGATTGGTCTCAGGGATCTGAATGTTGGCCAGCAGGGCGTCCTTGGCCTCAACGGTCATCTTCTCGCGGGCAACCAGCTTATCCAGAGACTTGCCCAGAGTGTCCTTATGGCGCTGAGCGGAAGCGGGGCTGCTGGCATACAGCAGAACAGTGTGACCCTTGGCAGCGAAAACCTGAGCGATGCCGCGGCCCATGGTACCAGCGCCGAAAAGTGCGAGTTTCATAATGTGTATCCTCCTAAAATTGTATTGATGATGTATAGAACTCTTTTTTATAAAAGCCCGGATCAGGCATTTACAAACGGATCATGCTTGCGCTTCTCAATGAAGGCAGTCATGGCATTCTGCTGGTCCTGCGTCTCGAAGCAGGAGCCGAAGAGCTTCTCCTCGATGACCTCGCCGGCCTCGATATCCACCTGCAGGCCGTCATTGATAGCCTTCTTGCAGGCGCGAACAGCAATGGGAGCATTGCCGGCGATACGGTTTGCCATCTTCTCAGCCTCTGCCATCAGCTCGGCAGCGGGATAGACAGCCTGCACCAGACCGATAGCCAGTGCCTCAGGAGCCTTGATGTTGCGTGCGGTGTAAATCAGTTCCTTAGCCTTGCCCATGCCAACGAGGCGGGCCATGCGCTGGGTGCCGCCAAAGCCGGGAGTAATGCCCAGACCGACCTCAGGCTGACCGAAAACGGCAGTCTCGGATGCCAGACGGATGTCACAGCTCATGCACAGCTCGCAGCCGCCGCCCAGAGCGAAGCCGTTCACTGCGGCGATGGTGGGAACGGGCAGCGTTTCCAGCTTGCGGAAAACATCGTTGCCCAGCTTGCCGAAGGCTTCGCCTTCCGCCTTGGTCAGCTTGCTCATCTGCGCAATGTCAGCGCCGGCCACAAAGGCCTTCTCCCCTGCGCCGGTAACGATCACGCAGCGGATTTCAGCAACATCAATGCTGTCCAGAACCTTGTCCAGTTCGCTGATCACCTGATCGTTCAGTGCATTCAGAGCATTGGGACGGTTGATGGTCAGAATGCCGATCTGCCCCTTGGCAGCAAATTCAACAAAAGCCATGAGAGTCCTCCTATGTACGGATGATTCGGGTGGAAAACATTTTTTCCCACATACCCATCATTATTATAGAAGTCCAATCCGCAATTATCAAGGATAATTTGAGAAATAACACATATCTTTTCACTTATTGAGTCGCTTCCGTCTCCTCTTCGCAAGTAAATGCACAATCCTCCGCTCCTGTGCGCAACATTCGGCATACATTCCATAATAGAAATAATTATTTACAGGATTTTGCCTCTGTGCTACAATAAGCGCAGATGATTGATCCGGTGCAGAATGCGCCGCAAACAGCAGAATGTGAGGATAGACCTTATGCGAATGCGTAAAAAGAAGAATCTCATTCCCCGGATGGAACGCTGCGGCGCCTGTCTGGTAACAGAGCCCTATGATATGCCCGGCAAGTGGCGTGAGCTGATGCCCGGTGCCCGCGAACTGCGGCTGGAGCTGGGCTGCGGTAAGGGACGGTTTACCGCAGGTGTTGCCGCGGCAGAGCCGGATGTATTGTTCATCGCCGTGGAACTGGTGCCGGATGCTATGGTGGTAGCCATGGAGCGCTGCACCGAAGCAAACTTGAAGAATGTCTTCTTTGTGGACGCCAATGCCGATCAGCTCCCCCAGTTTTTCGCTCCCGGCGAGGTGGATCGGATTTATATTAATTTCTGTGATCCCTGGCCCACCAAAAAGCATGCCAAGCGCCGTCTGACTCACGGCAATTTCCTGCAGCTGTACCGTAAGGTACTGGGCGAAAATGCCCAGATCCATTTCAAGACGGACAATCAGGGACTCTTCGAGTTCTCTGTCGAGGAAATCCCACAGTTTGGCTTCACACTGTCTGAAGTCACCCGCAACCTCCACGAGAACGGCCCTGTGGGTGTGATGACGGACTACGAGGCAAAGTTCCACGAACTGGGCCAGCCCATCAACCGTCTGGTAGCCACCATGGTCCCCTGGACACCGCCTGTAGCAGCCGCTGAAGAACCCGCTGCGGAAGTATGACCCTACACAAAAACA
>CAZQJD010000209.1:0-2238 GCA_964593575.1 uncultured Oscillibacter sp.
CCGTTTTCGGCATACGGCGTTTCGGCTGGTTCTGACCTAAGACGCTTTCCCTTGATATCTGCTCGTCATTTCCGACCTCTACGCTCGGCTTCCAGCCTACCCTCAGTCGTTCAATCTCCGTAGAGCAACTGATGTCAACACAGATACTAACTTCTTTCGTCAGCCGTCTCCAACCGTCTACCCCTTCCTGGTGATTAGCCATTTCCTCGGTACTATGGGTAGAGCTGACCTCTGCAGGTTCAGCCACCACCTTGCGATGTGGGTTACTCCTGTGGGAATCTTTCATTCCCTCTTGTCGGGAGCGTATCCTGCAGATCTCCCCGGGTAAGAACGATAACTTTCATCTCGCAGCCGCCTCATCTACTGTATGGGATTCGGGTAGCATTGGACTTCTCCTCTTGCGGCAGGGTCGTCCGTCCCAAGTCAGCCTTATATGAGGTTTCTGTTCGTCGGCCCGAAACTTTGCCCGTGGCGGCACTTCTCAGCCTCCACATCCGGCTTCCTTCGGCTTCCACCTCGTGGTGGACACCCTTGCCTTCGGCTATCGGTTCCTGCTACCGAGCCCGCAGTGGACTTTCACCACCAAGTTATCGCCCATGCCGGACGCACCACAAAAAGCCTCGGTTCCCAAAAGGAACCGAGGCTTTTTCGGCCGCGTGATGCCGGGGCAGCTAAACCGGCATACGAGGAGGCGCGGCCGCCAAGTATCGTTAGTCTTCCATGTAAATATCGTATACCGCTTTGGATATCCGGGCCAGAAGCTCCTCCGCCTCCTGCGTGACTGTCTCTTTCCAATACTCGGTTTCTTCGCCGACATTACCGTTATAGAAAGTCACGATGACATAATCGCCCTTAGATGTATAGACAACGCCGGCATCATTGCACAGTCCGCGGGTCAGACTGCCGGTCTTCCGCGCCACCCGCACTCCCGCAGGCATATATTTTGCAAGTCTCGCTTTCTTGGGAATGGGATCCATCAAAGCCAGCACCTGCTCGCTGGCCTCCCGGCTCAGCAGCGTGGCATCATGGAGCGCCCGAAGAATGGTGACCATGTCCTCGGGGCTGCTGCAATCGCTCAGCTCCGTCTCGCAGCGAAACCAGGCGTTGTTGTAACCACCGATCTTCTCCCCTGTTTCCGGATGGCGGTAGAAATTCCGGATCAGCGTTGTGCAGTCCAGATCCACCTTAGTCTTTTTCAATTTCAGAGGACGGATCACATGCTCCAGAATATTCTCCCGTCCCACCAGAGCGAAGAGCTTGTCCGTGGAAGTGTTGTCAGACAGCGCCATCATCAGCGCAGCATGGTCATACACAGAGAGCGAAACACTGTGATGGAACCGGGACAGCACTCCGCTGCCCGGCGATACGGTTTCCGGTGTAACCTCGATGCGGTCATCAAGGGAAACCAGTCCGGCTCCCACCTGCCGGAACAGCTCCGTCAGCAGGTAAATCTTAAATACACTGGCAGTGGGGATCGCCTGATCTCCCTCCAGATAACATTCCTCGCCGGTTTTCAAATCATAAAACGCAAACCCCAACTGGCCGCTATAGCCCTGCTTTTCAAATTTCACAGCTTCCAGGATGCGATCTGTCTTTTTCATTTCCGCACTCTCCCTTGTTCGATGCTGTCTCTATTATAGCAACAGGCGCCAGACATTTCAATAAAACTTCAGAATTTAACCACGTTAAATGCCAATCCTTTTTTTCCGCAACACCAGTCGCAATTGGAATGGATCATGCAAGAAAAGCCGGACCTGTGGCCTGTTCCCCATTCTCCCTTCACGCCAAGTCAGCAAAATCTCTTAGTCTTTCCATAGCAACCACATCATGCTTTTGGGAAAACATATGTGCGCCGCCTTCGATGATGTGAAGGCCCACTCTCATATCCTCACCCAGCGTTTCCGGCGTGGTGCTTCTGTAAACCTCCTCCGCCCGTTTGGCATAGGCAACATCTACGATCTTATCTGCGGTTCCGTGTACAATGCACACCTTCCCGTTATATGTCTTGATCTCCTCAAAGGCATCCATATGTATGACATCTGCCGCATAGCATCTGCCTACCTTCATGGGACCGCACCACACAGTTTCCGGCACATTGTTGGGGTCGAATTTTGTGGACATCATCCGTCCCGCCCGAATATCATCGGGAATGCACAGTGCTGGATAGAACAGGCACAATTTTTCGACGGGATATTTGTTTTTCGCTGCAACCAGCGCGGAAACAAAACCGCCCTGGCT
>CAZQJD010000210.1:0-2203 GCA_964593575.1 uncultured Oscillibacter sp.
GCCATCGATGAACAGTCCCGGCAGGAGCTGACCGCCAAGCTGCAGGAGCTAACGATGCTGGACAACCCCAACTCCGTCCAGCAGATGAAAAGCTGGCTGGCGGAAAACGGACTGGAGACCGATACGCTGGGCAAAAAGCAGGTATCCGAGCTGCTCAAAACTGCTCCGGAGCCGCTGAAATCTGTGCTCGTGCTGCGCCAGCAGCTGGCAAAATCCTCTGTGAAAAAATATCAGGCCATGGAAAACGCCGTGTGCGCAGATGGACGTGTGCGCGGATGCTTCCAGTTTTACGGTGCCCGGACAGGCCGCTGGGCGGGCAGAAATATTCAGCTGCAGAATTTGCCCCAGAACAAAATGCCCGATCTGGAACAGGCCCGCGCCCTTGTCCGCGCAGGTGACTATGACGCTGTTCGTTTGCTCTATGATTCCACCCCGGATGTGCTTTCGCAGCTTATCCGCACCGCCTTTGTGCCCAAGGCAGGCAGCACATTCTTCGTGGCTGACTTCAGCGCCATCGAGGCCCGCGTGATCGCATGGCTTGCCGGTGAAGAATGGCGTCAGCAGGTATTTGCTGAAGGAAAGGACATCTATTGCGCCTCTGCCAGCCAAATGTTCGGTGTGCCGGTCGAAAAGCACGGTGTCAATGCACATCTGCGTCAGAAGGGCAAGATTGCCGAACTGGCTCTGGGCTATGGCGGCAGTGTAGGCGCACTCAAGGCTATGGGTGCATTGGAGATGGGCTTGCAGGAGGAAGAACTCAAGCCGCTGGTAGACGCATGGCGATCTACCAACCCGAAGATCGTGAAGCTGTGGTGGGAAGTAGATGATGCCGTGATGACCACGATTCGCCGCAAGGCTACCACACAGACGCACGGCATCCGCTTCTCCTGCCGGTCGGGCATGCTGTTCATCACTCTTCCCTCCGGGCGGGAGCTGGCCTATGTCAAGCCGCGCATCGGCGAGAACCAGTTCGGTAGCCCCGCCGCCACCTACATGGGCACGAACGCTGCCAAGCAATGGGTGCGTCAGGAAAGTTATGGCCCGAAATTCGTGGAGAATATTGTGCAGGCGATCGGCCGTGACATCCTGTGCTACGCTATGCAGACGCTGCGCTGCTGCTCCATTGTCGCACACGTCCACGACGAGCTGATTATCGAAGCCGACCCGCGTATGTCCCTCGAAGCCGTGTGTGAGCAGATGGGCAGAACGCCGCCGTGGGCACAGGACTTGCAGCTCCGCGCCGATGGTTATGCCACACCTTTCTATAAAAAGGATTAAAAAGCGGGCAGGAGTATCCGAGGATATTCCTGCCCGAGTTTTATTCAGTTACCCATCATTCCTGCATAGTTTATTGATCCATGGAGAACACACCGAATTGATTCTTCTCTTCCTCGGTCAAGTCCCGCACCGAAACGCCCTTGTCTCGCGCATAGCGGGAAAGCCCCGCAAGGTTCATCTTTACCTTCGGAAGCTGACTTGCATATACCGGAGCAGGCATTCTCTTCAAGGATTCTTCGTATCTCTTGTTAGAACTTAGCATCTGTCCATTCATATGTATACGCCTCCCTTATCCGTTTTGCTTCATTTTCCTCAATCATGAAATGATAGGGGTGCAACGCCCGCAGAGGAACTGCGCCGAATACCTCGCAATAATGCTGCAACAGTTTTGCGTTCGCTGCAAAGCCGGTAATGACTCCATCAAAGCCATATTCCTGCGCCTTATCAATGCAGATAGAGAAAAGATGACCGCCTACTCCCAGATACTTCGGCTGATCGACGATCTCCTTATTGTTCTGCGGCGCAGCACACATCCACGCAACATATACCGCCTGATAGTCATCATTCTTCTGCAGTGCAACCAAACCCTGAACATCTGTAGTACCCCTGATGACCAAGGCATAGACTTCGTGTTCATCAAGCAATTCTGCCCAGTTTACATACCATTGTGTGCGGCGGTTGTACTTTGACAGATAACTTTTCCTCGTGATCTGCACGACTTCTGTTTCAACGATGTCGCCAGTCAGAGCATCCTTCAAACAAGGGGTAAACTCATCAATCCAAACATTGATCATTTCTGCTTCTCCATCTCGAACACAAACAACTCACCACTACAATATCCCACTATTATTATACTCGTTTTCCACTAATTTATCAAGCAAAAGAGCGCTGTCCCCAAGGCAAAACCTCAAGAATATCTGCAATA
>CAZQJD010000211.1:0-2167 GCA_964593575.1 uncultured Oscillibacter sp.
GGCACGGTGCCGTCGGCATACTTGCCGTCAAAGTCATAGTAGGTCTTGTTGGCCCAGGTGCCGGAAACGCGCACCCATGCGGTGCCCAGCTCCTTAGCCAGCCTGATGAGCCGGGGATTCTTCGTGTCGATGGGATCGTACCACTGCTGCAGATTGCCCATGTTGGACCAATCCTTGATGACGGGGAACGCCTCCGTGCCATCCACCTGCGCCTCACTGTAGGCCTTCCAGAAGGTGCCGCCGGTCACTTCGGTCATTTCCACATTGTAGGACACCAGACGCTCGTCCACCTTGCGCAGCTCCTTCAGTGCCGCAGGATCCAGCTTGACAAATTGTGCCATAACGATCAGTCTCCTTCTTATAAAATCATTCTGATTTGATTATAAAGGTCATCGCCGGACAGAATGAGGAAAATTTTTGTTTTTTGTGGGAAGATGGTGGGTTTCTTTTTCCGCGACAGTCAATGACATAAAAACAGAGCCGACGAAATCCGTCGGCTCTGTATGACAATCATGTGTCATTCTCAAACATTGTCCGCACCTTCTGACACACGGCCTCCGCCAACCGGCGATGGCTCTCCGCATCCATGTGGATACAGTCGGCCTCTGAGGGCTCGGCGTACTGTGCAGAGTCCATGAACTCCGCGCCAAAGGATTTGGCAATGGGTTCGTAGATTTCAGCAAAGCGCGCCGAAAGCTCGTACTTTCCGCGGAGGATGCTGTCGGGAAACCGGGTATCCAGTTCCTTCCCCAGAGGGATGGGCGCCATCAGCAGGATCCGCTCCTTCCCATTGCGAAAAACGGAGGTATCGAAGGTGTTCAGCAGACCGGAGTGGTGCGCCGTCCGCATCAGCAGCCGCATACCGCGGCCGATAGCCGCAGGATTGTCCTCATACTTGAGATCGTTGGTGCCCAGATTCAAAATCAGCAGATCCAGCGGACTGCTCTCCAGCAGGCTGTAGCCGATGCCTTTGGCACCGTTGCGGCAGTGACGGAAAGGCTCGTCATGGGCTGCGGTTCTTCCGTTGATGCCGCACTCCACCACCTGATAGCCGTCGCCCAGCAGATCCTGCAGGCGGCTTGTCCAGCGGACATGATCTGCGTGACGGCGCTTGGTCTCCGGGTCATAGCCCCACGTATTGGAGTCGCCGTAGCAGACAATTCGGATTTTATTTCCCAAGTTTCTCTCATCCTTTCGTATGTATGAAACACATTGGTTTCTGTTGCCACTATAAGAAATTCTACCTCATTTGTAAATGGAAATACCGAAACCGCATGGATTTTTTACAACAAACCGGCATGACAGAAAAACCGAAAAAACCCCGCAGCCTTTCAGCTGCTTAAACAATTTTTACTTCAAAATATTGTCTAACTTTTTGGGGCACTTCATTTTTATGTCGCTCCCTTTTCCCAAAGCCCCTACGCTTTCAATCTGGCTTCGGCTCGCTTATCCTTGTTTTCCCTCCGCGCACCGACGATTTCCTGAATTTCTTCTTCACTGAAATTGTATCTGTTTGCCATTCTTATCACCCAGATACAGTATAGCAGTATAGCACATTGAATCAATCTGTTGAAGGATTTTATCAAAAGATAGCATAACAAAGGGAGTTCTTCACAGCCCCTTGTCTTGCATATACCGCAAGGCAAAATTACTTGGCAGGTTTCTTGATCTTGTTGAGCTTGGCATTGATGTCCAGCAGCTGCTCCTTGGTGAACTTGACGTCCATCATGCCGCCCATGAGGGTGAACAGGCGCAGAACGGTGAAACCGTTCATCATGCTCATCATGTCGGCGTTGATCTCGAAGCCCATAGCCTCCATTTTGGGAGCCTCGCCGTTCTTGCCCTTCTTGCCGCCCATCATTTTGGCAAACATTCCCATGAACAGCATCTTGCCCTGCATGGTAGCGATGACGTCGCCCATCTTGTCGTTGAGGGAAAAATAGCCTTCGGGAGCGTCGATGTCGAACCAGTTGAGCACAGCGCCCTTCTCCACCAGACGATAGGCAGGGTTGAAGGTATCCACCTTGTTGATGACGCTCTCATCCTTCTGCTCGCCAGCCACTGCCACCAGAGTGGTCCTGCCGGTGTTTGGCACGTCGAAGTAGAAGAAGTGATCGGCAGCGGTCTTCTTGCCCAGAGACACGCCGTTGGCTAACAGCTCCACCTC
>CAZQJD010000212.1:0-236 GCA_964593575.1 uncultured Oscillibacter sp.
CTGTTCGGCAAGCTGGGTCTGCCCCACGGCAAGAAGACCAAGACCGGCTGGTCCACCAACGCCGACGTGCTGGAAAAGCTGCGTTACGAATCCCCGGTGGTGGGCGCGGTGCTGGAGTACCGCCAGCTGACCAAGCTGAAATCCACCTATGCCGACGGCCTGCTGAAGGCCATGGACCCCGACGGGCGGGTGCGCACCAGCTTCCAGATGACCGTCACCGCCACGGGACGGCTCAG
>CAZQJD010000212.1:246-2134 GCA_964593575.1 uncultured Oscillibacter sp.
GAGCCAAATCTCCAGAACATCCCCACCCGCACCGACCTTGGCAGCGAGATCCGCCGGATGTTCCTGCCGGCGGAGGGCTGGGTGCTGGTGGATGCCGACTACTCCCAGATCGAGCTGCGGCTGCTGGCGCACATCGCCGGTGACGAGGCCATGCGGGAGGCGTTCCTCTCCGGCAGCGACTTCCATTCCGCCACGGCGGCCAAGGTCTTCGGCGTCAAGCCGGAGGAGGTGACGGCTGAGATGCGCCGCCGCGCCAAGGCGGTGAACTTCGGCATTGTCTACGGCATTTCCGCCTTCTCCCTCAGTCAGGACATCGGCGTCACTGTGGCGGAGGCCAAGGACTATATGGAGGCCTACTTTGCCACCTTCCCCGGCGTGCGGCAGTATATGACCGACGTGGTGGAGCGGGCAAAGGAGACCGGCTATGTGGAGACGCTGCTCCACCGGCGGCGTGCGCTGCCGGAGCTGAAGTCCTCCAACTTCAACCTGCGCTCCTTCGGTGAGCGTGTGGCGCTGAACATGCCCATTCAGGGCGCGGCGGCGGATGTGATGAAGCTGGCCATGATCGCCGTCCATCGCCGTCTGAAGGCGGAGGGACTGCAGGCACGGCTGGTGCTGCAGGTACACGACGAGCTCATCGTGGAGTGCCCCGAGGCTGAGAAAGAGAAGGCTGCCGCTTTGCTGGCGGAGGAGATGGAGGGCGTGGCTGCTCTGTCCGTCCCGCTGGTGGCGGAGGCGCACTGGGGCGGCAGCTGGCTGGAGGCGAAGGGATGAAATATTGGTTGTTGCTGCTTCTGGGGGTGCTGGGCTGCTCCATGTCCCCTGTGTTTGTCCGGTTTTCCACAGCGCCCTCCATGGTGCTGGTGATCTACCGCATGGCCATCACGGCGGTGCTGCTGGCGCCGGTGGCGTGGCGCTGCCGGAAGGAATTTCTGGCGCTGCCGAAACGCAGTGCGCTGCAGTGCGCCGCCAGCGGCGTGATGCTGGGACTGCACTTTTCCACCTATTTTGAGGGGGTGAAGAATACCTCCATCGCCGCCTCCTCGGTGATGTGCAACATGTCGGCGCTGTTCGTGGCGCTGCTGAGCGTGCTGCTACTGCGGAAAAAGCTCTCCGTGGGTGCGTGGCTTTCCATCCTGCTGGCCTTCGCCGGCGCAGTGGTGGTGGCGCTGGGCGATGGCGGCGGCAGTCAGGAAACGGCCCTGTGGGGCAATCTGCTGGCGCTGCTGTCCGCGGTGTTCATCGCGGGGTATACCCTTATTGGCTCCGTGTGCCGCAAAAGCGTCAGCACCACGGTGTATACTTACCTTGTCTACTGCATGGCCTTTGTGACGGTGCTGGTGCTGACGGTGGTCAGCGGCACGCCGGTGCTGGGCTACGGCTGGGAGAACCTTGCCGCGGCGCTGGGCATGGCGGTGTTCTGCACCCTCATGGGCCACAGCATGTTCTCTCTGGTGCTGAAATATCTGCCTGCGCCGCTGGTATCCACGGTGCAGCTGCTGGACTGCGTGTGTGCCTTCGGCTGGGGCGTGGTGCTCTTTTCCGAGTACCCCGGCTGGACGGCCATCACAGGCGGCGTCATGGTGGTGGCGGGCGTCGCCCTTTACAGCCGCCTTGCCAAAGAAGAGACTGCCTGACCGAAAGGAGTTTTTGATCTATGGACAATCAAATGCATGTGCGGATCGTACCCATGACCGCCGACCATCTGGACGAGGTGGCGGAGCTGGAGCGCATCTGCTTTTCCGCCCCGTGGTCACGGAATATGCTGGCCGAGGAGCTGAACAATGCCCTCTCCGCCATGCTGGTGGCGCTGGATGACAGCGGCCGGGTGGTGGGCTACGCCGGCGTACAGGTGGTTCTGGACGAGGGCTATATCACCAATATTGCG
>CAZQJD010000213.1:0-2114 GCA_964593575.1 uncultured Oscillibacter sp.
CGAAAAAAGTCTGAAGAAAAAGTTGGCGCGATGGAAGAAGATCGCATCTTCCGCTGCCGAGCACTCCGGCCGTGGTAGAGGGCCGCAAGGTTTGGTGCTGCCCAGCTATAAGGCAGCGCTGGAGCGGGCCGCGAAGGCTGACAAGGCGCTGCTGTTCTATGAAAACGAGCAGGCTACCACATTGAAGATGGCGCTCTCTTCAAAAGAATACCGTACTGTCAGCCTGCTCACCGGCCCGGAGGGCGGCTTGGAGGTAGCAGAAGTTGAGCAGGCGGCGAAGGCAGGACTCACAGTCTGCACCTTGGGAAAGCGCATTCTGCGCTGCGAAACAGCCCCGCTGTGCGCCCTTTCTGCTGTCATGTACGACGCAGGAGAATTCTAAATAGAAAAGCAGCCGGCATTTCGCCGGCTGCTCTTTGCTGTCTATTGTTATGGTGTTGCTTCCCGGATGGTCACATCACAGCTGAGGCCATCTACATTGATCTTACAATGCTGATCCCCGTAGGAATAGCGGTTTCCCTGGGAAATGCCGGCCAGGTCGCTGTGGAAACTGCAGCTCAGGCCACTTAGCTGCGCATCAAAGCCGCAACCGTTGGGGAGCGTAATATCGATCTCACAGCTTGCGCCGTCTACCTCAATGCTGGAAATACGGTTTTCACAGTTCAGCTTGATGTCAGCGGACACCCCGTCGATATCCACCCGGTCCACACTGCCTGCAAACTTCAGTTCGCAGGAGGCTCCGTCAAGACTCAAGTCTTCCACGGTCAGGCCTTCGATGTTGATCTCCAGGGCGGCACCGTCCAGCTCCAGTTCTTTGCAGACCCAATCCCGGGGGACGGTGACGACCAGATCCTTGTTGGGGATGCTCCAGTTACCGAAGCCGATGCCGATGGTTACCTGGCTGTAGCTCAGCGACAGCGTGTCGCCGTTGATCTGATAGGTCATTTTGTATTTGCAATCCTCCGGCCTGACCTCGGAGATGGTGATTTGATCCGTATCTGCCGCCTGGATGCGGACAGAACCTGCGGCCCATTCAATCTCCAGCTTTTTGATTTGGGAGGCGGAGAAGGGGACGACCCCTTCAACTACTGTTCCGTTGTTCCCACCGAAGGAGAACACAAAACCGTTTGCGGAGATGCCGGAGACCATAATGCCGGTCAGCACCACAGCCAGCACAGAATAAATAATGATCCTTGCGATGGCATTACGCTTCATAGCTTTTTGCCTCCTTCAAGTCCATGCAGGCGAAGACGATGCCCCGCACTGCGCCCATGATGGGGAAGATCAGCCAGGTGATGTACCATGCGCCGGTCAAAAAGCTGATGACCAAAAACAGCACCAGGCTGACGGTGGAGAGGGCCTTCTGTACAGTTCGCCGCAGCTCCTGCTGAGGGGTCAGTGGGACATTTTCCTTGTTTTCTTTCTTTTCCTCCGAGCCGCCGGAGGACAGAATGATCAGCACAGTGGCGGCTGCGATCATAACGAACATCAGACATACGCCAATAGCGCCGTCGCCGATATTGGCCAGTGCAATCACCGGGATCACACAGCAAATATACAAACCAATGGCTACCGCACACATAATCTTTTTCTTTGCTGATTTGACGGGCTGCTCAGGGGCAGAGACGGTTGGCGTGCAAGGCTCGGCTCTGCCCAGCAATTCCCCAATATCGCCAATTCCGGAGATGGCCAAACGGTAGGCTGCCTCCGACGATTTTCCCTGAGAAATGAGATCGTCATAGCGGTCCAGTGTATTTTGCAGGATCTCCTGCTGCATATCCTCGCTGTCAGGCGTGCCTGCAAACAGCAGCTTAACATATTGGATCAGTTCTTCTCTCATAGTTTCACGCCCTTTCCAGTAATTTATCCATGATATCTTTGGTTTCCTGCCATTCTGTGATCAATCGGTGGCAGGCATAGCGGCCCTCGGGGGTGATGGTGTAGTAACGCCGCCGGGCGCCGGCACCGGAGTCGCCCCAGTAAGATGCGATATAGCCTTGCTCCTCCAATCGTTTGAAGGCGGTGTAGAGAGTGGCTTCTTTCAGTTCAAATTGCCCGGAGGACAGAGTGGAGATCGTTTTGTTGATCTCGTAGCCGTAGCTGTCGGCGCTCAT
>CAZQJD010000214.1:0-2110 GCA_964593575.1 uncultured Oscillibacter sp.
GTGCGTCACGCAGGCCGTTGCCGAACAGGTTGAAGGCGATCATCAGGATGGAGATGGCCAGCGCCGGGAACAGCGTCAGGTGGGGATACTGCAGCAGCACCTTCTGGCCTGCGGACAGCATGGTACCGATGGAAGGCTCCGGGGGCGCAAGGCCCAGACCGATGAAGGCCAGGAAGGACTCGGTGAAGATGGCGCTGGGGATGGCCACCATGGTGCGGGTGATGATGGGGCCGATGGAGTTGGGCAGGATGTGCCGGAAGATCAATGCGCGGTCAGGCACGCCCATGGTCTCGGCTGCCATGACATACTCACGGCCGCGGAACCGCAGGAACTGGGCGCGTACCATTCGGGCTGTGGGCACCCACCCTCGGACGCAGAGCGCCAGGATCATGGACAGCATACCCGATCCGAACAGCATGATGAACAGGGTGCAGACCACAACGCGGGGGAACGCGTTCAGGATCTCGCAGAAGCGCATCATGAAGAAGTCGATCTTGCCGCCATAGTAGCCGGCGATGGCGCCGTAGATGACGCCCACCACCACGTCCGCCATAACGGCGGTGAAGGCGATGATGAGAGACACGCGGGTGCCGCGCCACAGGCGGGTCCACACGTCACGGCCCATGTTGTCGGTGCCAAACCAGAAGTAGGTGTCCTCGGCGCCCAGATACTTGTAGTAGTTGACCTCCACGTCCACCAGAGTCACGCCGCGAACCTCGTGGGGATTGGAATACCCCAGCACACAGTCGTTGGGGAACTTCTCGGGGTTATCCAGAGAGTCCAGACGGCGGTTGGTGAGAACGCGCTTGCCGTCGAAGATGCCCAGATCCTCCAGCACGGGGATGCGGGGCGGCATATTGGTGAAGTCCGTGTACTGCTGGCTGAAGGTATGCTCGTTCATGTCCGGTCCGAAGACGGCCATGAACACCATGAAGCAGATGATGAAGAACGCGGCGATGGCGGCCTTGTTCCGCTTCAGACGGAACATAGCGTCCTTGAAGAAGCCGCGGGACACGGTCTTCATCTCTTCGTCCATGATCTTCTCGCCGGTGTTGGCGAACTCAAACTCGCTGGCCATGAGCTTGCCCAGCTCTTCGGGCAGCTTGTCGGCGGATACATAGTTCATTTTGCTCATGATTTCTTTGCCCCCAATCTGATCCGGGGATCAATGATGCCGTAGGAGATATCCACGATGAGGATGGTGGCCACGGAGATGAAGGAGTAGAACAGCAATGCGCCGATGGCAAGAGAATAGTCGCTGACGGTGATGGAGTCCACCAGAATACCGCCGATGCCGGGCACTGCGAAGATGCTCTCCACCACCATGGAGCCGCCCATGATGTTGGTGAACATGGGGATGATGATGTTGGCCAGAGGCACCATGGAGTTGCGGAAGGCGTGGCGCATGACGGCCTGTGCCTTCTTGAGGCCCTTGGTACGGGCCAGCAGCATATACTCGGAGGACAGGGTCTCGATGAGCTCGCCGCGGAGATAGCGGCAGACGGTGGCGATGGGGCTGAAGGCCAGCGCCAGCACGGGCAGCACCAGACTGGTCAGCTGCGCCCTGATATCACCGGTGGATTCATAGATCAGGGGCAGCAGGTCCAGCTTGCCCGCCACGAAATACTGCAGCAGGGACGCGAACACGAAGGAGGGCACCGAGATGCAGATGACCACGATGAAGGAGATGATGTAGTCAGGCAGCTTGTTCTTGAACACGGCGGCAAGAGAGCCGGCCAGAATGCCCAGAGGGATGGAGATCACCAGGGACAGAATATTCAGGACCATGGTGGCGGGAACGCGTTCCTTGATGATCTGGAACACGGGCACGCCGGGACGCAGCTTGATGGAGGTGCCCCAATCGTTTTCCAGGGCGACGCCCTTGAGGAAATAGAAATACTGCACCAGCAGGGGCTTGTCCAGATGCAGCTTGGCGTTCAGCGCCTCGATGGCCTCCGGCGTCAGGTTCTGATCGTCGTCATAGGGACTGCCGGGCATGAGACGCAGCACGAAGAAGGCGATGCTGACGATGAGAAACAGGATGATCGCCATCATTCCCGTGCGTTTGAGGATGTATTTTCCCATGAATGGCTTCCTTTCTTAGAGAAAA
>CAZQJD010000215.1:0-2082 GCA_964593575.1 uncultured Oscillibacter sp.
TGATCGACTGGATCCGGAATCGGCTGGTGGATCAGAAGGGGTTCCCGGCGGAGGGGAACCAGATCATCCTGCTCTCCGGCTCCGGCAAGGGACTTGGCCTTGTGCCGCGCACACTGTGCGGTGAGGGTGACGAGGCGTACTGCGATCAGTTCTGTTTTCCAAATGCGACTGCCAGCATGATGAATGTGGGCGCCGTGCCGGTTGGAATCCCCATGGATGATGAGGGTATGATCCCCGAGGCGCTGGAGGAGAGGGCAAGGTCCGGTAAGGGCACCTACGTTTACCTCATTCCTAATTTCCACAATCCCATGGGTACCACCATCTCCCTCCGTCGGCGCAGAGAACTGTATGAAGTGGCGTCCAGATATGATCTGATGATCTATGAGGATGATCCCTACGGCGAGATCCGCTTTGCCGGTGAGGCGCTGCCTTCCTTCAAGAGTATGGACACGGATGGCCGTGTGATCTATGCGGGGTCCTTCTCCAAAACGCTGTCTGCCGGACTTCGCGCCGGATACTTGTATGCGCCGGATGCTGTGGCGAAGAAGCTGGCTGCGGTGAAGGTCGCGGACGGACAGGAGCCGCTTCTGAATCAGAAGATCATTGCCAAGTGTCTGACCAAGATGGACTATGATGCACATCTTAAGAGCATCAGTCAGGTCTATGGCCGGAAGTGCCGGCTGATGGCAGCCGGTCTGCTGCGGCATTGTTCCCAGCGCTGCCGTGTTCTGGTACCGGAGGGCGGTATGTTTGTCTGGGTGGAGCTGCCGGAGGATGTCAGCGTGGATGATGTCAGTGAGGCTTCCATCAAAGCAGGCGTCGGCGTAGTCAAGAGCGCTGCGTTTGCTGT
Organism: uncultured Oscillibacter sp.; assembly: GCA_964593575.1. GTDB lineage: Bacteria > Bacillota > Clostridia > Oscillospirales > Oscillospiraceae > Oscillibacter. Next base: position 851 of record CAZQJD010000215.1, read on the forward strand.
GGATCCAGCCTGTCCGGGCAACGCGCTGCGTCTGAACTTCTCCGCTTTGCCGGATGAGCAGATCGTGAAGGGCGTGGAGATCTTCGGCAGAGTGACCCGTGAGTTCTGTGACAAATAAGAAATGATTTTTACATAAGGAGAAATGGATTATGATCGGTAAGATCGCGCTGGAAGAGCATTTTGCAACAGAGGAATTCCTGGAAGATATCAAGCCTTATTTTATTCGTGAAGGCGTGTGGGAAGAAGCCAGAGACACCATCTGCGACATCAGCGGCAAACGTCTGCGGGAGATGGATGCCAACGGCATTGAGTACACCATCCTGTCTTTGTCCGCACCTACCATTCAGGGCATGTGCAATACGGAGGAGGCCATCGCGGCAGCCAGACGCATCAACGATTATCTGGCAGAGCAGATCAAGCCTTTCCCCAAGCGCTTCGGTGCTTTTGCCGCGCTGCCTACCCAGGACCCTGACGCTGCCATCGCTGAGCTGCGCCGCTGTGTCAACGAGTTAGGCTTTGTGGGCGCACTGGTGAACGGCTTCTGTACGCCGGACGATCCCGAAAACTGCATTTATCTGGATGATCCCCGTTATCTGCCCTTCTGGGCTGAGGTGGAGAAGTTGGGCGTTCCCGTATATCTGCATCCCAGAATGTCTGTACCCAGCGTCCGTAAGAAGGAATACACCGGTCATGACTGGATGGTCAGTGCTGCATGGGGCTTCCATGTGGAGACAGGTACCCACTGCCTGCGTCTGATGGCCAGCGGCCTGTTTGACAAGTTCCCCAAGCTGCAGATCATCATCGGCCATATGGGCGAGCTGCTGCCCTTCCAGATCTGGCGCATCTGCAATCGAGTGGACAGCCACAAGCGTGACTGCAAGGCGGAGAAGACCTTCAAGCACTATCTGGAGAACAATTTCCACATCACTACCAGCGGCAACTGCAGTACTCCCGCACTGCTATGCACCATGCTGGAGACCGGTACTGACCGCATCATGTTCTCTACGGATTATCCCTACGAGACCATGAAGCAGGCTGCCGACTGGTTCGACAATCTGCCTGTCAGCAATAACGACAAGAAGAAAATGGGCCGCACCAATGCTCAAAAGCTGTTCGGCCTGGAATTCCTGGACGACTGATTTGTTGCCAAACGACAAAGAGCATCCCCGGACATGACGTCCGGGGATGCTCTTTGTCGTTTGGCCGTTACAGCAGCAGATTTGCCAGAAGAA
>CAZQJD010000216.1:0-2068 GCA_964593575.1 uncultured Oscillibacter sp.
CGCTCCAGCTCGGGAGTGTTGCAGTAAACGAAATGCTCCGGCAGGATCTCGCGCATGGTACGAACCTCGTCGCACTGGATGTGGTCCACAGACGGCTCGTAGTGGATGCGCTGGCGCTGCTTCTCGAAGATGGGGTCAGGCTGGGGAACAGCGGACAGCAGTGCGCGGGTGTACGGATGCAGCGGATGGCGGTACAGCTCATCAGAGGGCGCCATCTCCACGATCTTGCCGTAGTACATCACCGCCACGCGGGTGGAGAAATACTTCACCACGGACAGGTCATGGGCGATGAAGATGATGGTCAGGCCCAGCTCCTGCTTCAGATCGTTCAGCAGGTTGATGACCTGCGCCTGCACGGACACGTCCAGCGCGGAAACAGGCTCGTCGGCGATGATGAGCTTGGGCTTCACCACCAGCGCACGGGCGATGCCGATGCGCTGACGCTGACCGCCGGAGAACTCATGGGGATAGCGGCTGGCGTGCTCGTGGGTGAGGCCCACCTTGTTCAGCATGTCCAGCACCAGCGCCTTCCGCTGGGAGGCGTCCGTCATGCCGTGGTACTTCAGGCCCTCGGCAACGATCTCCTCCACCGTCATACGGGGATTCAGAGAGTCGATGGGGTCCTGGAAGATCATGGCCACATTGTCCGTCAGGAAGTGGCGCAGCTCACGGTTCATGGGGCCGCTGATATCACGGCCCATCAGCTTCATGGTGCCGGCAGTGGGGTTATACAGGCGGATGATGGTGCGGCCGGTGGTGGTCTTGCCGCAGCCGGACTCGCCCACCAGTCCGAAGGTCTCGCCCTCGTACACCTTGAAGGAGTTGTCGTCGATGGCGTTCACCGTCACCTTCCTGCCCCGCTTGCCGGACTTGAAGGTCATCTTCAGGTTGTTTACCTCAAGGATGGGCGTACGTTCGTCTTTCATTTGTGTGCCTCCTTCATGCGTTCGATTCGGGCACGCAGCACCTCAGGCATGGGCAGCTCCGGCGCGTTGGGATGCAGCGCCCACGTTGCCGCGTAATGGGTGTCGCTGAGCTTGAAGAAGGGCGGCTCCTGCTCGAAGTCGATCTTCATGGCGTACTGGTTGCGAGCGGCAAAGGCGTCGCCCTTGGGAGGATAGATCATGTTGGGCGGTACGCCGGGAATGCTCATCAGCTTCTCGCTGGTTTCGAGGTCCGGCATGGATGCCAGCAGTGCGCGGGTGTAGGGATGGGCAGGCTCGAAGAAGACCTCCTCGGCGGTGCCCTTTTCCACGATCTTGCCGGCGTACATGACGTTGATGCGGTCGGCCATGTTGGCCACCACGCCCATATCGTGGGTGATGAAGATGACCGACAGGTTGCGCTCACGCTTGATCTCGTTGATAAGGTCCAAAATCTTGGCCTGCACCGTCACGTCCAGGGCGGTGGTGGGCTCGTCGCAGATCAGCACGTCCGGGTCACGGGCCAGGGCGATGGCGATGACGATGCGCTGGCGCATGCCGCCGGAGAACTGGAAGGGATACTGGTCAAACCGGCACTCCGCGTCGGGGATACCGACGGATTCCATCAGCTCCACGGCGCGCTTGCGGGCGTCCTTCCTGCTCATGTGAGGATGGCTCAGCTTCAACGTCTCGGTGATCTGCTTGCCGATCTTCATGATGGGGTTCAGGGCGGACAGGGGATCCTGGAAGATGAGGCCGATCTTGCAGCCACGGATCTTGTGATAATCCTTCTCGCTGATCTCCAGCAGGTTCTGGCCCTCGTACATGATCTTGCCGCTGTCCACCACGGCGTTGCCGGCCAGAATGCCCATGATGGCCTTGATGCTGACGGACTTGCCGGAGCCGGACTCGCCCACGATGGCCACGGTCTCGCCCCGCTTCAGGTCGAAGCTGATGCCCCGGACGGCGCGGACCATGCCGTTGATCGTGCGGAAGGAGATGGTCAGGTCCTCTACGGAGAGGACGGTTTCACGATTCATTTCACTCATGTCGTTCCCTCCTTATTCCTGACCGCGCTGAGTGGGATCCAGTGCGTCACGCAGGCCGTTGCCGAACAGGTTGAAGGCGATCATCAGGATGGAGAT
>CAZQJD010000217.1:0-2043 GCA_964593575.1 uncultured Oscillibacter sp.
TACTATTATGAAGCCGTCCTGTGGGCGGTCCGGAACGGCGTCACCAACGGCACAGGGGACGGGACCACCTTCAGCCCGGACGCACCCTGCACCCGCGCCCAGATGGTGACCTTCCTCTGGCGGGCCGCAGGCACACCGGAGCCGGCAGACAGTGCAAGCCCGTTCACCGATGTGGCGGCAGATAAGTACTACGCAAAGGCTGTTCAGTGGGCCTATGAGCAGGGCATCACCTCCGGCACCGGGGACGGGACCACCTTCAGCCCGGACGCACCCTGCACCCGCGCCCAGATGGTGACCTTCCTCTGGCGGGCCGCAGGCACACCGGAGCCGGCAGGCAGTGCAAGCCCGTTCACCGATGTGGCGGCGGATGCGTACTACGCGAAGGCCGTTCAGTGGGCCTATGAGCAGGGCATCACCAACGGCACCGGGGATGGAACCACCTTCAGCCCGGACGCATCCTGCACCCGCGCTCAAATGGTGACCTTCCTGCATCGAAGCCTTGCGGAATAAGCCGAGGCTTTGCGGAATAAGAAGCAGGCCCGCCGCGGAATTTTCCGCGGCGGGCCTCTTGCGATGCTTGATAAACGGTGTGCGTTTGTTGTCCCTGTGTCCGGCAGCCCTTCGGCTGCCGGGCTTTGGCTGTTCGGGGAAGAATTATGCGGCGGGGATGGTCAGGGTCTGGCCAATGTAGATCATGTTGGGGTTCTTGATGATGGCCTTATTGGCCTCATAGATCACAGTCCACTGAGTGCCCTTGCCGTAGGCGTTCTTTGCGATCTTCCACAGGGTGTCGCCGCTGGTGACGGTGTAGGTGACAGGCTCCGGCTCGGCGGGGACTTCCGGCTCGGCGGGAGCATCCACCACGGTGATGCGGTTCCAGTCAGCCTCGTCGGCGTAGCCGGTGACCTTGCCGTCCTCGAAGGACTGGACATAGTTGGCCAGAACCATATAGTCCTCCATCACATAGTCCAGCACGTTGACAGCGCCGTCAAACATGGCGAAGCCGTCGCCCAGATCGCGGAGGGTGTAGTTATAGCCGGCCAGATTGTACTTGGCAGTCAGGTCGATGGGTTCCCACTTGCCGGTGAGGTTGTTGAGGATCTGCACGTCCTTCACGCGGTATTCGCCGGTGGGGCCGCCGATCCAGACGCCCTTCTCGTCCGCCTGAACGGTGGAGGGGATGGAGGTGTCAATGGTGTACTTCAGGCCGGAGGGATGCAGGAAGCCGCCGCTCTCGGCAGTGCCCACGGACTTGGCGCCCCATTCCAGAGCGTCCAGGATCTGCTGGCCGGTGACGGTCTGCAGGCAGGCCACGTTGCCGAAGGTGTGGATCTCCTTCATGGTCTTGTAGGTCAGCTCGCCGGTGATGGCCTTGTTGCGGACGCCGCCGCCGTTCATGATGGCCACGTCAACGTCCAGACCCATGCTGTCAAAGAGGTAGTACAGGGCGTCGGCGGTGAATGCGCCGGTGTTGGTGCCCTGCTTGCGCACCAGACGGGCGCCGTCGGCATCATAGTTGTCGAAGACCACGTCGGTGGAGCCGATGACCTTGCCCAGCTGGGTGTCGATCTCAGCGATCCAGGCTTCCTCCATGGCCTTGACCTCGGCGTCAGGGGTGATGTTGGCCACGTCATCGGCGGTGAGGAGCTTGGTGGTGATGGCGCCGTCAGCGTAGATAGCCAGCTTGCCGATGGCGTTCAGATACTCGCCGGTCTGGGTGAGGATGACGGTGCGGCCATCCTTGTCGATGACCTTCTGGTTTTCCATGGTGGTGTGGGAATGGCCGTCGATGAAGGCGTCCAGACCGGAGGTGTTCAGAATGACTTCCTCGGAGGTCCAGGGCTTGGAGGCGGGATCAACGCCCAGGTGGCCCAGCGCGATGACATAGTCAGCCTCGGCGCGGGCGGCGTCGATGGCCTTCTGCACGGCGGCGTACAGCTCAGCGCCGCTGCTGCCGCCGGCAATGCCGTAGATGTACCTGCCGTTCGCGTCCTGGAAGTAGGCGGGGGTGGACTTGGTGAAGGACTCGGGGGTGGTGATGCC
>CAZQJD010000218.1:0-1997 GCA_964593575.1 uncultured Oscillibacter sp.
TCGAGCAGTACCACATGACGCAGGAGGAAGCAGCCAAGCGGGTCGGTAAATCCCGAAGCGCCGTTACCAACGCCATTCGCCTGCTTTCTCTGTGTCCCCCTCTGCGCACTATGGTGGAAGATGGAAAACTCTCCGCTGGTCATGCCCGGGCATTGCTTCCCCTCACCCCCGCTCTGCAGGTAAAAGCCGCCGCCGCAGTGCTCTCCGGCGGATTATCTGTTCGGCAGACAGAAGCTCTGGCCAAAAAGCTTGCCACAGAAAAGAAGCCTTCCAAGAGCTCCGATCCTCATCAGGTGGATTATGCCGCCGAGGCCCAGAAGACCCTTTCTTCTCAGCTGGGCCGTGGTGTTAAGATCGTTTCCGGCAAGAGAAAAGGCCGTATCGAGCTGGAATACTACGGCATGGACGATTTGAATGATCTGCTGGATGCCCTTGCATTGCTGCAGATCAAGAGGCAAAACGACTGACACCGGAAGAAAGGACCGATCCCATTGAAACTGAAAAAACGCAGTGCGGACGCTTGCCAGTCTCCGCAGGCTGCGGAAACTGCGCACTCTTACAGAGGCCGAAGCCATGTCCTGATCTATATACTAATTTTGTTTATTGCCGCATTTCTTTTGATGACGCTGTCTTTCCTCTCTCACCAGCGCAGTAACGAGCAGGTTTTGGGCCAGCTGCACACCAATGTCAGCAGTCTGGAGAAGCTGCAGTCCGCATTGGAGGAAAACGTCCGTCTACAGGAGCAAGTGGATGTTCAGAAGTTCCAGCTGGAGGAATTGAGAAAAGAGCTGGCATTATCAGAAAGCGCCCAAAGTCAGCTAACAGAGAAAATTGCCGCTTTGGAAATAGCACTGGCCCAGCAGCAGAAGGAACTGGAAACGCTCCAAAAAACCGCATCCGCTGTGGATGCGCTGACACAGCTGCAGCAGCAGCTGCTTTCAGGTGACTCGGCCGCCTGCCGCAAAATTATCACCGATATGGAGACCGCCGGACTGGACAAGCTTCTCCCCTCCTCCCCCGCTATCCCCGGCGGCATCTCTCCCCAGCAGATGTTCCAACAGGCAAAGCTGCTGACAACAGTGCCCGTTGAGGGATAAATGTTTCACGTGAAACATCGTCGGGGCAAGCTTCGCATCCCTCGCCCCGCCCTGCGGGCAGGTCTCGTCCGCTCCGCTGCCCCTCCTCCTTCCTCCGCAAACGCTTCGCTGGTTTGCGTCGGATTTATTTTTGCACCCCGTTTTGTTTTTTCGCAACCGTTTAACCGTGTCATATTTGACACTTTTTAACCCCCAAAAATATATGTTCGTTTAGGAGTCTTACGTATGCTTGACATTAAGTTTATTCGTGAAAATCCCGAAATCGTCAAGGAAAACATCAAGAAGAAGTTTCAGGACGCCAAGCTCCCTCTGGTGGATGAAGTCATCGCTCTGGACGCCCAGCGCCGCGCCGCCATCGTGGAGGCCGACAATCTGCGCTCCAGCCGCAACACCCTCTCCAAGCAGATCGGCATGCTGATGGGTCAGGCCAAGAAGGATCCCTCCAAGCTGCAGGAAGCCGAAGCCGTCAAGGCACAGGTGAAGGCCAACGCCGACCGTCTGGCCGAGCTGGAAAAGCTGGAGACCGAGCTGGACGAGGCCGTCCGCAAGATCATGCTGGTGATCCCCAACATCATCGACCCCTCCGTGCCCATCGGCGCCAGCGACGAGTTCAACGCGGAAGTGGAGCGCTTCGGTGAGCCTGTGACCCCCGATTTTGAGATCCCCTACCACACCCAGATCATGGAGTCCTTTAACGGCGTGGACATGGACTCCGCAGGCCGTGTCTCCGGCAACGGCTTCTATTATCTGGTGGGCGACATCGCGCGTCTGCACTCCGGCGTGCTGGCCTATGCCCGTGACTTCATGATCGACAAGGGCTTTACCTACTGCATCCCTCCCTTCATGATCCACGGCAACGTGGTGGAGGGCGTTATGAGCCAGACCGACATGGACGCCATG
>CAZQJD010000219.1:0-1954 GCA_964593575.1 uncultured Oscillibacter sp.
CCTTCACGCGGGCGTAGTAGATGCGCAGGAACTTGTTCTGGGCGGCAGTCATGTAGACGAAATATGGCTTGCCTTCTGCGCGTTTCTTATCGAGGAACTGGTACACCGGTTCATCCAACAGACTGATCTGTCCATTGCTGTAGCGATACATAGTTGTCCTCCAAGCGCAAGGCTTTTTGCCTGATTTTCCACTTTTTTCTGCACTTATTTTACCACAAATAGACAGCTATGTCTTGTGCTGCAAGGACTTTTGCTTTATTCAGTACACATTAAGGTAAAAGGGATCCCTTCCATCTTCTGCCGCATACACTGAAGTAGGCGCATAAAATCTATGCGTACCCTGCCAAAGGAGGTATCTGCTTTGCAGACCGATACACCCACAACCAACGCTTGCAACAATAATTCTGGCTCCTTGCCAGGAAGCTGCGGAGCAATGGTCTTTCCCTATATTGCTTTTCAGGAGAATGATCCCCCGCGTTATAACCGCACAGAAGCGCTTCAGACGGGAACGCTTTTTCCGGGACTTAACCTTCCTTTTAAAGCAGCGATTGCTTCCACAAAAAATATTGCCAATACGGCGCTTGCAGAACTGATGGCACTGGATTTTGCAGTGGATGAGCTGGCACTCTATCTTGCCACACATCCGGATGATAAAGAGGTTTTGGAGCTATATTGGAATTATATACAGCTTGCTAAGGAGGGCCGGAAGAAATACGTGCAGATGCATGGCCCGCTGCAGATCACGGATCGGCCTGACGACGGCGGTTTCAGTTGGCTGGACGATCCGTGGCCCTGGGACAGAGGAGGTAATCACTGATGTTTGTCTATGAGAAAAAATTACAATACCCTGTCAATATCAGAAATACCAATCCCAAGTTAGCAGCGGCCATTATTTCTCAGTACGGTGGTCCTGATGGTGAACTTGGCGCATCTTTGCGTTATCTGAGCCAACGGTATTCCATGCCTTATCCAGAGCTGAAGGGTCTTCTGACTGATATCGGTACCGTGGAAGCGTTTTGAACCACCTTTTGTGCCTCATACTCCGCAAGGCCATCCAGCACAAAATACCATCGTGCAGGCAGTGAATTCAGGGAAACCTCCACTTTTCCGTCGCTGTGGAGGGTCATGTGGTGCAGTAAGCGGCCATAGAAATCGTCGCTGTCCCTCTCCCCTTTCACGATGCTTTTAATGGCCTCACGGACATCCTTTTTCACGCCGGTGGTCTGGGTGTCTAGCTTACGCCGTTTTTCAATGGTGGCGATCTGCTCCTGAATTTGAACGATTTTCCGGTCGCAGCGCTCGTTCGTGAATTGGAAGTCTGCCTTAGAAATGGTTCGGTCGAAGAATTCCTCCAGCGCCCGCTGTTTCTTCTCCTTCTCCCCTTCCAGCTCCCGGTTCAGCCGCCGCAAATCGGCGCTGCCGTCGTCCCTGCTGTCCTTCAGAACGCCCTCCACGATGCGGGTGAGGTTCCGGATGACCCCTTCCCTGTCCAGCTCTACAGCCGCCACAGAGCGCTTTAGAATGTCCATGGCCACATCCTCCCTGATCTGCCGCCCCACGTCACAGCCCATGGGATTGCCCTGTGCGTCGGTGTGCAACTTGCCTTCAGTGGTGGCCTTGCCGCAACGCCAGATTTTGTAGGGTTCGCCGTTGCGGCTCTTCTTCGTTCTGGACATGAAGCTGCTGCCGCATTCTGCGCATTTCAGCTTGCCGGAGAGCGGATAACGGTTGCCATGGCCGCTTTTCTGGCTGTCTCCGATGTTGCGGCGGGCCATCTCCCGCTGAACGGCCTCCCAGGTCTCCCGGTCGATGATGGGCTCATGGTGGTCGCGCAGTACCACAAAATCCAGCTGACCTTTGTTGTACTTCTTCTCGTGACTTAAGTAATCCGGAGTGTAAGTCTTTTGCTGGATGAGATCGCCGCAGTACTTCTCGTTTTTCAGGATTTTCAGCA
>CAZQJD010000220.1:0-1901 GCA_964593575.1 uncultured Oscillibacter sp.
GCTGGGGCTGCGGCACCGTGAAGCATCTGGAGGATCTGGGCGTGCTGGACAAGAATCTGCTGGCCGTCCACACCGTGTGGCTCACCGACGAGGAGCTGGAGCTGTTCAAGCAGCGCCAGGTGAAGGTCTCCCACAATCCCGCCTCCGCCATGCGCGTGCTGGGCTTCGCCCGCATCCCCAAGATGCTGCAGATGGGCATCATGCCCTCCATCGGCACCGACGGCGCATCCTCCTCCAACCATATGGACATGGTGGACGAGATGTGGCTCACCTCCCTGATCCACAAGGGCTGGCGGCTGGACCCCACCGTGGTGCCCAGTCAGGACATTCTGCGCATGGCCACCAAGTGGGGCGCCCGCGCTCTGCTGGACGACCATCTGTACGGCTCTCTGGAGGTGGGCAAGAAGGCCGACCTCATCGTCATTGATCCCCACGGCCCCAGCATGATGCCCGTTAACGACAAGATCGCCGCGCTGGTCACCGCCATGCACTCCGCCAACATCCAGTCCACCATGTGCAACGGCCAGTGGCTGATGCGCGACCGCAAGATCCTGACGCTGGACGAGGAGGCCATCCTGAAGGAGGCCTGCGAGCGCGGTGCCGCCATCTATGACCGCGCCGGCATCGTTCTGCCTGACCGCTTCCCCGTTGTGAAAGTGTAATTCAATATTTTATATAAGGAGGAACCCTACCCATGAACAAGGAACTTCTGGCAGTTGCCAAGGGCTTGAAGCCCGCCGACCTGGTGGTCACCAACGGTAAGATCGTCAACGTGTACTCCGGTGAGATCTATGACGGCGGCGTTGCCGTCTGCGGCGACACCATCGCTGCTGTGGGCGATGTTGCCTACTGCATCGGTGAGAGCACCAAGGTGATTGACGCTGAGGGCAAGTACATCACCCCCGGCTTCCTGGACGGCCACATCCATCCCGAAAGCTCCTCTCTGGCTATGCGTCCCTTCGCTGAGGGCGTGCTGCTCCACGGCACCACCGGCATCATGACCGATCTGCACGAGGTGGGCGTTGTGGCCGGTCTGGAGGGCATCGAGGCCTGCCTGAAGGAAGCCGAAGGCACCGACCTGAAGGTCTACTTCATCGTTCCCTCCCATGTTCCCTTCGCTCCCGATCTGGAGACCTCCGGCGGCAAGTTTGATCCCGAAATCATCCGCAAGGCACTGCAGCGTCAGGACGCTGTGGGTCTGTCCGAATGCGTGGGCCACTACATTCTGGCCGAGCATCCCGAACTGCTGGAGTCTCTGGGCGATACTCTGGCACTGCCCGGCAAGACCCTGCAGGGCCATCTGCCCGGCATCTACGGTCCCAACATGGCCGCCTGCGCCGCCGCCGGCGTCACCACCTGCCACGAGTCCTTCTGCGAGCAGGATGTCTATGAGCGCCTGCGCAACGGCATCCATCTGCAGCTGCGCGAGGGTTCCGCCGCCCGCAACATGACTCTGGGCCTGCTGCAGGCCGTGATGAAGAGCGGCGTGGACACCGCCAACGTTTCCATCGTTACCGACGACCTGCACACCTGCGATCTGAAGGACCGCGGCCATCTGGACGATGCTCTGCGCACTGCCTTCGGTCAGGGTCTGAGCTTCCTGAAGGGCATCCAGTTCGTCACCATTAACGCTGCCCGCGCATTCCAGATGGAGACCAAGATCGGCTCCCTGACTCCCGGCCGCCGCGCCGATATCAACATCACCACCGGCGCCGAGGACTTCAAGGTCCTCACCACCATCGCCGGCGGCAAGCAGGTCACCGAGAACGGCAAGCTGCTGGTCCACTACGAAACTCCCGAGCATGAGCCCTGCCTGCTGAACACCGTCCATTTTGTCAACCCCATTACTGCCGACAGCTTCAAGATGAAGGCTCCTGAGGGCGCCAAGAAGGTAAAGGTCA
>CAZQJD010000221.1:0-1893 GCA_964593575.1 uncultured Oscillibacter sp.
AGGCGGGAGAGCTGCCTGTTCTGTATTCCGGACTGTCGCAGGTACACAGAGCACATCTTGCGGCATCTGTTGCGGTTGATACGGGCAGACCATTATTTGTCATCAGCCCCGACGATACTTCCGCGGAATATTTTGCCCGTGACCTCAGCTCCATGCTGGGATGCGAGGTTCCTGTACTGACCTCCCGTGAATTTACCTTTATGGCTGCCGATGCGGTTTCCCGTCAGGATGAGCAGCGCCGACTGGGTATCCTCTACTCCCTGCTGCAGGAGGAGCCGCCCAAAGCGTTGGTATGTACTGCGTCCGCGCTGTGTCAGCGTACCGTTCCCCCCGAGCAGCTGCAGCGCAGTGCCTTTACGCTGGAAAACGGCGGCAGCTACTCCTTGGAGGATACGGAGCTTCGGCTGCTGCTGTGCGGCTTCCGCCGTACCGAGCAGGTAGAGGGCCCGGGACAGTTTTCCCGCAGAGGCGGTATTTTAGACTTCTTTACCCCCGGATATCAAAATCCCATCCGCTGTGAATTCTGGGGAGATGATATCGATTCCATGGGATTTTTCGATATTGATACCCAGCGAAGAATCGAATCCATTGATTCCTGTACGGTATTGCCTGCGGCGGAAACCCTGCCCTCTATGTATCCCGGCGGAGAAGCCGCTTTGGGGGATAGGCTGGAAATGATCGCCAAGCAATTTAAGAGCAAGCGGAATTCTCCCAATGCACAGGCGGTTGCGGAAACGCTGATGAACGATGCCGCTACCTTGAAGATGGGCGTGATGCTTCGTGACGCAGACCGCTATATGGGCGTGATCACAGGAAGCTTTGCCACTGCGGCGGATTATATCCCCTTTGACGCGGTGGTCGTCATGGATCAGCCGGGTAAAATCGGGCAGCGGGCCAAGGACTATGCAAAGACCACCGGTGATGATGTGAAGCTGCAGATGCGCAGTGGGAAAATGTACACGGGCGCCAATGATTTTGTGTGTCCCTGGGAACAGATGATCGCTGTGCTGAAGGAATTTCCTGTGGTGATGGCGGATGCCTTCACTGTGGGCAGATATCCTATGGAACCGAAAACCATGATCAGCATCATCGCCAAGCAGCTGCCCTCCTACGGCGGCAGCGCACAGACCGCTCTGGAGGACGCCGGACGGTATCTGGAAAAGGATTACACCATTGTCATGCTGGCAGGCGACGAGCGCCGCGGCAATATACTGACAGATTACATGCGCCGTGAGGGTGTAAACGCAGTGTTCTCTGCCGCACCGGGTGCGGTTGGGAAACCGGGTGTTTGCATCGTATCTCCCGGCAGCCTGTCCTCCGGTATGGAATATCCCGAGCAGAAGCTGGTGGTCATGACAGACACCCAGATCATGCACACAGGCAAGCGCAGAACGGTGAAAAAGAGCCGTCATCAAGGTGATGCCATCGGCTCCTGTGCAGACTTGACCAAAGGCGATCTGGTGGTGCACGAGCATCACGGCATCGGCAGGTTTGCGGGTGTTGTGAATATGCAGGTGGACGGCGGCGAAAAGGACTATATCAAAATCTGCTATGCGGGTACGGACGTGCTGTATGTTCCCGCGACGCAGCTGAATCTGGTGAGCAAATACGTGGGCGGCGGCCGTGAGGAAGACGGCAGGCCTATGAAGCTGAGCAAAATGGGCGGTGCGGACTGGACTCGCACCAAGACCCGCACCAAGGCGGCGGTGAAATCCATCGCAAAGGAGCTGACAGCCTTGTATGCCGCCAGACAGCAGGCGGTAGGCTTTGCCTTCTCTCCCGACAGTGAATGGCAGATCGAATTTGAAGAGCGGTTTGAGTATCCAGAAACGGAGGATCAGCTGCGCTGTATCGACGAAATCAAGAAGGATATGGAAAAATCCATGCCTATGG
>CAZQJD010000222.1:0-1829 GCA_964593575.1 uncultured Oscillibacter sp.
TTTCCATTGTTGGGTTTTCCTTCTCGTTTTCTCCTACAACAACTTGACACCGACCCTATGGTGCAAACACTTGACACATCGTTTGGCCTCTGGTAATATACTGTGAGGAATCCTTTATTGCGCAGTGAACGGAAAGAGTACCGGTCATTCCAAGGGACAGAGAGGGCGCGTCATCGGCTGGAAGCGTGCCTGCTGCGGAAATCGGGAAGTGCATCCGGGAGCGCGGGGCGTAATGGCCCCCGGCAGGCCGCCGTTACCGGCTGACCGGCTGACTGGCCGGCATGAGTGAATACAAGAGTGGAACCGCGTTTTCAACGCCTCTTGTACCCAATGGGGTACGGGAGGTTTTTTATTTTCCCGATATTCTCCCGTAACCCTCACTGCAAAACAGGAGTGTGTCCAAATATGGCAAATCAACTGACCGAACTGCTGGAGGCCTATCAGGCCCGTGACCCGGCAGCCCGCAGCAAGCTGGAGATCTTTCTCCTCTACCCCGGCGTACACGCCACCATCTATCACCGCATCGCCCATTATTTCCACTGTCACCATATGCCCTTCATCGCCCGGTGCGTCTCCCAGTGGAGCCGGTTCTGGACGGGTATCGAGATCCATCCCGGCGCCACCATCGGACGGCGGCTGGTCATCGACCACGGCATGGGCATCGTCATCGGCGAGACTGCCGAGATCGGCGACGACTGCCTGATCTATCACGGCGTCACTCTGGGCGGTACCGGTAAGGATCAGGGCAAGCGCCACCCCACCATCGGCAACAATGTGCTGATCTCCACCGGCGCCAAGGTGCTGGGTCCCTTCAAGGTGGGCGACGGCGCCCGTATCGCCGCCAACGCGGTGGTGCTGACGGAAGTACCCGAGCACGCCACCGCCGTGGGTATCCCCGCACAGATCGTCCGCATCGCCGGACGCTCCACCCATTACGCAGACGATGTGGATCAGACCAGCGTCAACAACCCCACTCTGGAAAAGCTGGCTGCTCTGGCCAAGCGGGTGGAGGAGCTGGAAAGCCGCATGAACGAAAACGAATAAAATTCATACCAAGGAGAACTGAGATATGTATTTATACAATTCCGCCACCCATAAGAAAGAAGAGTTCCAGACCCATACCCCCGGCCATGTGGAGATGTATACCTGCGGCCCCACCGTGTATCACTTCGCCCACATCGGCAACCTGCGCAGCTATATCATGGAGGACGTGCTGGAGAAGTTCCTGCGCTACTCCGGCTATGATGTCAACCGCGTCATGAACATCACCGACGTGGGTCATCTGGCCTCCGACGCCGACACCGGCGAGGATAAAATGCTCAAGGGCGCCAAGCGGGAAAACAAGTCCGTCATGGAGATCGCCAAGTTCTACACCGACGCCTTCTTTGCCGACTGCGAGGCTCTGAACATCAAGATGCCCGACGTGGTGGAGCCCGCCACCAACTGCATCGACGAGTATATCAAGATCGTCTCCGGCCTCATCGAAAGGGGATACGCCTATGTGGCCGGCGGCAACGTGTACTTCGATTCTGCCAAGCTGGACCGCTACTACGTGTTCAACGACCACGATGAGGAAGATCTGGCCGTGGGCGTCCGCGAGGGCGTGGAGGAGGACTCCAACAAGCGCAACAAGAACGACTTCGTGCTGTGGTTCACCAAGTCCAAGTTTGAGGATCAGGCTCTGAAGTGGGATTCCCCCTGGGGCGTGGGCTATCCCGGCTGGCATATTGAGTGCACCGGTATCTCCCTGAAGCACAACGGCGAGTATCTGGACCTCCACTGCGGCGGCATCGACAACGCCTTCCCCCACCACACCAACGAGATCGCCC
>CAZQJD010000223.1:0-1754 GCA_964593575.1 uncultured Oscillibacter sp.
TTACCTTCTCCGCCTCCACATCGTGACCATTGAGCAGGTTGATGGTCTGCGCCACCATTTCCATGTGCCCCAGCTCTTCCGCCGCGATGTCCAGAAACAGATCCTTGATCCTGGCATCCTTGATACGGAAGCTCTGGGACATATACTGCATAGCAGCCTTCAGCTCACCGTTGCCGCCGCCCAGCTGCTCCTGCAGCAGAGCGGCATACTGGGGATTGGGGCGCTCGATGGCGACAGGGTGAAACAGTTCTTTTTCGTGCTTGAACAAGCACATCACTCCCTTTCCTGTACTGCCGGTAGTATTTCTGGGTGCTGAAAAAATATACACGCGGCTTGCTTTTTTCTATGTGGAAAGGTATACTTTATCTGATCATATACACTGGCGGTTGCGCCGCGGAAAACATAATAAAATAAGAAGAGTGGGGAAAAGATATGAAGATCACACTGGTTGGCGATATCATGATCGAACCGCCGGTCCTGAAGGCGGCAAAGCAGAGCGACGGCAGCTACGACTTTTACGAAGTATTTGCCCATGCGCAGAGCCTGTTTGATGAGGCGGACTTTCTGGTAGGCAATCTGGAGACACCGCTGGCCGGTGAGGAAGCCACCTATACGCAGGAATACTATGTCTTCAACGCGCCGGATGCCTATGCCGATGCGGTGAAGAAGGCCGGGTTTGATGTGGTGTCCACCTCCAATAACCACACCTATGACCGCGGCTACGACGGCCTGGAGCGTACCATCCGCGTGCTGGACGAGAAAGGGATCGGACATCACGGCACCTTCCTGCCCGGCGGCGAGCATCCCGAAGCGTTTTATGCCGATGTGGACGGCTGCAGGGTGGCGGTGATCGCCTATACATACGGTGTCAACGCCGTCAACGGAAAGCGCTGGAAGACGGAAGGAAAGTATGCCGGCGCAGTGAATCTGCTTCGTCCCGAGACGGAGAGCATCTATCAGCCCGGCGTATTCCGCGGCAATGACTGGGTGGATAAGGTGTTCAAGAAGCTGGACCGGGAAAAGAGAGGCCGCATCAAGAAGGCCCTCGGTATGACCTGCCAGTATCCCCGTGCGGATGACCGCCTTGATAAGAAGACCATGGCTCCCTACGTGGAGCGTTTCCAGTCGGATATCCGCAAGGCCAGGGAAAAAGCCGACGTAGTCATCTTCTATCCCCATGTGGGCGGCCAGTTCAATCCCCGCCCCGGTGCTATCTCTGAGTATGTGATGGATAAGGGTCTGGAGGCTGGCGCCGACGCTATCGTCGCATCTCACTCCCACATGGTGCAGAAGGGAGAAATGCGGGACGGTGTGCCCTGTATGTATTCTCTGGGCAACTTCAATATGTCTCCGCTGTCCAGCCTGTTCATTGAGGAGTATCATCCCGACTACGGCCTTGCCACCCATCTTTATGTGGAGAACAAGAAGATCGTCAAGACCACCTTCTCCATTATGAAGATCGTGGAGACCAAGGGCAGTCAGGTCTGCGCGTGGCCTGTGGATGAGTATGTGAAAACCCTCAAGACCCAGGCGGAGCGGGAGACACTGGAAAAGAACGTTTGCTGGGTGTACAAAATGGTCACCGGCGAGGCGCTTCAAGGCGAGATCATTTGCCGCGAGTATGATTTCAGCTGAAAAGCATATTCACTTCACAGGTGTTGAACAAAAAGGCGGGCAGCGCAAAGCTGCCCGCCTTTTTGTTAGTATGACGGGCATGTCCCGAAGCTTGGGTGGAAGTCCCAAGGGGCGTAGTT
>CAZQJD010000224.1:0-1738 GCA_964593575.1 uncultured Oscillibacter sp.
AGACCGGTCAGACCATCATCGCCGGCATGGGCGAGCTGCATCTGGAGATCATCGTGGACCGCCTGCTGCGCGAGTTCAAGGTGGAAGCCAATGTCGGCGCTCCCCAGGTCGCCTACAAGGAGACCATCAAGAAGTCCGTTGAGCAGGACACCAAGTACAAGCGCCAGAGCGGTGGCTCCGGTCAGTACGGTCACGTCAAGATCAAGGTCGAGCCCAACGAGTCCGGCAAGGGTTACGAGTTTGTCAACGCCACTGTTGGCGGCTCCATCCCCAAGGAGTATATCCCCGCAGTCGACGCCGGTATCAAGGGCGCTCTGTCTGCCGGTGTTGTCGCAGGCTTCCCCGTGGTCGATGTCAAGGTTACCCTGTACGATGGTTCCTATCATGAGGTCGACTCCTCTGAAATGGCATTTAAGATCGCCGGCTCCATGGCCTTTAAGGAGGCCTGCCGTAAGGCCGATCCTGTGCTGCTGGAGCCCATCATGAAGGTTTCCGTGATCGCTCCCGACGAGTATCTGGGCAGCGTCATCGGCGACCTGACCGCACGCCGCGGTCAGATCCTGGGCCAGGAAGCCCGTTCCGGCGCCCAGCAGGTGGATGCTCTGGTGCCTCTGGCAAATATGTTCGGTTATGCAACCGATCTGCGTTCCAGCACTCAGGGCCGTGGCCAGTACACCATGGAACCCCACAGCTACAGCGAGCTGCCCAAGAGCATTCGCGAGAAGATCATGGCAGAGCGCGGCAAGGCAGAGTAATTATCTACTTGCTTTTCTGTGGATTATACGCTACAATAAGCAGTGCTGGTATTGCATTGCATAAAAACGGATTTTGTAATTAAAATAGGAGGATTTTCAAATGGCTAAGCAGAAATTTGAAAGAACTAAGCCCCATGTTAACATCGGCACCATCGGTCACGTCGACCACGGCAAGACCACTCTGACCGCTGCTATCACCAAGTACCTGGCAATGCAGGGCAAGGCCGAGATGCAGGACTACGCTTCCATCGATAAGGCTCCCGAGGAGCGCGAGCGTGGTATCACCATCAACACCGCTCACGTTGAGTATGAGACCGACAACCGTCACTATGCTCACGTTGACTGCCCGGGCCATGCTGACTATATCAAGAACATGATCACCGGTGCTGCCCAGATGGACGGCGCTATCCTGGTCATCGCTTCCACCGACGGCCCCATGGCTCAGACCAAGGAGCACATCCTGCTGGCCCGTCAGGTCGGCGTGCCCGCAATGGTCGTCTTCATGAACAAGGCTGACCTGGTTGACGACGAGGAGCTGCTGGAGCTGGTCGAGATGGAGATCCGCGAGACTCTGTCCTTCTATGAGTTCCCCGGCGACGACATCCCCGTCATCAAGGGTTCCGCTCTGAACGCCCTGATCTCCGAGTCCACCGATCCCTCCGCTCCCGAGTATGCTTGCATCAAGGAGCTGATGGACAACGTTGACGAGTATATCCCCACTCCCGACCGTAAGGCCGATATGCCCTTCCTGATGCCCGTCGAGGACGTCTTCACCATCTCTGGCCGCGGCACCGTCGCTACCGGCCGTGTTGAGCGTGGCCAGCTGAACCTGGGCGACAAGGTCCAGATCGTCGGCCTGCAGGAGGAGATGAAGGAGACCACCATCACCGGTATCGAGATGTTCCACAAGCTGCTGGACTACGCTGAGGCTGGCGACAACATCGGCGCCCTGCTGCGTGGTATCGAGCGTACCGGCATCGAGC
>CAZQJD010000225.1:0-1718 GCA_964593575.1 uncultured Oscillibacter sp.
ATGGGCGTGCTGTATATTCTGGACGAGCCCTCCATCGGTCTGCATCAGCGGGACAACGACAAGCTGCTGGAGACACTGCGGAGCCTGCGGGATCTGGGCAACACGCTGCTGGTGGTGGAGCACGACGAGGACACCATGCGGGCGGCGGACTATCTCATCGACATCGGCCCAGGCGCCGGCGTACACGGCGGCGAGGTGGTGGCGGCAGGTACGCCGGAGGAGGTCATGGCCAATCCCGATTCCCTGACGGGCCAGTATCTGGCCGGTACCAAGAAAATCGACATCCCGGCACAGCGCCGCGCCGGCAACGGAAAGCACCTGACAGTGGTGGGCGCGCGGGAGAATAACCTGAAAAACGTGGATGTGGAGATCCCGCTGGGCACCTTTACCGCCGTCACCGGGGTGTCCGGCAGCGGCAAGTCTTCACTGGTCAACGAGATCCTGTTCAAGAAGCTGGGCGCCGATCTCAACCGCATGAAGACCCGACACGGCAAATGCACCCGCATTGACGGCATCCGGGAGCTGGACAAGGTGGTGAACATCGACCAGAGCCCCATCGGACGGACGCCCCGCTCCAATCCCGCCACCTATACCGGTGTGTTCAACGATATCCGCGATCTGTTCGCCGCCACGCAGGAGGCCAAGAGCCGCGGCTACGGTCCCGGCCGGTTCAGCTTCAATGTCCGTGGCGGACGCTGCGAGGCCTGCTCCGGCGACGGCCTGCTGAAGATCGAGATGCACTTCCTGCCGGACATCTTCGTGCCCTGCGAGGTGTGTCACGGTCAGCGGTACAACCGGGAGACGCTGGAGGTGCGCTACAAGGGGAAGAACATTGCGCAGGTGCTGGAGATGACCGCCGACGAGGCGTCGGAGTTCTTTGCGCCGCTGCCCAGGATCGCAAACAAGATCCGTACCCTCTGCGATGTGGGCCTCGGCTACGTGAAGCTGGGTCAGTCCTCCACGGAGCTGTCCGGCGGCGAGGCCCAGCGTGTGAAGCTGGCCACGGAGCTCAGTAAAATCGCCACCGGCCGCACCATCTATATTCTGGACGAGCCCACCACCGGACTTCATGCCGACGATGTGCGGCGGCTGCTGGAGGTGCTGCAGCGTCTGGCGGACGGCGGCAACACCGTGGTGGTCATCGAACACAATCTGGATGTTATCAAGTGCGCCGATCACATCATCGACCTTGGTCCCGAAGGGGGCGACAAGGGCGGCACCATCGTCTGCACCGGCACACCGGAGGAAGTGGCCGCCTGCCCCGAAAGCTATACCGGTCAGTACCTGAAGCGGGTGCTGGAAAACAGGTAAATCCGCCGCCAGTGCGGTATCATAAATACAATGCTCAAAAAACAGAAAGTTGAGGATCACCTATGTCTAACATCACCAAAACCGCTATGGTCACCGTCTGTGGCCGGCCCAACGTGGGCAAATCCAGCCTCACCAACGCTCTGGTGGGCGAGAAGGTGGCCATTGTCTCCAACAAGGCACAGACCACCCGCAACCGCATCTGCGGCATCGTCAACCGTGACGACACCCAGTTCGTCCTGATGGACACCCCCGGCCTCCACAAGCCCAAGTCCGCACTGGGCGACTATATGGTGAAGATCATCACCGCCTCCCTCAGCGACGTGGACTGCGCACTGCTGCTGGTGGAGCCCATCCCCCATGTGGGCGGCCCGGAGAAGGCGCTGATCCAGCGCATCCGGGAGGAGAAG
>CAZQJD010000226.1:0-1690 GCA_964593575.1 uncultured Oscillibacter sp.
CCTTACCGGCTGGATTGGAAAGGAAGCTGTTTGTGGAACATTCCATTGCTGCTATATGATACTCCATCCAGCCGTGGAGTGCCAGCCGAAAGTTTTTGTGGAAGCGGGTCTTCATAATAAGCGCCTTCGCTTCCGGATCAATGGTGTCTGCCAGGACCACCAGCGTCACGAAGGAGGACATATGATCCTTGTGAGGCTTCACCCGGGCGGTGCCCACCTTCATGGTCAGCTCGATCTGCTGACGCAGGGTGGCGGCATCCAGGTGGTTTGTCAGATAGAAGTACATATACTCGTGGTTTTCCACCGCGCTGAGCACATGCTTCTTGCTGATGAGATAGTTCTCATCCCGCAGGAAGAAGGTCGCTGTGGCCGGAAAGCTTCCGCCCTCCACCACCACATCCCGCTCGATATTATATCGGTGGGAATAGGCGTTGAGCAGCTTCTCCAGCCGTTCCTGCATTGCCGTGTTTTCCATGTGGTTCTCCTTGTTGCAGACAGATGTTTTCAAAAAAACGCCATAAGCCCATTAATATCAGATATTATACTCCTTCCTTTTTCATTTGTTAAGGGGGTTTGGTGAAATTTATGTATATTTTGTTAATTTTTTTCTTGTGTCCGCTAATTCTGTATCTATTCTCTAAAAATTTTGTCTATTTTCTCCCGTTTTTAACTTTGTACTGTTAAAACTTCACTCATTTCCGTCAAAGCGCAGATACGGGACGCGCGTCCGACACGGCCTGCGCGGACGGAGAAGCGTCTTCCTCCGGAGGAAAAAACTTGACTTTACCGGTACAGAGGATTATAAATATAGGTAATCAATTTAACCCGATAATGTGTTGAATATAAAGGAGATTTTTGCAATGCTGGACATCAAGATCACCAAGAACACCACTCCCAAGGCTAAGCCCGCAGACGAATCCAAGCTGGGCTTCGGTAAGATTTCCTCCGACCACATGTTCCTGATGGATTACACCCTGGGTAAGGGCTGGCACGATCCCCGCATCGTCCCCTACGCTCCTTTCGAACTGGATCCCGCCTGCGTGGTCTTCCACTATGCGCAGGAGCTGTTCGAAGGCCTGAAGGCTTATCGCACCGCCGACAACAAGATCCAGCTCTTCCGCCCCGACTGCAACGGCAAGCGTATGCAGGATTCCTCCGAGCGTATGTGCATCCCCACTATCCCCGTGGAAGACTTTGTTCAGGCCGTCGCCGCGCTGGTGGAAGTGGAAAAGGACTGGGTCCCCCATTCTGAGGGCACCTCCCTGTACATCCGTCCCTTCGTCATCGCCACGGATGTGGGTATGGGCGTTCACGCCAGCCATCATTACACCTTCTGCATCATCTGCTTCCCCTCCGGCGCCTATTATGCCGAGGGCATCGATCCCGTCCGCATCTATGTGGAAGATGAATACATCCGCGCCGCCCCCGGTCTCACCGGCTTCACCAAGTGCGGCGGCAACTACGCCGGCTCTCTGCTGGCAGGCGAGAAAGCCGCTCAGAAGGGCTTCGCTCAGGTCCTGTGGCTGGACGGTATCGAGAAGAAGTACGTCGAGGAAGTCGGCGCCATGAACATCATGTTCAAGATCGACGGCAAGGTCTACACCGCCGCCTGCGAGGGCACCGTGCTGCCCGGCGTCACCCGCCGCTCCATCATCGAGCTGCTGCGCGACTGGGGCTATGAGGTCATCGA
>CAZQJD010000227.1:0-1635 GCA_964593575.1 uncultured Oscillibacter sp.
CACTTTCCGCCAGCGCCGCCGCTTTCCGGTGCCAGCAGAAGTAATTGCCGATCTCCCATGCTCCCAGCAAGACCATCAGCAGCCAGCAGATCACAGCCATCATTCCGGAAGATCCCGTCAGGAAGTTCAGGGGATCATCCACCAGCTGCACCCCCTGCAGGATGAGCTGCAGCAATGCCAGCGCCATCAGGATGGCCTGCTGACGCACCAGCCCCCGCTTGGCCGCCCGGTGAATGTTCTCCACCCGCACGGCGGCGTCCGTCTCCATGGGAACAGGGGCCTCCGCCTCGTTGTAAAAGAACTGCCACTGGGCCGCCTGAGCCGCCAGCTTCCAGCCGCTCTGCTCCGCAAAGTCCCACAAGGTGCGCTGCTCCTCCGATGGCCCGGGATCATAGGCAGAGGCTTTGGGGAAAAAGGTCACTGCAAAATGCACCTTCTTCGGCTCTATCCACCGGAAACGCCAGATGGGGCTGTCCGCCTTCTCGATCATCCAGCCACGGGCCGCCATCTTCTCCAGATGCCGCTCCATGGCGGGGAAGTCCATGAAGGTATACATGGTCAGCTGCCGTTTTGTCTTTTTCATCAGCCTTCCTCCTCTCCCATGAGCCGGCGGTAATCCTCCGCCTGTGCCTGGATGCGCCGGTATTCCTTCTCCAGCATCTCTCTGCCTCTCTCTGTCAGGATGTAGCTGCGCCGCCGTCCCTCCACCCGGGTCTCCCGGATCATATTTTCCTCCACAAACTGCTCCAGCAGATTATACAGCGTGCCGGAGCCCACATGGACACGCCCCGCCGTCATGGTCGGCACCCGGTCCAAAATGTCCATTCCGCAGCACTCCACTGTCAGGCACAGCAGCACATAAAACATCTGCTCCGTCAGGGTCTGAAATTTCGCTCTGGGCATCCCGTGTCACCGTCCTTTCTATTCTCGATATTCGAGATATCTGCTTTTACTATATTCTCGATATTCGAGAATGTCAAGAAAAACTTTCGGGACGGTGGTATTCCGTCCCGAAAGCGATGCGTCTTATCCGGCGGCCTGAATGCCGGTGTAGAGCTGATAGTACTTGCCCTGCTGGGCGATCAGCTCGTCATGGGTGCCCCGCTCGATGATGCGGCCCTTTTCCAGCACCATGATGCAGTCGGCGTTGCGGACGGTGCTGAGGCGGTGGGCGATGACGAAGGTGGTGCGTCCCTTCATGAGACTGTCCATACCCTGCTGCACCAGTGTCTCCGTCCGGGTGTCGATGGAGCTGGTGGCTTCGTCCAGGATCAGCACCGGCGGATCGGCCACCGCCGCCCGGGCAATGGCGATCAGCTGCCGCTGTCCCTGAGAGAGGTTGGCTCCATTTCCGGTGAGCATGGTATCATAGCCCTCCGGCAGACGGGCAATGAAGCCGTCCGCATTGGCCAGCTTCGCCGCTGCAATGCATTCCTCATCCGTGGCGTCCAGCCGACCGTAGCGGATGTTCTCCATTACCGTGCCGGTGAAAAGCTGCGTCTCCTGCAGCACGATGCCAAGGGAGCGGCGCAGGTCCGCCTTCTTGATCTTATTGATGTTGATGCCGTCGTAGCGGATCTTGCCGTCCTGAATGTCGTAGAACCGGTTGATGAGGTTGGTGATGGTGGTCTTGCC
>CAZQJD010000228.1:0-1625 GCA_964593575.1 uncultured Oscillibacter sp.
ACCCCCATGCTGATCATTCTGATCCTCATCATGGCAGGTCTGCTGTTCTATCTCCTGCGTGACAATACGCCGGAAGATACCACCAATGATCCCGTTAATACCGGCCCCTCCCTGCCCTCCGAGGAGATCATCGACGACAAGAGCAACACCCCCGGCACCATGCCTGAGGACACCGAGCCGGATAACACCACCACGCCTTCCGTTTCCGATTACGAGCAGGCTATGGCTCTGCCCGAAGCCATCACCGTCAACAACCCCGACTTTACGTTAGGATACGCGGGCGAGACCTTTACCATCAAGGTGTCCTCCGGCGGCAGCGGCAATTACACCTGGGTCAGCCAGGACCCCACCAAGGTATCCGTGGACGCCAACGGTAAGGTGACCGCCCTCAACAGCGGCGTAGTCAATGTGGTGGTGACCGACGGCACCGTCAAGGGCGTGGCCATCGTCCGTGTGAAGAAGGGCATCAGCACCCCCATCACCGAGATCCCCTCCACCACGACGCCCAGCACGAATACCTCTACCAACACTAATACCAACACCAGCACCAACACCAACACCAGCAGTTCCACCGTTCCCATCGAACTGAACCGCGAGGATATGACCCTCTCCGTGGGTGAGAGCTTCACGCTTAACCTCACCGGCATCACCACCAAGCTGACCTGGAGCGTTGCCAATTCCAGCATCGCCACCGTTTCCAGCAACGGCACCGTCAAGGGCGTCAGCCAGGGCCGCACTACCGTCACCGTTACCTGGGACGGCGGCACCGCCTCCTGCGTCGTCCGCGTAAAGTAAGCGGCAGACACTCACATTTCCATAAAAAAGGCGGCGCGGTTTATACCGCGCCGCTTCTCTTTTTTTCGCCGTTCTTATTCCGCCTTTTCCCGCACGAAGCGGATCTGGCAGACGTCGTCGCCCCGGGCGATGGTGGCCGGCAGCTCCAGCCGGCAGCCGAAGCTTTCCGCAATGCCGCGGTCGCCGCACATGGCGTGGTCGCACAACAGACGGATCTCCTCATCGGAGCAGCCCTGCTTCTGCCACGCCTTCACCAGCGGGCAGTAGTGGAAATCAATGTCCAGGTTATCGTCCGTGCAGCGCTTGACGTCCATCTCAAACACCCACTGGGCGGGCTTGGTGAAGAGCGTCTTTTTCAGCCCCTTCAAAGAGTCTCCGCCGCCTGCCTTCTGCCGCAGATTGGCGCCCTGGTACAGGCCGCAGCGCTTAATGGCGGCCGGTGCGTATTCCTCCGGTGCAAGGCCCTTCTTCTTTGCCTCGTCGCAAAGCAGATACATCCACAGGGCGCGGTGCTCCAGCTGCTCCCGTATGGCAACGATCAGCGGATTTTTGATCTTCGCTTCATTTTTGACTGCCATAATGTTTCCCCTTCCCATTCGCGCTGCGCTCCGGTCAGCCGGAGGCGGGCGCGGTTTTTTATCAGTATATCAAACGTGCGGCGCAATTGCAATTCCCGGCAGGTTCGAACGCCAAAAACAAAAAAGAACTCCCCGAAGCGTTTGCCTCAGGGAGTTGTTGGAGGTGACACCCGGATTTGAATTGCTAGGATAGTGTAAAATGCTGTAAAAGCAGATACAAAAAACCTAGTATTTTCAATGCTTTGCGGATTT
>CAZQJD010000229.1:0-1148 GCA_964593575.1 uncultured Oscillibacter sp.
AGATCCTCCAGCGTGCAGATATGGGACTTGGCGGTATCGAAGGCCACCATGTCGCCTGTGTGGATATTGGCGCAGGGGGTCTGTGCTTCGCCCTCGGCAGAGCCGGTATCCACCTTCACGGTATAGGTGGAGCCGTCGCCCGCTACAGACAGGACGCGGGCAGCCACCACCTTGCCGTAGATCTTATGGCCGGGCTGCACATTGGCGGGAATGGAGGGCTTCTCCTTGTCCAGAGGCTTGTAGTCGTTCAGCAGGGCGGCGGGGGTGATGACGGCGTAGGGATAGTCATGCTCGGCGGTGAGGTTCAGCTCCTTAAGGGAGCAGAGCATACCGTTGGAGACAACGCCCCGCAGTTTGCCCTTTTCGATCTTTGCACCGTTGGGCAGCAGGGACTTGTGCTTGGCTACGGGTACCAGATCGCCCTCGTGGACGTTCCAGGCACCGGTGACGATCTGGGTGGGCTCGGCCTCGCCAATGTCCAGCTGGCAGACCCACATATGGTCGGAATCGGGGTGACGCTCCATCTTTACGATGCGGCCGGCCACCACGTTTTTCAGGGATTCGTTCAGAACCTCGGTGACTTCCACCTTGGAACCGGAAAGGGTCATGGCCTCTGCAAAATCACGGTCATTGACAGATGCCGCATCGACAAATTCATTCAGCCATTTTCTGCTCAGTTTCATCGTTTTCCCCTCCTCTTAGAACTGTTCCAGGAACCGGATGTCATTTTCGAAGATCAGGCGCAGGTCGCTGATCTTGAACTGGCCCATGGCCATGCGCTCCAGACCGAAGCCAAAGGCAAAGCCGGAATATTCGTCGGGATCCACGCCGCAGTTGCGCAGCACCTTGGGATGCACCATGCCGGCGCCCAGCACTTCGATCCAGCCTTCGCCCTTGCAGGTGGGGCAGCCCTTGCCGCCGCACTTGTGGCACTGGATATCCACCTCGCAGGAAGGCTCGGTGAAGGGGAAGTGATGGGGACGGAAGCGGGTCTGGGTGTTGGCACCGTAGATCTCGCGGATAACGGCGTTCAAAGTGCCCTTCAGGTCGGCCATGGTGATGCCCTTGTCCACAACAAGACCCTCGATCTGGTGGAACATGGGGGAGTGGGTGGCATCCACCTCGTCCTTGCGGTAGACCCGGCCGGG
>CAZQJD010000229.1:1158-1582 GCA_964593575.1 uncultured Oscillibacter sp.
TCTGGGTGCGCAGCAGGATGCGGGAATCTTCGGTGAAGTAGAAGGTGTCGGTCCAGTCTCGGGAGGGATGGCTCTCCTCGATGTTGAGCTTGGTGAAGTTATACTCAGCCAGCTCCACCTCGGGGCCGTCAACTATATCAAAGCCCATGCCGATGAAGATATCCTTTATCTGGTCAAGAACATTGTACATGGGGTGCTTGTGGCCCACAGTCTGCTTCACGCCGGGCAGGGTGACGTCAACAGCCTCGTCCACCAGCTTCTTCTCCAGCATGGCGGCGGAGAGCTCCTCACGGCGCTTTTCAAGGGCGGACTCCACCTCTGCGCGAAGCTGGTTTGCAAGCTGGCCCATGACGGGGCGCTCCTCGGCGGAGAGCTTGCCCATCTGCTTGAGGACGGCGGTCAGCTCGCCCTTCTTGCCCAGATA
>CAZQJD010000230.1:0-1556 GCA_964593575.1 uncultured Oscillibacter sp.
TGACCCGGTAGCCGGACTGGCTCAGCAGGGCACCGATAAAGCCGCGGCCGATATTGCCGCCGCCATACATAACAGCATTCATAGAACGTTACCTTCTTTCGTTATTTTGCTGTCATTGCGAGGAGCGTAAGCGACGTGGCAATCTCCCTGTAAAAAGCGGAATCTGTAGAGGATCGCCACAACCAGTCTGCGGACTGGTTTCGCAATGACGTGGTGTTTTTATCTCATTTCTTCGTACAGCTTCA
This sequence comes from uncultured Oscillibacter sp., assembly GCA_964593575.1. Classification (GTDB taxonomy): domain Bacteria; phylum Bacillota; class Clostridia; order Oscillospirales; family Oscillospiraceae; genus Oscillibacter. The sequence goes on from CAZQJD010000230.1 coordinate 246, forward strand.
TAACTTCTGCCACGGGACGCATACCCTCGGTGGCACCGGCCTGGCTCAGAGAACAGGCGGCGGATGCGGTAGCCAGCTCAATGGCAGCCTTCAGATCCATGCCCTTCCAGGCACCGTACAGGATACCGGAGCAGAAGGCGTCACCTGCGCCGACGGTACCCACGATCCAGCCCTTGGGCAGCTTCAGAGAGGGTACTTCCACAAAGTTGTTGTTTTCGTCCAGACCGCAGCCGACCTCGGGGCAGTGGATGACGGCCCAGGTGGAAACGCCCAGCTCCTTCATTGCCTTCAGCGCGGTGGGGAAGTTTTCCCGGATCAGCTCGCCATCTTCCGTGCGGAGGGGAATGCCGGTGGTGGCGCTGGCCTCGACCTCGTTGATCACGCAGTAGTCGGTGTAGCGCATGGCGGGGCTGACCAGACGGCGGAACCGGTCGCCGGCCTCAGAGACCACGTCGATGGAGGTCTTGATGCCCTTGTCCTGTGCCTGCTTCAGCAGCCGTGCCATCTTGGTGCCATATTCGGGATCCTCTTCGTCCAGTGTGTCCAGGAGCAGAATGTAGCCAATGTGGAGCATGTCCACATCCAGCGTGTCCCAGGGAATGTCCGCCTGGCAGAAGGCGGCGTTGGCGCCCCGGCACTGGTAGAAGGTACGTTGCTTGGTCACGTCGTCCGCCAGGACCAGGGTGTAGGAGGTGGTGCCCTCGGCCTTTACGTACTGCAGGTCGATGTTTTTATGTTGGCGGAGCTTGCCCATGATGTATTCGCCCTCGGCATCGTCACCCACGCGGCCCAGTGCCACCAGGGGCATCTCGGGGTCCAGCTTTGCCAGGTCAACGATGTCGTTGCACAGACATCCGCCGGTGGAGCGGCTGAGGTCTCCGGTGACAGTGACCAGTTCACCGGGCTTTGGGAAATTGCTGATGGGGTAGAGCATATCGACGATCATATTACCGGCGACGGCGATACCTTTTTTGTTCATAGGAAAACATCCTTTCTGTAGTAGGGTGTGGAAGCTTTACGAAAGCACATATTCGTTCAAAATAAATTCTAAACCAATTTTGTTTCCCTTTCAATTGATGAATCCCACAAATTATCAAAGGCCGATTTGTGGCATTTGATGCCTGTGAAAGAAAGAAACGTGGGGGCCGGCGTCCTCGACGGCCCAAAAACAGAGGGTATTCATAGGCGGGACGCCGGGGCGTCGTCCTCTACAAAAAGCAGGGGCACCCAACCGGGGTGCCCCTGCGCTTATTCTTCGCTTATTCTTCGCTTGCTTCTTCGGCAGCTTCCTCGGCTGCCTTTTTGGCGGCG
>CAZQJD010000231.1:0-1435 GCA_964593575.1 uncultured Oscillibacter sp.
GCAGGGCGAGATTTTCCAGACCTTTATCGACGGCTGCGCCCAGCGCGGCGTCACCTTCCCCCTGCGCAGCATCAACGATGGTCTCGGCACCGTGAAATATCCCCATATGCGCCACAACATGGTGCGGCCCGGCTCCTTCATCTACGGCCTGAACCCCTATGTCAGCACCTTGCGCCCCATGATGCAGCTGAAAACGGAGATCGCCCAGCTGAAGACGGTGCCTGCCGGAGAGGGCGTCAGCTACCGGCTTCAGGATGTGGCCGACCACGCGCGTGTCATTGCCACGCTGCCGGTGGGCGCTGTGGACGCCGTGCCCCGCTCCCTGTCCAGCGGCAGGGGCTGGGTCAGCGTCAGAGGCGTCCGCTGTCCCATTACAGGCATCATCTGCATGGATCAGATGATGGTGGATGTCACCGAGGTCCCCGGCGTACAGCTGGGGGACGATGCCATCGTATTCGGTGGTCAGGATGCCTCCATGACATGGTATCAGGCGGCAGAGCTCACCGCCGCCAACCGCAATGTGATGCAGTCCTCCATCCCCCGCCGCGTCCCCAGAGTGTATTTTGAAGACGGGGAAGTGGTGGCTGTCCGCGACTATCTGCTGGACGGAGAATAAACGATAAAAATCCGGCATTATGCAGGCTGTCAAAAAAGACCGATTCTCGTTGCTTGAGAATCGGTCTTTTTTGACAGCCTGCGGGGACACGCCGGCCGGCGTGTCCCCGTTCTATGCCCGAAAGCAGTCCCCAACGCCAAATTTCCCCTCGCCGCCGGTCTTGTACTTGTTTTGCTTTTGTGATATGATAAATCAGTTAAAATAGTCTGTTTTGGAGGGCTTTGCTTTGGAAAGAGAAAAGGTTTTGGTTTCCGCTGAGGAGCTGGAGCGTCAGCGGACATATATGAGAAGAGTGCGCGCCCTGCTGGAGAGCCGGGGCGTCAGCCCCCTCGCCTGCGTGGACACCTTCGGCTGTCAGCAGAATGTGGCTGACGGCGAGCGGCTCAAGGGTATGCTGCAGGAGATGGGCTTCACTCTGACGGAGGAGACGGAGGGCGCCGACGTGGTGCTGCTGAACACCTGCGCCGTCCGGGAGCACGCCGAGGACCGCGTCTTCGGCAATCTGGGCGCCCTGAGCCACGGCAAGAGGGCCAACCCCGACATGATCATCGGCCTATGCGGCTGCATGGCGCAGGAGGAGCGGGTGAGCCAGCGGGTGAAGAAGTCCTATCCCCATGTGAATATGGTCTTCGGGCCCCACGCCATGTGGAAGTTCCCGGAGCTTCTGTGGCGTGTCTATGAGCGCCGCGGCCGCGTGTTCTCCACCGACGATGAGCACGGCACCATTTCCGAGGGCCTGCCGGTGGTCCGCGGCGACTCCGTCAAGGCGTGGGTCTCCATCATGTACGGCTGCAACAACTTCTGCTCCTACTGCATCGT
>CAZQJD010000232.1:0-1415 GCA_964593575.1 uncultured Oscillibacter sp.
TCATCGAGGACAATCTGAAAATGTTCTATTATCGTGGATTGAAAGAATGGAACAACGAGAAAGGCTATCTGACCGACACCTGCCTGACCGCACAGGATAAATATAAAGCATATTTGGATTATTTTAGGATTGCGTATTAAGGAAAGACGAGGATTAAATATATGGCTAAGGCAGCTAAACCCCAAAAAAGAGATACGTTCAATCTGGAGCAAAATTGCGACTGATTAGTACGTCGATGTAATGGTAATAGAACAATAAAATTTGTTTGAAGGTGCAAGTGACTTCCAGTCACTTAATGTGCCTAATGGTAGGTCGATGCGGGGACAAGCAACTGCATTCATTATAGTAGCAGGTGTATTGAATTGCAAGTAGTCGGAAAGGCTACAACTATTTATACCGTTTCTGCTGATAAAGGTCGTTCATATATGAGCGCTACTGAAACTCTGGGTCACAAAAAGCAAGCGGAGGTTCCGCTTACTGCTTACCCAAAGGGGGGAGACAACTGTAACAACATATGGATTGTCTTCAATTTTCGGTTGCTCACGATGGAACAAGGGGCTACGTCATAGAATAAAGGAACCGTTGAGGAATATGGCAACAGACTTCAAAATGATGTTTTTTTAGAAGAATTTTAGAGATTTGCACTACTTGTGCAAATCGGACAAAAAACAAGGCGGGGAAAACGCAAAAAAGTTCCGCATTCAGCCGAAAATGAACTGAATACGGAACTTTTGGCGGAGAAGGAGGGATTCGAACCCTCGAGACCCTTTAGGAGCCTACATGATTTCCAATCATGCGCCCTCGACCAACTAGGCGACTTCTCCATAGTTGCTCAAGCCTGCTGTCAAACGACAGCATTATTAGTATAGCAGAAAAAACCGTAAAGTCAAGAAGAAAGTGCATTATTTTTGAAAATTAACAGTTGAGTAGTAAATGCGGAGAAACTTGTTAGCCGAGGCCATCATGTAAACCTTATATGGCTTGCCCTCGGAACGCTTTTTGTCCATGAATTGGTATACAGGTTCATCAGCTGGGGCTGTTTGCAGGTAAATTCCCATCACGAGGAACAGCGTCCTGCGCAACGAGGACGAACCTCGCTTGGAGATGCTTCTGCTGTAAACATCCATTTGACCGGACTGGTACGGAGGGGCGTCAATGCCCGCAAAAGCCACCAGAGCTTTCTTGGAATGGAAACGGCGAACATCACCGATCTCCGCCATGAGTTGCGGACCGAGTGCCGGGCCAACTCCAAACATCTTCATTACCACTGGATACTCAGGAAGCAAAGCTGCCAGCGATTGCATTTCCTGTTTGAGGGCAGCCAATGCCGTCGAGGTCGCGCGGAGCTGAGAGACAGCCTGTTCCACCAAAAGTTTGGCGGTATCTGTCTTTGGCATAACACCAAAATGGCCGCA
>CAZQJD010000233.1:0-1409 GCA_964593575.1 uncultured Oscillibacter sp.
GCCCATGAGCTGAAAACCCCATTGGCGGTGGTGCACAGCTACGCTGAGGGTCTGCATGAGCATATTGCGGAGGAAAAGCGGGAGAAGTATCTGGAGACCATTCTGGCGGAAACAGAGCGGATGGACACCATGGTACTGGAAATGCTGGATCTTTCCCGGCTGGAAGCCGGCAAGGTGAAGTTGGCACGGGATGATTTTGATCTGGCCGAATTGACAAAGTCGGTATTTGATGCGCTTTCCATTCGTGCGGAGGAAAAGGGACTGCGGTTGGAACTGCAGCTTGACCAGCCTCGCATGGTATCGGCAGACGAGAGCCGCATCCGGCAGGTCATTGAGAATTATGCGTCCAACGCTGTGAAGTACACGCCGAAGGGCGGCAGGATCACGGCGGAGATCCGACAGGAGCGGGGAAAGACGATATTCCTGTTGGAAAATGAGAGTGCGCCGCTGCCGACCGAGGCGCTGGTCAGGGTCTGGGACAGCTTTTACCGGGTGGACGATTCCCGTACCGGACGCTCCGGCACCGGACTGGGGCTTGCCATTGCCAAAAGCATTGTGGAGCTGCATGGCGGCAGCGTGGATGTGCGGAACACAAAGACCGGCGTGGAGTTCCAGTTTACCATTTGAGCTTAGAGGGGAGGAGATCCTATGAACAGCAAAGTTCTGATCGTGGAGGACGAAGCGAGGCTGCGGGAGGTGCTGTGCGATTATTTCCGCAGCAAAGGAGAGATCCCCGTGGAGGCGGCGGACGGCCTGCGGGCGCTGGAGCTGGCGGAAGAGCAGGAGTTTGACGCTGTGCTGCTGGATATCATGATGCCGGGACTGGATGGACTTTCCGTCTGCCGTGCGCTGCGGAGAAACAGCGATGTACCCATCATTTTCCTGACGGCCTTGTCCGATGAGGATGACAAGCTGCTGGGCTATGAGCTGGGAGCGGATGACTATGTGACAAAACCCTTCACCATGTCGGTGCTGTATGCCAAGACAGCAGCGCTTATCAAGCGCAGCCGTGGCAGTATGCTCTCCGGTGACCGGCTGGAGGGGGCGGGCATCTCCGTGCGGCTCTCTACTCGGCAGGTGTACACAGGCGGAAAGGAAATCACCTTGACACCGAAGGAATACTCACTGCTGGTGTGTCTGCTGCGGAACCGCAATGTGGTCATGAGCCGGGAGCAGCTTCTGGTGAAGTGCTGGGGCTACGATTATGAGGGCGAGTCCCGGGCGGTGGATACTCACATCAAGCGTTTGCGGGAAAAGTTAGGGGACTATGCCGCCTGCATCAAGACGGTCATCAAGGCGGGTTACAAGTTGGAGGTGTGAGCATCCCGGCACTGCCTGCGGAAGAAAGCGCCATAAGGGGCTGTAAAAAAAGCTCTTAGAGAAAAGCGTTGGGGCTCCGGATGGAGCCC
>CAZQJD010000234.1:0-1298 GCA_964593575.1 uncultured Oscillibacter sp.
TTGTTCATCTTGGCGACCTTGGCCAGATCGAACTTGCCGGCGGTAGCGCCGTACTCGCAGTCAACGCGCCACTTCAGGTTGTCCTTGGTGGTGGCCTTCATCATGGGCTCCAGGTCCTCGCCCAGCAGCTCGGCGAACTTGGCAGCGTGCTCGGCCTCTTCCCATGCGGCCTTCTCCCAGTACAGGCCGATCTCAGGATAGCCCTCGCGGTGTGCGATGCGGGCCATGCACAGGTACATACCCACCTCAGAGCACTCGCCGTTGAAGTTGGCCATCAGCTGCTCGAAGATGTACTTCTTGTCAGCCTCGGAGATGTCGGGATTGTTCTTGACAGTCTTGGCATAGATGCCGTACTCATGCTCGGCAGCCAGCTTCATCTCGCCCTTGACCTCGTTGAACTTCTCGGCAGGGACCTTGCAGACGGGGCACTTTTCGGGGGCAGCGTCACCCTCGTGAACATAACCGCAAACAGAGCAGACCCACTTCTTCATAATGATTTTCCTCCATATTCCTTCATTTTTATTTTGATTTTGTTGTGTCCTTTGTTATGGCTTTAGTATATCAGTATATTCTGATATGTAAAGTGGCAAAAGCAACAGAATCAAAAATTATCAGTAATAATTACTATTATTTTTCCAAAAGAAGAGGCCGGCCTTTCAGCCGGCCTTCTTCCATTATATGCGTGGAAATATGTGGATCATTCCTCGGCCAGAGCCTTTGCCTCGGCGATTGCCTTCTCCTGAGCGGCAGGGGGGCAATCCTCGTAGCGGACGAAGTGGAACACGAAGGAGCCACGGCTCTGGGTCATGGAGCGCAGGTCGATGGCGTAGGTGCTCATCTCGCCCATGGGAACCTCGGCGGTGATGACCTGCTCGCCGTCGCCGGTGGGATCCATGCCCATGACGCGGCCGCGGCGCTTGTTCAGGTCGCCGATGACGTCGCCCATGTAGCTGTCGGGCACGGTGACCTTCAGTTCACCGACGGGCTCCATCAGGCAGGGGTTGGCCTCGGGCAGAGCGGCCTTGTAAGCCAGCTGAGCGGCGGTCTTGAAGGCGATTTCGGAGGAGTCCACGGGATGGTAGGAGCCATCATACAGAACGGCCTTCAGGTTCACCACGGGATAGCCGGCCAGAGGACCATGGACGCAGGCCTCGCGGATGCCCTTCTCAACGGCGGGGAAGAAGTTGCGGGGCACGGAGCCGCCGAAGACTTCCTCAGCGAAGATGACTTCCTCGCTCTCGGTCTGGGGCTCGAAGCGGATCCACACGTCACCGAACTGGCCGGAGCCGCCGGTCTGC
>CAZQJD010000235.1:0-1276 GCA_964593575.1 uncultured Oscillibacter sp.
TTCCTCCATTTGACGCTTTTGGGGTCATGAATGTGCTTATAAAACTTTTGGCCTGATATGCTCTGACATCCAAAATCGTTTCGCCGTCAATCTGAAGCGGAGTGGGCCGGTCAAACTCCACCGTGATCTCATGTCCGGTCAACACGGCCACATGCTTCTTGTAACGAATGTGCTTTCCCTTAAAAATGGAGGGGAACATGCACAGGGCCTTCATCCGTCCTGCCCCATGCATCACCATAACACTCAGACTTTTATCCGTGCCCAATCGATCCTGTTCCGGCGCAGCCATCATACCGCCGCCATAATAGTGTCCGTGCATGGTAGGGGCCATCCATACCTTTTTGAAACGATGCGTAACTCCGTCCACCGTGATGATGGCATTTCTGGGCTTGAAGCGGAACAGCAGGCCCTTGATTGCAATCAGCGTATCATTGACGTCCTGTTTCTGACCATTTCTTTTGTATGCCTTGCGCAGTCGGTCTCTTTCCGCGCAGCAGTAGCCGTCTATGCCAAAACCGACATTGTTGAGGAACAGGTATTTCTGCCCGTGGATGGACACAGAGGGAAGGCAGCGAAGATAGTCATTGATTCGGAAATTAGGGGCAGCACACTCCGGCAACCCCAGATCGCGAACAAAATCATTGCTGTTTCCTGTAGCAAAATAGTAGATTGGATTGGGTATGGAAAGATCTTTGGTGCCATTGGCAAAGTGGTTGAGTGTGCCATCGCCGCCGCATAGGATCACTTCGTCAGACTCGTCAAGTGTTTGGAAGAAATCCGCAAAGCTTTTGATTTGTGTTATGTCAAAATATAATGTGTTGTCAAAGAGACCTTCCAGCGTTTCGGCCTCTTCTTTTCCTGCGCCGTTTCCTGCTTTCGGGTTATACAGAATATACTTTCGATTCATAATATGCTTCTCTTTCCGCGACATAGATTTGCATGCAGCTTCTTCTACTACCCACCGTTCTGCTGCCAGTATAAAGCCGCTCGCTAAACTGAAACGAAACAAAGCCGGGAATCTTCCCGGCTTTGCTCAATCTTATCGTATTTTCACTTAGCGGTTCAAAATCTGCATGAATTCATCGCCGGTGATCGCCTCGTGGCCGTAGAGATACTGGGACAGCTCATCCAGCTTTTCGTGATTTTCCATTAGGATCCGAGCTGCTTTGTCATGCTGCTTTTTGATCAGCTCCACCACCAATTCATCGATCTTGGTCTGGGTCTCAGCGCTGCAGGCCAGGGTATGTCGGTGATGTTATTGTTTACTCGCTTCTTA
>CAZQJD010000236.1:0-1255 GCA_964593575.1 uncultured Oscillibacter sp.
TCGTACTCGATCTCGGGGAAGATCAGCTGCTCCTTAACGCCCAGGGCATAGTTGCCGCGGCCGTCGAAGCCATTGGGATTGATGCCGTTGAAGTCACGGACGCGGGGCAGGGCCACGTTGAACAGGCGGTCCAGGAACTCCCACATCTTCTCACCGCGCAGAGTGACCTTTGCGCCGATGGGCATACCTTCACGCAGCTTGAAGTTAGCGATGGACTTGCGGGCCTTGGTGATGACGGCCTTCTGGCCGGTGATCTTGCCCAGGTCGCCCACGACATGCTCCAGGATCTTGGCGTTCTCACGGGCCTCGCTGCAGCCAACGTTGACAACGACCTTCTCGATTCTGGGGATCTGCATGACGCTCTTGTACTCGAACTGCTTCATCAGAGCGGGAGCAACTTCGGCGTTGTACTTTTCCTTCAGTCTTGCCATTTTCGTCTACTCCCCTTTCTTACAGTTCTGCGCCGCAGTGCTTGCACACGCGGGTCTTCTTGCCGTTTTCGATCTTATGGGCAACACGGGTGCCCTTGCCGCATTTGGGGCAAACGACCTGCACCTTGCAGGAAGCGATGGCGGCCTCGCGCTTGACGATGGCGCTCTCCTCGCCCTGACGGCGGGCCTTCACATGGCAGGTGACCATGTTGATGTTTTCCACAACGACCTTGCGGTCAGCGGGAACGGTACCCATGACCTTGCCCTGCTTACCCTTGTCCTTGCCGGACAGGACGACGACGGTGTCGCCCTTCTTGATGTTCATAGACATTATCGGCACCCTCCTCAAATGACTTCGGGAGCCAGGGACAGGATCTTCATGTAGTCCTTGTCGCGCAGCTCTCTTGCAACCGGCCCGAAGATACGGGTACCTCTGGGGTTCTTGTCGTCCTTGATGAGGACGGCGGCATTGTCGTCGAAGCGGACATAGGTGCCGTCAGCACGACGGACGCCCTTGGCGCTGCGGACGATAACAGCCTTCACGACCTCGCCCTTCTTCACTGTGCCACCGGGAGCGGACTTGCGGACAGAAGCCACGATCACGTCACCGATGTTGCCGAACTTACGGGTAGAGCCGCCCAGAACGCGGATGCACTTGATTTCCTTGGCGCCGGTATTATCGGCAACCTTCAGATAGGTTTCCTGCTGAATCATACTTCGGCACCTCCTTACTTAGCTTTCTCAATGATCTCGACCACGCGCCAACGCTTGTCCTTGGACAGGGGGCGGGTCTCCATCACCTTAACGGTATCGCCGATGCCGCA
>CAZQJD010000237.1:0-1254 GCA_964593575.1 uncultured Oscillibacter sp.
GACTCGAATCCGTGCCGCATTTCAGCCGCCCGATCCGGTGCTTTTTGCCTTGTTGTCCTCGCCCTGCGTTAGCAAGGCCGCGTCCGCCGCACCAAAAATCCCTCGGATCCTGCTGGCTGAAATGTGCGCAGCAGTTTTACCGGAGCGGATTTTTGTTCAGACAAGGAATCAGCCGCAGAGAATGCTTGCCGTATTCCCAAGGTTGATGACGCAGTATGGGCGGAAATCCGCCCGGAAAAACCGGCACAGATTCGAGTCCTGTTGCCTTAAGGAAACCAAATTTCACGAGGAGGAAACGCGAATGAAACAGAAACTATTGAGCATCATATTGGCCCTGTCCTTGTGCCTGGGCCTGCTGCCCGCCACAGCGCTGGCAGCGGAAGAGCATACTTGTGTCGATAAAGACAGTGACTACTGGTGCGATATGTGCTGGGAGATCGTGGAGCACTCCGACGTCGACGAAGACGGCGATTACTGGTGTGATATATGCTGGGAAGTCATAGAGCACACCTGTGTCGATGTGACGGCGGCGGAAGAAGCTCCTGCCGACCATTTCTGTGCCCTGTGCGGGGAGCACATGGGTGAGCTGTGCGAGGACGAGGATGGCGATCATGCCTGCGACGTCTGCTGGGTGATCCAGGAATGGCTGTGTAGTGACACGGACAATGATCACGACTGCGACAATGAAACTTGCGCCAACAGACTCAGCGACTGCGAGGACACCGAGGGCGATAACAACATCTGCGACATTTGCGGCGAAGGGATCTATCCCCGTGCGGGCGAGCTGAATGTTGAGGCAGAGGTTGGTGACGGCAGCATTACCGTCACCTGGTCTGCGCTGGAGGCCGTTGGCACTGACAGCGTGGCCAGCTATACCGTGTATTGCTATGAGGAAGATGCTGACGTGGAGGATGCCGACACAAAGACTTATCTGGCGGCCGAGGCTCCCTTTGCGCACACGTTTGCCGGCCTGACCAACAATGTGACTTATAGGGTAGGTGTTTGCGCCTCTTACACCTATCAGTCTGACGAGGACAGTCAGTTCACCGCGACTATGGAGATCTTGGAAACGCTTTCCTTCGTAGATCTTTGGGTTGGCGGCGTACAGCTCACCGGCGGGAAGCTGACCGTCGAGGACGGCAAGGGCGGCACTGCCACCTACGATCCCGACACCAACACCCTGACTTTCACCGACTACGCCTACGAGGGCGAGGGGTATTCGTGGGAGGATGACGACGGAAAATACGCCGCCGC
>CAZQJD010000238.1:0-1237 GCA_964593575.1 uncultured Oscillibacter sp.
ATTGCCGCACTTGCAGCATGCCACAAAGTGGCCGGGCTTGACTTCCTTCAGCTCGGGAGTCCTGGCGCGGCACTCGTCGCTGGCATAGATGCAGCGCTTGGCGAAGCGGCACTCGTCCTTGGGGTTGATGGGAGAGCTGATCTCGCCCTTCAGGATGGTGCGCTGGATCTTCCGGCCGGTCTCCGGCACGGGGATGGCGCTGAGCAGCGCCTGGGTGTAGGGATGCATGGGGTTGGCGAACAGCTCCTCAGCGGGAGCCTTCTCCACCAGCTGGCCCAGATACATAACGGCGATGTCGTCCGCGAAATGGTTGACGACGGCCAGATCGTGGGTGATGAACATGTAGGTCAGGCCCAGCTCGTCCTGCAGCTCGTCCAGCAGGTTCAGGATCTGTGCCTGGATGGAAACGTCCAGTGCGGATACCGGCTCGTCGCAGACGATGAACTTGGGATTCATGGCCAGTGCGCGGGCGATGCCGATACGCTGGCGGCGGCCGCCGTCCAGCTCATGGGGATAGGCGCCGTACAGACGCTCGGCAAGACCGACGGTGTCCATCAGCTCCAGAACGCGCTTCTCCACGTTCTCCTTGCCCTGGATCAGCTTGTTGTACACGATGGGCTCGGCGATGGCCTGACTCACCGTCTTGCGGGGGTCCAGAGAGGAGAAGGGGTCCTGGAAGATCAGCTGCATCTCGCTGCGGCTCTTGCGCAGCTCTTCCTTGCTCAGCTTGGTGACGTCCACGCCGTTGAAGATCACCTGACCGGCAGTGGGCTCGATGAGGCGCAGGATGGTACGGCCGGTGGTGGACTTGCCGCAGCCGGACTCGCCGACCACGCCAAGAGTCTTGCCCTTTTCAATGGTAAAGGAAACGTCGTCCACCGCATGGAGCGGACCGTTGGGGGTCTTGAAATATTTCTTTAGGTTTTTTACCTCAAGGATGACATCACTCACGGTTCTTGCTCCTTTCGATCCGGAATGCGGGATCGTCATAGGCGGTACAGGCCACAATGTGGGTATCGCTCACCTGACGGGTCACCGGCTGGGCCTGCTTACATGCCTCGGTGGCATACCTGCAGCGGGGCGCGAAGGCGCAGCCCACAGGCAGGTTGGTGGGGTCGGGCATCAGGCCGGGAATGGGCTGCAGCTTGGCCTTGCGGTCATTGATGTTGGGCAGGGAGTTGAACAGGCCCTCGGGATAGGGATGACGGGTGCGGTTGAACACGTCGTCCAGCGTGCC
>CAZQJD010000239.1:0-1232 GCA_964593575.1 uncultured Oscillibacter sp.
ACGTCGGCCTTGACGATGAGGGCCAGCTCCTTGCGCTCGCCGGACTTCAGCTGATCGAACAGGTTCTCCAGAGAGACCTTCTGGGTGGGAGCATTGGCCTTGGCGCGCTCCTCAGCCTTGCGCTGCTCCACCAGCTCGCGGGCCATGCGCTCGTCAGCAACGGCGAAGAAGGGACTGCCTGCGGAGGGAGCCTCGCTGAGGCCGGTGATCTCCACGGGAACGGAGGGAGTGGCTTCGGTGAGTCTGCGGCCCTTGGAGTCGGTCATGGTACGGACACGGCCCACGGCGGTGCCGGCGATGATAATGTCGCCCTGCTTCAGGGTGCCGTTCTGCACCAGCAGCGTGGCGATGGGACCGCGGCCCTTGTCCAGACGGGCCTCGATGACGGTGCCCTGACCGGCGCGGTTGGGGTTGGCACGCAGCTCGCCCATTTCGGCGGTGAGCAGAACCATCTCCAGCAGGGTCTCGATGCCCATGCGCTTCTTGGCGGAGATGGGGCAGATGATGGTCTCGCCGCCCCACTCCTCGCTGACCAGACCGTGCTCGGTGAGCTGCTGCTTGATGCGGTCGGGGTTGGCGGTGGGTTTATCCATCTTGTTGATGGCCACGATAATGGGGATGTTGGCGGCCTTGGCGTGGTTGATGGACTCGATGGTCTGGGGCATGATGCCGTCATCAGCGGCCACCACCAGGATGGCGATGTCGGTGATCATGGCGCCGCGGGCACGCATGGAGGTGAATGCCTCGTGACCGGGAGTGTCCAGGAAGGTGATGGGCTTGTCGTTGATCTGCACCTGATAAGCGCCGATGTGCTGGGTGATGCCGCCGGCCTCGCCTGCGGTGACGTTGGTGTCACGGATGGCGTCCAGCAGGCTGGTCTTGCCGTGGTCGACGTGACCCATGACCACGACGACGGGGGCGCGGGGCTCCAGCTCGTCTTCGTTGTCCTTGCGGTCGTCGATGAGGCGCTCCTCAATGGTGATGACCACTTCCTTCTCCACCTTGCAGCCCATCTCCTCGGCGATGATGGCGGCGGTGTCGAAGTCGATCAGCTGGCTCAGGGAGGCCATGATGCCGTTTTTCATCAGGCACTTGACCACCTCTGCGCCGGTCTTCTTCATGCGGGAAGCCAGCTCGCCAACGGAGATCTCGTCGGGGATCTTCACGGTGAGGGGAGTCTTCTTGGCGATCTCCAGCTGCAGGCGGCGCATCTTGTCCTGCTCCTCCTGCTT
>CAZQJD010000240.1:0-1226 GCA_964593575.1 uncultured Oscillibacter sp.
CCGTTCTTGTCGAACTCCTCGCGCAGGATGGCGTCGGCCTCCCGCAGGGCGTGGAGACGGTCGCGGGTGATGGCACCCAGGCAGCGGACACCCAGGCCGGGGCCGGGGAAGGGCTGGCGATAGACCATTGCGTGGGGCAGGCCCAGAGCCTCGCCCACAACGCGGACCTCGTCCTTGTACAGCAGCTTGACAGGCTCCACCAGCTCCATCTCCATGTCTTCGGGCAGGCCGCCCACGTTGTGGTGAGCCTTCACGCCCTTGGACTCGATGATGTCGGGATAGATGGTGCCCTGTGCCAGGAAGGAGATGCCCTCCAGCTTGGCGGCTTCCTCGTCGAAGATCTTGATGAACTCCTCGCCGATGATCTTGCGCTTGCGTTCAGGCTCGGCGACGCCGGCCAGCAGCTCCAGATAGCGGTCGGTGGCGTCCACATAGATCAGGTTGGCGTCCAGCTCTTCGCCGAAGACCTTGATGACGTCTTCGCTCTCGCCCTTGCGCATCAGGCCGTGGTTGACATGCACGCAGACCAGCTGCTTGCCGATGGCCTTGATGAGCAGAGCAGCCACAACGGAGCTGTCCACGCCGCCGGACAGAGCCAGCAGTACCTTCTTGTCGCCGACCTGCTCACGGACAGCGGCGACCTGCTCGGCGATGAAAGCCTCTGCCAGAGCGGGGGTGGTGATACGTTCCATGGTTTCGGGACGGATATTGCTTGTCATATTCATGCCTCCATAACGTTTAGAGTCTTAGGCTGTATCTTAACTCATACATTATACATTCCTTTTACAGCCTGCGCAAGAAAAAACATATGGCCGCCGGGAAAAAATGAGTGAAATCAAAGCCTTTCCGGGGATAGATACCTATTTAAAATCAAAAAACCGCAGAAAATATCGGTTTGTCTTGACAAATCTGCCGAAAAGTGGTACAAAAGTAGGGCTGTGAGGGAGTAGCGAGCGTGCCTTGGCGCGTAGCAAGTCAACATACTGGCGGAATACGCCTGGCTTGCTTTCAATTGCGAGACTCATGTATGTGCGTAAAGCTGTACATGGAGTCTGCATGTTTTGACAGGTCTCCGGGTATGGTTTTACCATACCCGGATTTTTTATGCGGAGGAATGTAAAATGGAAACGGGATTTGTGTTTTTCTTCAACAGTGTGCTGCTGGGCGTGGGTCTGGCCATGGACGCCTTTTCCGTGTCGCTGGCCAACGGCCTCAACGAGCCATGC
>CAZQJD010000241.1:0-1201 GCA_964593575.1 uncultured Oscillibacter sp.
TCAGACTGGAGCCGATCTGGGTGGCCAGACGGATGCGCTGGCTCTCACCGCCGGAAAGGGTGGCTGCACTGCGGCTGAGGGTCAGATACCCCAGTCCCACCGACTGCAGGAAGCCCAGCCGCGCCCGGATCTCCTTGAGGATACGGTCGGCGATGAGCATCTGCTGCTCTGTCAGCCGCAGCTGCTCCACAAAGCTCAGGCCGTCATCCACCGGCAGCTCCGTAAAGGCGTGGATATCCCGTCCGCCCACCGTCACCGCCAGAGACTCCTTCCGCAGCCGCCGTCCGCCGCAGTCGGGACAGGGGCAGTCGCTCATGACCTCCGTCAGTTCCTTTTTCACGCTGTCGCTCTGGGTCTCCAGATAGCGGCGCTCCAGATTGTTGCACACGCCCTCAAAGGCCTGATACAGCGTTCCCTTGCCCCGGGGCTGATCGTAATGCAGCTCCAGCTTTTCACCGTTGGTGCCGTAAAGAATGATGTTTCTGGCCGCTTCGCTGAGCTTTTCCCACGGCTCCGTCAGGGAGAAGTGATACTTTTTGGACAGGGCGTCAAAATACATCCGGGAGATACCGTCCCCCCGGACATTGGCCCAGCCGGAGGCCTGCAGGCAGCCGTCCAGAATGGACAGGCTCTTGTCCGGCACCACCAGCTCCGGGTCCACCTTCTGCTGGAAGCCAAGGCCCGTACAGGTGGGACATGCGCCGAAGGGGTTGTTGAAGGAGAACATCCGGGGCGTCAGCTCCTCAATGGAGATGCCGCAGTCCTCGCAGGCATAGTTCTGGGAGAAGGTGATGTCCTGCTCCTCCCGCAGGAGATTGATGATCACAAGACCGCCGGCCAGCGCGGAGGCAGTCTCCACGGAGTCCGTCAGCCGCTGGCGGATGTCCTGCCGAATGATGAGGCGATCCACGATGATTTCGATGTTGTGCTTTTTGTTCTTTTCCAGCTGGATGGTCTCGTCCAGCTCATAGAGGTTTCCATCCACCCGGACGCGGACATAGCCGGAACGCCGGGCGTCGTCGAAGATCTTGGCATGCTCGCCCTTCTTGCCCCGGATCACCGGCGCCATCACCTGAATACGGGTGCCCTCCGGCAGTGCCAGCACCTGATCGATGATCTGGTCGATGGTCTGCTGGCGGATCTCCTTGCCGCACTTGGGGCAGTGGGGCGTGCCCACCCGCGCCCACAGCAGGCGGAGGTA
>CAZQJD010000242.1:0-1069 GCA_964593575.1 uncultured Oscillibacter sp.
GACATTTATACCATTTTATATTACCAATCATGTCCACAATTATCACAGTGATAATTTCCTTTTGAGATTCTACGTGTGTTCTTGCTATGACAAGAAGGACACTCTGCATCCGTCATCCCCCATACCTCATAGCAATCATAACAACTAAATTGCAAATGATTACTTCCGTCATGATATACTTTAGTAGAATTGCAATTCGGGCATTTCATAAATTGTAACTTATCATTCCAACCTATATTACAGTCTAAACAAGCTTTATCATGATCGTAATTAATTACATTCTCACTTTCACATCGAGGACAACGTTTTGAGAATGTACGCCCCCAAGGGCGACTACAATTCTCGCATACATATGTAACTAAACCTATTTGTATCAAATTACCACAACAAACAGGGCATTCATACGATTCCTCCTCATATAACGTTGTATTTTCATCACAATCATCCTTTTCTAAAAATTGTATACTTATATGATCAAAATAATTGTATTTGAACTCTACGTGCACACTATAATGTCCCTCTATAGTATCAAATCCAAATAATAATGACTGTTCGTTTTCTCGTTCTAATAATTCCAACATCTCAACATCAACAATTGGGTAATAATCAAAGCCCAAATTCAAAAAACACTCTTTCATTTCTTCTATAGAAGAACTTTCGATAATACCTAACTTCTTCCATTCTTCTGGTAATATTTTTAACGTAACTGATGTATATGCATTAGATTTCCTAAAAGGACCACCAATTTCAAATTCTATACCTTGAATAGGAATATATGATATAGGATAGTCTTCTAATCCTAGTTTTTCTTTAATTTCAAAATAAGTTGTCTTTCCAAGGAAAATATTATAAAGAGGCAACAGTTTATTTATTGGGTTGTTAGGTGTCCCTACATCTGGAATGTTATTACCTTTTTGTAGTTTACTCCCTTGCAACCACTTTTCATACGCCTTGAATCCAATCCCATCATATTTTTCTTTAATAGTACGAATAATTGGAGATTTACGAGTTACCGCATCATCATTAAAGACAATCTCATCTATTTCAAGGTACAAGTCATCACATTGAA
>CAZQJD010000243.1:0-1057 GCA_964593575.1 uncultured Oscillibacter sp.
ACTACGCCCCTTGGGACTTCCACCCAAGCTTCGGGACATGCCCGTCATACCAACACAGCGCCTCCGCTTGCGGAGGCGCTGTTCTTGTTCATTATAGATGCAGTTGACCGTTTCCCTTACTTCACCACGTGCACATTCAGATGATCGTAGGTCATCTGCACATTATGAGCGGCGAAGGTCTCCCGCAGCTTTCCGTTGATGTTGTTCTTGACGGTAAAGAAATTGGCAGTCTCCGCCCAGCAGAGGATGGTGTAATCAATGGCGCTGGAGCCGTAATTGGTCAGCGTCACAGAGGGTGCAGGCTCCTGCAGCACATTCTCCGTGGCGTTGATGGCATCCCAGCACGCAGCCTTGACATCCTCAGTGGAGGCATCATAAGAAGCAGCGATGGTGATGCTCACACGGCGGCGGCCCAGCGTGGTATAGTTGATCATCTTGGAGCTGGAGAGCGCCTTATTGGGCAGCAGGACCGTGAGGCCGTCGGCTGTCTGCAGCTTGGTGTGATACAGACGGATCTCCTTCACCGTACCGGTAACGCCCTCAGCCTCCACCGTGTCACCCAGATCAAAGGGATGGGAGCTGAAGATGACCAGACCGCCGGCCAGATTGGCAATGATGTCCTCCGCCGCCAGAGTAATGCCCAGAGAGAGCACAGAGGTCAGCGCCACCAGAGAGGTGGCCTGAATTCCCAGCTTCTCCATCACCGTCATGACGGCGATGATATACATCACGATCTTGGCAGCTGTGCAGAGATAGCCCTGCACCTTGGCGTCCAGACTGGTTTCGCCCAGCACCCGCTTGAGGAGCTTCATGACCGTCTTGATCACCAGCAGCAGGAGCAGCGCAGTGATAATTGCGCCGATGGCGTCACCCAGCGTCAGAGAACCCAGCTTCAGTCCACTCAGCAGTTCCGTAATATCCATACAGAAACACTCCTTTATAAAATTAGATCATCCTATTTTAGAACATTCCGTAAAGGTTGTCAATTCCTGTGCATACGGTGTCGGTGTCAAGTTGTTGTAGGAGAAAACGAGAAGGAAAACCCAACAATGGAAAA